>NZ_JAJNJI010000001.1:0-450453 GCF_022386165.1 Mammaliicoccus sp. P-M58
TTATCACCAACTTGTGGGATATGAGTAGACGTACCAGGTTTAACAGGTGTTGAACCATTATCTTTAGAACCATATCCAGGTGTATTGTCTTTAGCGTCATTACTATCAGTATTACTGTCAGATGAGTTATCAGAGTTGCTATCTGAATCAGAACCTTTATCACTGTCTGAAGAACTGCTGTCATCAGAGTTAGAGTCAGAATCTACGTCAGAATCGCTATCAGAAGTATTATCTGAGTTACTATCTGAATCAGAATCTTTGTCGCTATCTGAAGAGCTGTTGTTATCAGAGTTAGAATCAGAATTCATGTCAGAACCACTGCCAGAAGTATTATCTGAGTCGTTGTCTGAGTCAGAATCTTTATCACTGTCTGAAGAACTATTGTCGTCAGGGTTAGAGTCAGAACTCATGTCAGAACCACTATCAGATGAGTTATCTGAGTTGCTATCTGAGCCAGAATCTTTGTCGTTGTCTGAAGAACTGTTGTCGTCAGGGTTAGAGTCAGAACTCATGTCAGAACCACTATCAGATGAGTTATCTGAGTTGTTGTCAGAGTCAGAATCTTTGTCGTTGTCTGAAGAGCTGTTGTCATCAGAGTTAGAATCAGAATTCATGTCAGAACCACTATCAGATGAGTTATCTGAGTTGCTATCTGAGTCAGAATCTTTATCACTATCTGAAGAGCTGCTGTCGTCAGAGTTAGAGTCAGAATTCATGTCAGAACCACTGTCAGAAGTATTATCTGAGCTGCTATCTGAATCAGAATCTTTGTCCTTGTCTGAAGAGCTGTTGTCATCAGAGTTAGAGTCAGAACTCATGTCAGAACCACTGCCAGAAGTATTATCTGAGTTACTGTCTGAGTCAGAGTCTTTATCGCTATCTGAAGAGCCGTTGTCGTCAGAGTTAGAGTCAGAATTCATGTCAGAACCACTGTCTGAATCAGAATCTTTGTCGTTGTCTGAAGAACTGTTGTCGTCAGGGTTAGAGTCAGAATCTTTATCGTTATCTGAAGAGCTGTTGTTATCTGAGTTAGAATCTTTATCGCTTTCTGAAGAACTGCTGTCATCAGAGTTAGAGTCAGAATTCACGTCAGAACCACTATCAGATGAGTTATCTGAGTTACTATCTGAATCAGAATCTTTGTCATTGTCTGAAGAACTGTTGTCGTCAGAGTTAGAGTCAGAATCTTTATCACTGTCTGAAGAACTGCTGTCATCAGAGTTAGAATCAGAATTCACGTCAGAACCACTATCAGATGTATTATCTGAGTTGCTGTCTGAGTTAGAATCTTTATCGCTTTCTGAAGAACTGCTGTCATCAGAGTTAGAGTCAGAGTTCATATCAGAACCACTATCAGATGAGTTATCTGAGTTACTGTCTGAGTTAGAATCTTTGTCGCTATCTGAAGAACTATTGTCATTAGAGTTAGAATCAGAGTTCATATCAGAAACACTATCAGATGAGTTATCTGAGTTACTGTCTGAATCAGAATCTACGTTAGAACCACTGTCAGATGAGTTAACTGAGTTGTTGTCTGAATCAGAATCTTTATCGCTGTCTGAAGAGCTATTGTTATCAGAGTTAGAATCAGAACTTACATCAGAACCACTGTCAGAAGTATTATCTGCGTTACTATCTGAATCAGAATCTTTGTCACTATCTGAAGAGCTGCTGTCTGAATCAGAATCTTTGTCGCTGTCATCAGAGTTAGAATCAGATCCATTATCTGAATTAGAATCAGAATTTACATCAGAGCCATTGTCAGATGAGTTATCAGAGTTGTTGTCTGAATCAGAATCTTTGTCGCTGTCTGAAGAGCTATTGTCATTAGAGTTAGAGTCAGAATTCATGTCAGAACCACTGTCAGAAGTGCTATCTGAGTTACTGTCTGAGTTAGAATCTTTGTCGTTGTCTGAAGAACTGCTGTCATCAGAGTTAGAATCAGATCCATTATCTGAGTTAGAATCAGAGTTCATATCAGAACCACTATCAGATGAGTTATCTGAGTTACTGTCTGAGTTAGAATCTTTGTCGCTATCTGAAGAGCTATTAGCATCAGAGTTAGAATCAGATCCGTTATCTGAATCAGAATCTTTGTCGTTGTCTGAAGAACTGTTGTCGTCAGGGTTAGAGTCAGAATTCATGTCAGAACCACTGCCAGAATTATTATCTGAGTCGTTGTCTGAGTCAGAATCTTTGTCGTTGTCTGAAGAACTGTTGTCATCAGAGTTAGAATCAGAACCGTTATCTGAATTAGAATCAGAATTCACGTCAGAACCACTATCAGATGTATTATCTGAATTGCTGTCTGAGTTAGAATCTTTGTCGCCATCTGAAGAGCTATTAGCATCAGAGTTAGAGTCAGAACCGTTATCTGAATTAGAGTCAGAGTTCATATCAGAACCATTGTCAGATGAGCTATCAGAAGTGCTATCTGAGTTATTGTCAGAGTCGGAATCTTTGTCGTTGTCTGAAGAATTATTGTCATCAGAGTTAGAGTCAGATCCATTATCTGAGTTAGAGTCAGAACTTACATCAGAACCACTGTCAGAATTATTATCAGAATTAGAATCAGAATTCACGTCAGAACCACTATCAGAAGTATTATCTGAGTTAGAATCTTTGTCGCTGTCTGAAGAGCTATTGTCATCAGAGTTAGAGTTAGATCCATTATCTGAGTTAGAATCAGAACTTACATCAGAACCACTATCAGATGAGCTATCTGAGTTGTTGTCTGAATCAGAATCTTTATCGCTGTCTGAAGAACTGTTGTCGTCAGAGTTAGAGTCAGAAGTATTTTCTGAATTAGAATCAGAATTAGAATCAGAACCATTGTCAGATGAGTTATCTGAATCAGAATCTTTATGGCTGTCTGAAGAGCTGTTGTCATCAGAGTTAGAGTCAGAAGTATTATCTGAATTAGAATCAGAATTTACATCAGAACCACTATCAGATGAGTTATCAGAGTTGCTATCTGAGTCAGATTCTTTATCACTGTCTGAAGAACTATTGTCGTCAGAGTTAGAATCAGAACCACTGTCAGATGAGTTATCTGAGTTGTTGTCTGAATCAGAATCTTTATCGCTGTCTGAAGAACTGTTGTCATCAGAGTTAGAGTCAGAACCGTTATCTGCATTAGAATCAGAATTCATGTCAGAACCACTGTCAGATGAGTTATCTGAATCAGAATCTTTATCACTGTCTGAAGAATTATTGTCGTCAGAGTTAGAATCAGAACCACTGTCAGATGAGTTATCTGAGTTGTTGTCTGAATCAGAATCTTTGTCGCTGTCATCGGAGTTAGAGTCAGATCCATTATCTGAATTAGAATCAGAATTTACATCAGAACCACTATCAGATGAGCTATCAGAGTTGCTATCTGAATCAGAACCTTTATCACTGTCTGAAGAGTTGTTGTTATCAGAGTTAGAGTTAGATCCATTATCTGAATTAGAATCAGAACTTACATCAGAACCACTATCAGATGAGTTATCTGAATCAGAGTCTTTATCGCTGTCTGTAGAACTGTTGTCATCAGAGTTAGAGTCAGAAGTATTATCTGAATTAGAATCAGAATTCATGTCAGAACCACTATCAGAAGTGCTATCTGAGTTAGAATTTACATCAGAATTACTATCGTCTGTTTTAACTGTTACAGGAACTGTAATTTCGTCTTTAGATCCGTCAGGATATTTAACTGTTACAGGGATATCAACAGTTGTACCTGGTTCGGCATCAGCCGGTGGCGTAACCGTCACAGCACCTGTATTAGGATCAACAGTCGCTGTCCAACCATCTGGCACGCTACCTTCAGGAATTTCAAATGTTGTACCTGGAGGTAATGTACTATCTCCATTTTGAGGAATCGTTACAGATTCACCTGGTTTCGTAGCCACAGGTTCAGTTGGGTTGTAACCTGGGTCGTTATCTTGAGCTTCGTTAGGTTTAACCGTAACAGAAACAGATGTATCGTCTGTAGAACCGTCAGGATATTTAACTTTAACAGGAATTTCTTTAGTTGTACCTGGCTCGGCATCAGCCGGTGGCGTTACAGTTACAGCACCCATATTAGGATCAACAGTCGCAGTCCAACCATCTGGCACGCTACCTTCAGGGATTTCGAATGTTGTACCTGTTGGTAATTCAGTATCCCCATTTTGAGGAATCGTTACAGATTCACCTGGTTTCGTTTCAATTGGTTGATCTGGGTTTTCAGTATTATAACCTGGCTCATTTTCTTGAGCTTCGTTCGGTTTAACTTTAACTGGAACAGAAATTTCATCTTTAGATCCATCAGGATAGTTAACCGTTACAGGGATATCAACAGTTGTACCTGGCTCAGCATTAGCTGGAGGTGTAACTGTAAGTTCACCTGTATTAGGATCTACTACTGCAGTCCAACCATCTGGCACGCTACCTTCAGGGATTTCAAATGTTGTACCTGTTGGTAAATCTTGATCTCCATTTTGAGGAATCCTTACAGATTCACCTGGTTTTGTAGCCACAGGTTCAGTTGATGTATAATTTGGATTTTTATCATCAGCGTCTGAAGTCGTTTTAGTACCTCGTTCAATTATTTTATTCTGAACTGGAGTTATAATTTCTTCAGAAGTACTTGCAATTCTTGTTTTTTCACCTGTAGTAGGATCTATTTCGTAAATATTATTAATGGATTTAGAACCGTTACGTCCTTCTTCGATAATATTTTCAGTACCTACTTTCAAGTTCGGATTATCTCTATATTCTATTTCGAAAGGAATAGTTTCAGTTAACACTTCTTTAGCGCCAACTTCTATTATTTTATCTGTTTTCTCAAGTTCATAAATTGTTTCAGATGTAGGGTTTGATAATTCACCTGTATCTGTATTTAGATCATATGAAGTTCTGATTCTTCTGATACCATCTTGACCTTCTTGAACTGTTGTAGGCTCATCTGAAATTAATTTATTATTATTTGCTTGATAAACCGTATCAAATGGAGTTACATTATTCTCAATTTGCAGTGTATTTTTTGCAATTAATTTAGCTATTGGTTTGTTAGATTCAGATTTGTATATTATGTTAACTGATCCGTCATTACGGTTTGTATACTTTTTAGCTTCACCGTCTTTACCTTCTTTTAGAACAGTTTCTGCACCAAGTGGTATATTATCTGCCACTTGTTTAACATATTTAACTGGTCGTGGAATAATTGCATGTAAATCGACATCATGTCCAATTAATACAAATCTTTGAAGCATACCTATATCAAGATCTTTAATATCTTTACCGTTGTTACTTAGAGGAGTTGTATATCCTTCTTCATGAGTGATTGCTCCACTTGAAGTGTGTCTATCTGTGATTTTAGCTGAGAAGTCAGTTATGTTTTCCCAAATATTAGATACATTGCTATTTATATCAGAATCATGCTGACCCTTCTTACTGAACACGCGATCATTCCATGTTCTTACTTCATGGTTACCAGTCCATTTAAGGAAATTATTTTTAGATGCATCTCCATAAATAAGTGAGTTGTTTCCTGTTGGGTGTGTCTCAGTACCCGCTTGTCCACTAGTTACCAGTCCAGTTCGTTGTAAGTTGAAATATTTAACTGTGCCTTCGATGAAGATACCACGATCTTGACCACCAATATTTGAAAATCCAATAATTTCTGAATGATAATCGTGATTATCCGTTTTTATATCAAATGTTGAATTTTCTTTAAGGATAATTTTGGCTGTTGTTTGGCCAGATGCAACCATAGAAATTACAGGGTTACGGCTTGTACGAGTGCCATCTGGTCCAACGAGATGGTTTATAGCATCAATTTTGAATACTGCATTTTCAGATACTGTAATGATAGAGTTTGAATTAAGTCCGATTAGGTTATTATTTCTGTTTTGACCATTATTTTTGTATTCAGAAACTGCATTAAACACACTATCGTTTTGAATGTTAAATCTAGAACCACCATGCATATTAACAATATTACCATTACCTTTTTGATGAATATTGATAGTTGTTCTTTTCCCTGTATTTAACATTCCATATTCGCCGTTACTACCGATACCAGTGCCAGTTCCAAAAGCAAAAATGTCTTGTCCTGATAAATCAATTTTATTATCGTTACCTAAGTCGATCGTTACGCCATCTCCACTAGTAGCGAAAATTCTATGTGTATTTTCTTCATCCCATGGATTTTCAGAATTTGTACTTAATTTTATTGTAGCATGATTCCCAACAGTGAAAGATCCGTTTTGATATTGTCTCGCTTTATTCTTACTTGAATCAGCGTAAATTTCAAAAATTCTACCTTTCTTTGCCATTGACATATCAACATTACTGTTGTCAGCAATTCTGATTGTATTTGCACCAATAGTAACGGTATTATTGTATCCTCTTCCACCATTTCCACTTTCAATACGGCTAACAAAATTACCAGAAATATTAACTGTTAATTTATCGTCATTTGTTAATGTACTACCAGTATGTTCTATGTCTCTAAAGTTTAATACTTGATCGTGAGCACCGCTACCATATTGAACAATCCCTGCATTCTGTCTCACAGGACCTGGATTGTTATCATCAGTATGAATATGACCATTATTAAATGTGATATTCCAAGCCGGTTTAGTGCCACTGTTTCCAGGAGTTTCAAAGTAGTTGTCCTGAGTATTTAAAGTGTGAGAATTTAAATTGATAGTCACAGCTCTTGCGGCATTTGAATTTAAAGTTTGGGCATCACGTTTTATGCCACCAACACCTCTTTGTGCTTTTGGCATAGTAATATTCGTATCAAATTCGATAGTTCCAACGTTCTTGTCATTCATTGCAGCTAGTAATTGATCGTAATTACTTACGTGCCTTGTTTGATATCCTACTGCTCTAAATGTATTGCTGTAACTACCTCCAGGCTTTGGTGCTTGTCTTGAAGGTTGTTCTAATGTTGTTGCTTCGACTTTGTCTTTATTTTGATTGTTAACAATGTCTTCAAGTGATTTAGATGACACGCTGTCTGTATCTACATCAGAAATTGTATTTGTAACTGTTGCTTCTACTGTTGGTGTATCTACTGCAGGTGTTTCTTCTACACTTGCTGGTTGTACTGCATTTACAGTATTAACTGCTGGTTCTGCAGTTTCTGTTGCTTCTTCAGTACTAGTTTCTTCTTTAGCTACTTCTGTTGATTCAGCTTTTGGTTGTTCTGCTTTTTCAGCAGTTTCAACTTTCGCAGTTTCTGTTGCTGCTGTATCAACTTGAGTTGCTTCTTCTGTAGATGATTTATCTTCTGTTGTTGATTCTTCGTTAGTTGTTGCATCTTGTGATGTTTCTTCAACTGCAGGTGCTTCTGTAGTTGCTTCTTCTTGTGGTTGTTCTGCTGTTGTTTCAGCTGTACCGTTTTCTTTAGCTGCTTCTTCAGTTGATGTTGTTTCTTCGATTGCAGACGCTTCTTCAACTGGATCTGTTGATTTGCCTTCTGCTTTTTCTTCTTGTGCATGTTTTTGAATTACATTTTCAGATGCAAATGCATCGTGAGTTGGTAAGCCTAAGAATATAAGCGTACCGATTAGTATCGAACACGTTCCTACTGTGTACTTACGGATACTAAACTTCTGTAATTTCCGTTGCTTATCCATTAGCAAGCCCCTTTACTATAAATTTCCTTAAAGGCAACTTTACTCATGGCTGAGTTTCCCCCGTTACTATTTTGTCTTTATCTCATTAGTAATGTGTTCAGTTATATATTCTATTAATGAATCTCAGATATATGAGTGAAGTGCACACTATTAATATGTGAATGGTCGTGCGAAACTAACTCTCCCTCCGTTAAGATTATTCACACATAAGATATGAACAAAATTATATTTCGTTCTGAATTAGTATATCACTTTTAATGTTAATTTCAAATACTATTTATAAATAACTCTATAAAATTAATATACAATTTTTACAACTTACAATATTTTGTACAAGTTTGATGAAGAATTATTAAGTCTAAATGAAAAGTATTATGACCATTTATTGAAGTCTGTTTATCGTTCGTGTAAATTAGATGAGAAGGTAAATAATTTGAAAGAGTTGATTGAAATGCCGCAAATTTATTTTGACGCCGCTTCTAAAGGTAATCCTGGAGAGAGCTGTTGTGCTTGCGTGATTATTACGGATGATGCGAGACATCATTTCGTGTCTTGCCTAGGTGAAATGGATAATCATCGTGCTGAATGGGAAGCTTTAATCTTCTCTATTCAACATGCAATTGAATTAGAAGTTGGTAATGCGTTAATTTATACAGATTCGAAATTAATTGCAGATAGTATTGATAAAGATTATGTTAAAAATGCTACGTTCAAACCCTACTTTGAGCTATTTAAAGAATTAGAACGTCAATTTGATTTAATATTTGTGAAGTGGATTCCACGATCTCAAAATAAAGAAGCCAATCAATTGGCACAAACTGTCTTAAGAAAACAATTAAAGCATAAATAAAAAGCATATCACGACGGCGCGTGATATGCTTTTTGTGTTTACTTACAAGAAGTTTGTTGTTAAATATTTACTTGATACAAATAATTCATGTTCGTTACAGATTTCGATAGATTGTTCGATTTCATGACGATATGTCATTTGATTAAGTAAATCTTCTGTTTCTAATGGTACATCTGTATGAATTTGCGCAAGTTGTTTCGACATTGCTAAGTCATCTCGATATGTGATGATTTTCTTTTGTTGTCCTGCTGTTAATTCATTAATGTTTTCGAGTACATTTTCAACTGATTGATATTGTTGTATCAGTTTAATCGCTGTTTTCTCACCGATACCTTTAACACCTGGATAACCATCAGCTGTGTCACCCATAAATGCTTTAACATCGACTAACTGATGAGGCTCTAAACCATATTCTTCTCTAAATTTGTGAATATCATATTTATTATAAATATTGAATCCTTTTTTCGTCAGCCATATATCAACATCTGTGTTAATACATTGTAATAAGTCACGGTCACCACTCACGACATATGTTTCATGCCCTTTTTCTTGAGCGCGTTTACTAATTGTTCCTATAACATCATCCGCTTCATAATTCGTAATACCTAAATTCAGTAGACCTAATTTTTCAGCAATTTCTTTCGCACGGTCAAATTGTGGAATCATTTCTTCAGGTGGTGCGACTCTATTTGATTTGTAAGCTTCAAACATATCATTTCTGAAAGTCTTAGATCCCATATCCCAACATACGGCAACGTGTGTCGGTTTAATGTCATTGATTACTGTATATGAATGTCTAATAAATCCTTGTACAGCATTTGTAGGAATACCTTTAGAATCTCTCATAAATTGTTTATGAATGCTCGTTGCATAAAAATGTCTAAATAATAAAGCCATACCATCTATTAATAATATTTTGTTACTCATATTGTGCTCCTTTATATCTCTTTCAAGACGTTTTCAATTTTTTCTATGACATCGTTATCAATATTCACAGATAAGTAATCTTCAATGAGATGAATCGTCTCTTGATTATACTGTTCGATGTACGACTCACCTATTGTATCATAATGTTCCAAATTCTTAGTTAACGCTTCATTAAATGTCACAATTGGACGGTCAATAAGCTTCATTGTATCATTTAAAATCGCATTTTGTGTTTCTTTTATTTTAGATGTCTTAATTAAATCTTTCTTACTCACCGAATTGATCGTTTGTTTCGCAATATCTTGAACTTGAATGTTAATCGGTTCATGATTGATTTCATTTTCAAAGTCATGTTTAAACTTAGAGATTAAAATAGAAGCATCATTTAATTCAACAATTGTTGGTGTTAATAAATCATCAAATGTTCTTGCATAAAAATTCTTTAATCTTTCTACGATAAGCGAGCTTTCTAAACTTAATTTCTGATTTAAATCATCTACATAATATTTCGTACTCATTTGTAGCGATTGTTTAAATTGATCCGTTACAGTTGATGTATTGAAATGTTTTTTGACAATATCATTTAATTGTATATTCAACCTGTCTTTCAAGTAATACAGTTGATCATGAATTTCTTTTTCCAGTTGATGATGTGATTTAATCACAATTTGATTAGTGAAGTTCTGTTTATCTTTATAACTGAGTAAAGTTGATTTTCTCTTTTCAAGCTGTGCTTTATCTTGTCTATACGTATGCACCATTTGTTCTAATTCATTTGTCAGTTGTTTAATTCTAGACTCTACTTGTGACTTGAGCACTTGCTTACTTTCAACTTTAACAAAGTGATCTAACGCTTCCATAAGTCGTTTAAACTGATCATCATGTGATTTCAATGCTTGTTTACTTGAAACTGGATAACACTCAGGTTTAATGTTCAATGCATCTAATGATGATTCTACATAAGATATAACAGCTTGTTTATCTTCTTCAGATTCTGCTAAATCAATGGCGTTAATGACAAATTTCAAACCTTGTGATTGTTGTAAATTATTCATATCACGCATGTAAGTTAAGAACTCACCGTCTTTATCAGTAAAGGCGTGATTATAATAACTAACATAAATAATTAAGTCACTTGATGCAATAATTTGTTCAGTCTCTCTCGTATGTCTTTGGTTATTAGAATTAAGCCCTGGTGAATCGATAATAATCTTGTCTTTTAACCATGCTTCTTCAAGTCTTAAATTAATTTTGTGTACAAAGGCAGCATGCGTATCATCAGCTGTTAACTTCTCTAGTTCTTCTATATCGAATGTGACAGATTTGCCTTCTTTTAAGATATCTTTGTAATGATTAAAGTTTGTCTCGATTGCTTCAAAGAATGCTAGATGATTACTAGATAATGAAGGATGTTGTTTAATTTCTTTATCGTTAATGAATGATTCAATTGTTGAGTACTGTTTATTGGCGAACTCTGTAATATGATTAATCTCTTCTAATAATTGCTCATAAGTCTTAAACGTCACTTCTTGTTCAGTACCGTAGCTAATTTCAGTAATACTTGCTGTCGTTGGATTTGGTGAACTTAACAGCACTGGCTTTTGTAAGATGGCATTAATTAAACTACTCTTACCTGCACTAAATGTTCCGAATACCGCAATCTTTGTGATATTATGCTCTATTCTTTCGACTTGGCTTTCGATATTATGAACTTCACCTTCAAATAACGGTAGTTTTTTTAAATGATTGATTTGATCTTTAAGTTGTTGCAGATTATTTTCTTGATGTTCCGTTTGAACTTCTTTGAATTGTTGTTTCGTTTCTTTCTTATCTTCTAGGTCAAGGTCATTTATATGAATAAAATGTCTATCAATTAACTTATCAATAGATTCATCAAGGTGAATATAATAATGTTGATAATTATTCGTAATGAGTGATGTTTTTAAATTCTTAAATTCAACATATGTTTCATATTCATTTAATTGATTAGTTTCTTCATTCGATTCGTTATGTACTTCACTCGCATTAACGATTTCTTCAATTAATTGATTTGTTTCATTGCGTATTTTTCGATTAATCATTTCTGTAATGCCTTTAGAATAAATTAACACGTAATCATTTGTAATGGACGTTTGTTCTTGAACATGACCACTTAATTCTTCTTTACTAATCGTATATTGTTGGTTGATGATTTTCTCGAATAAGTCCGCATCTTGAATGTATTTGTTTAAGTTCTCTAATGATTTAATCCATACTTTCGTAATTTCATCATGAATTTTGATGTCTAAAGGTTCTTTCACTTGTTCAAGTGTTTCATCTTGAATCATCGCTTTCTTCTTATCTTTATTAAATAGTCCTTTAACTTTATAGTCTTTAGCAGTTGTTTCTAAATAATGACGAATCGTTTCTCGCATTTCATAAGGCATCAAATAAGCGTTATCTAAAATTTCTTTGCGCTTTTCTTTTAAATTTGAAGTGAACTGATCTTTATCTTGAATTAATGATTGTTCACTTTGGACGTTGAATTTCTCTTTGTATGCTTGATAATCGTCATCGAAAGTTTCTTCAGTAGAATCAATATCAGAAAGAATCGTTTCCATATGTTGGTTAATATATTTCAGCTGTTCTTGTTTAATGTAATTCGTCACACGGTCTATAAATACTTGGTGTTCCGTACGTTGTTGATCAAGCTGATGGATATACTGATTAAATAACTGCTTCTCATTATTCGGTGTATCATATTTAGAAACATAAAATATCTTCTCTAAATTCAGTTTCCAATCTGTAACGGCTTTGTTAACACGATTTTTATAAGTATCAAACGAGATTTCATCTTCATCATGTTTATCGACTTGGTTCACAACTAATATTACCGGAATATCCAATTTATTTAATGATTTAATAAAATTAAAATTCATATCTGACTGCACATGGTTATAGTCGACTGTATAAAATACATAATTAGATGTCAGCAAATATTGAAAAGCACTTTCTCTATGGTTATCACTCATAGAATCGACACCAGGTGTATCTTGGAAAGTAAAGCCTTTATTGAATTTATCTGATGTAAATTCAATTTCGATAGACTCCACTTCTCTATCTTCTGTATTAAGCCTTTTAACATCTTCTTGATTATCTACAACTGTATATTGATTGTTGTTTAAATTAACAGAAATACTGTTTTTGTCTGAAGAAATCAGTTGTGCTGTGTTACTAGTTGTCGGGACAGGAGAACTTGGTAATATATTTTGTCCGATAACATTATTAATTAATGTAGATTTCCCTGCTGAAAAATGTCCGACAAAACTCACTGTATATTGTTCGTTATATATTTTTTTGATCATTTCATTGATTTGTTTAATTAATTGTTGATTTGATGACTTTTCGATTTCTTTTTTTAATTTATAAAGTAAATCTAATGATGCTTGATTACGATCCATTTTAATTCCCCTTTATTTTTACACAAATAATTTAAATAGTGTGATTTACATCACATTAATTTTTTAATCTCTATTCTATTATAAATAATGAAGAGAATATAAGAAAGGATGAATAAAATGACAGTCCAAAATAATGACCTAAACAAGAAGATTGATGACCACTCTCATGATGATCTGGATTTAAGAGGTACACTGTATTCAGTTTTCACATTGGGAGGCATCTTTGCAGTATTATGGGTAATTTGTTTTATTTTATTTTTAGTAAGAATTTAAGGGGTGAAATCTGTGCATAAATACGAAAAGTTATGGCTAAAAGTCGGCATAAGCTCATTAGTCATTTTCTTAACAATTTTGATGATTACAGGTTTGCATAATGGACACACGCCAGCCGCTTCTGGTAGAGACTATGTTAATCCTGATAAAGTCGATCAAATTGAACCTTTCAACAAACCAGGGCTACACAAAGTTAGCGGTAAAGATTACGACTATGAATTAGTGATTCTTGCTTCAGCTTTTAATTATCAGCCAGGTAAAGTCGAAATTCCTAAAGGTTCAAAAGTAAAAATCATTGCGACAAGTAAAGATACTTTGCATGGATTTAGTTTACCAGGAACGAACGTCAACATGATGTTAGAACCTGGTCACATTAGTGAATATTACAAGACATTCAATGAGAAACGCGAATATTTAGTCATCTGTAATGAATATTGTGGTATCGGACATGCAGATATGAAGTCGATGATAAAGGTTGTGGATAAAAAATGATAACGCGATTAAATAAGAATGATAGCAGACTTGTGATGGCGCATATGTATGTAGCCATTGGTTGTTTAATCCTTGGTGGACTAGCAGGATTATTACAAACATTTGTAAGATCAGGTTTATTACAATTACCTAAACAAATTTCTTATTATCAAATCTTAACGGTGCATGGTATCGTATTAGCATTGGTACTGACAACTTTCTTTATCTTAGGCTTTCAATATTCTGCAGTAGCTAAGACATCTGGACATTTAACGTCTGTACAAAGAAAGTTCGGTTGGATTGGATTTTGGGTAATGATTATTGGAACGCTCATGGCAGCAACAATGGTTCTATTAAACAAAGCCACTGTTTTATATACTTTTTATGCACCATTAAAAGCACATGCTATTTTCTATATTGGTATGGCACTTGTTGTTGTAGGTAGCTGGATTTCTACAGTTGGGCAAATTTTAAAATATGTAGAATTTAAGAAGAAGAATCCAGGTAAGAAATCTCCCCTACTGAGCTACATGGTAGCAATCAACGGGGTAATGTGGATTGTATGTTCATTAGGTGTTGCTGCGACAGTACTTCTTCAATTAATTCCTTGGTCATTAGGTTTAGTTGAAAGAGTAGACGTAACATTAAGTAGAACATTATTTTGGTATTTTGGTCATGCACTTGTTTATTTCTGGTTGTTACCAGCATACATGTGTTGGTATGCAATTGTGCCAAAGATTATCGGTGCAAAAGCATTCTCAGACAGTTTAGCAAGAATGTCATTTATGCTATTCTTATTCTTCAGTATTCCAGTTGGGATACACCACCAATTAGTAGAACCAGGTATTGATGATACATGGAAATACTTACAAGTTATATTAACTTTTATGGTTGTTATACCTTCAATGATGACAGCATTTAGTTTGTTTGCAACATTTGAAAATTACGGCCGTTCTAAAGGCTATAAAGGATTATTCACATGGTTTAAATCTTTACCATGGAATGACGCAAGATTCGTATTACCATTCTTAGGTATGTTAGCCTTTATTCCAGGTGGCGCAGGTGGATTAGTTAACGCATCTGCACAAATGAACGGATTAATTCACAATACAATTTGGGTAACTGGACACTTCCATTTAACCATCGCTTCAGCAGTCATCATGACATTCTTCGGAATCATGTACTGGTTAATACCTCATTGTACAGGTAGAAAACTAACTAAATTCACAAATAAATTAGCGCTTATGCAAGGTTATACTTGGGCAATCGGTATGACAATTATGAGTGGTGCTATGCACTATGTTGGATTAGTAAAAGGCGCACCAAGAAGATCAACATATTCAGAATATGGCGGTGCTAAACAAGCTGCTGAATGGATACCATATCAAGTATTACAAGCAGTCGGGGGAACAATTTTATTTATATCTATAATATTAGTTGTAATAGTGTTTATACATTTAGCCTTCTTATCACCTAAAGGCGAAGAAGAATATCCAGTATCAGAAGCATTAGATGAACAACAACCAGTCATTAAATTTGTTGAGAACTGGAGATTCTTAATCATCGTGACAGTATTGCTTATCTTAATTGCTTATACTGTCCCTATCGGACAGATGTTCACAGATCCAGCACCAGGAGCAAAAGGATTAGGAGAAGGCAAACTTTGGTAATTCTAAATTAATACATTTAACATAGAACCTTCATACAATGATGAATAATTAGGAAGACTGGCAACACATCTTTAGAAGATGCGATGCCAGTCTTTTTTGTTGTGTGGGGGTGAAATAATATATTGATTTAGGTTTATATTTTGGGATTTAGGTCAGTCTTAATAGAACTTGTGAGTTAAAGTGGAAGTAAACTCACATCTTTATAAAACACGTGAGTTAAAGAAACAATAAACTCACATCTACCTCAATTAAATCCTCCCTATCTAATCCGCCCCTTTCAACAAACCAAAAAACCACCTGTTCTGCAGGTGGTTTCCGCTTTTCTACTTACTTTCTACTATTTATTTCGTTTGCCCCAATATTGATAGTACGTACATTCGATATAGCCGTTAAATAGTTTTCTTCTTTTTGTGGCTTTCTTACCTACTAATGGTTCAAATTCTTTATAGCTTGTAAGCATATATAATGATGCTTGTTCGTTTTGTTTCATGATTTCGCCTAAGTGTTTGTACATGGCTTCTACTTCACTTCGTTCACCGATACGTTCCCCATATGGTGGGTTTCCGATTATTGAAACGGGTCCTTCTGGTACTTCTAGATTATGAACATCTTGTACTTTAAATTGTATGATGTCCCCTAACCCAACTTCTGTTGCATTATCTTTCGCGATTTCAACCATTTTAGGATCGATATCACTTGCTATGATGTTGATTTCTTTATCATATAATGCCGCTTCATCTGCTTCTTGTCTGAATTGGTCATACAAGCCTTCTGGTATGATATCCCAATCTTCACTCGCAAACTCACGATTAAATCCTGGTGCAATATTTTGAGCAATGAGTGCTGCTTCTATTGCAAGTGTACCTGAACCACAGAATGGATCAATGAATGGTGTTTCACCGCTCCAGTTTGTTAATCTAACAAGTGCTGCAGCTAATGTTTCTTTCATAGGTGCATCACCTTGTGCTAAACGGTAACCTCTTTTATGAAGTCCAGAACCTGAAGTATCGATTGTTAATAAAGCTTCGTCTTTCAGTAATGATACTTCAACTTGGTATTTACTACCTGTTTCATCGATCCAACCTTTAATTTGATACGCATGTTTCAATCTCTCAACTATCGCTTTTTTAACGATTGCTTGACAGTCGGATACGCTGAATAATTTAGATTTAACACTTTTACCTTGAACTGGGAACATACCTTGAGCGCCAATTACATCTTCCCATGGTAATGATTTAGTCTTTTCGAATAATTCGTCAAAAGTTGTTGCATGGAAACGTCCTACTACGATTTTGACTCTGTCAGCAGTTCTTAACCATAAATTTGATTTAACGATTGCTGTTTCATCACCTTCGAAAAGTACGCGACCGTTTTCTACTTTTGTTTCATATCCTAATTCTTGAACTTCTCTAGCAACAATTGATTCTAATCCCATTGGACTAGTAGCGAGTAATTGATACATGCATATACTCCTTTATATTTAAATTATCATTATTTACAAATAAAAAGCTCTCCTACTTGGGAGAGCGACACTAGTAAGTGATAAATCTGTAAGCCATGTTTTGTCCTTTAGTACTGCTAACGTGTACTAGTTACACTCGTACGCCAGTGATAATCATCTGTCTGTATGATTACATACCTTCTTATTCCGTTCATTTCCGTCAAAGAAGTGCTCCTACCAATTTTGGATTGCTCACTCGAGGGGTTTACCGCGTTCCACCTTTTACATTTCTGTAAAAGCTACGTCACTGTGGCACTTTCAAACTACTTTAACCATATTATAAATAACTTAGGTTATTTCGTTGCCGTCAATTATTTGCCCTGGCTTATTGTTTCGCCAAGCACGAACACTACATTCATCTCAGAATGTGTGAGCATGGACTTTCCTCTACTTAACGTAGCGATTATCCGAAATACCACTCAACAAAGAATTATAGCATAAACGACGTTAAATAACTATCATTTATTCGCCGAATACTGCTTTTTCAAGATTAGAAATACGTTTCAAGATATCTACATTATTGGAATTGTATTGTTGTGAACCTTGTGGTCTGCCTGACGCGACACGGATTCTTAACTGTTCGATTTCTTTTTTAAGTTTAGAATTTTCTTCTGTTAATTTGATGACTTCGTTATTTAACTCAGCCATTTTTTGATAGTCTGAAATAATGTCATCTAAAAAAGCATCTACTTCTTCAGTTTTGAAACCTCTTAAACCTCTTTCAAATTCCTTTTCATAAATATCTTTTGCAGATAGCTTTAATGTTACATCAGCCATTTTTACACCTCATTTAATATGATTCGTTGTCATTATTATAATTAAATTCCATAAAGTCTTGTAAATCCATGAATGTAATAACATTATAAGTATAGTTTGTCTTTTCAGCAAAATCAACTAACTTACTTTTGAAGTATTTAGATGATGCTTCTTGTTCATCATCATAAAATAAAATTGTCTTATCAGTGTTATCGAGTATAAATTCATTAGCTTGTTGAAATTGGAACCCACCTTGATAGTCACTTTGATGAATCGCATTGACATAGTCTGCTTGTGCGACAATATTTTGGTAAGCTTGTTGGTTTGTTTCATTCCATTTATTATAATGATTTAAATATGGCGTCAATATCGCAAGTTTCAATTGTGGGTATTTATTTTTCATTTCAATGGTCACTTCAGCTGCCCATAGTTCAAATCCTAATTGTCCTGAAATAATGACCCACTCCATACCTTCTTCTATTTCTTGCTCAATTATTTCTTTAAGATATGCTTTAATAACTTTCACTTCTGGCTGGTCATTTTTAAAAATATTCAGTTCAAACGGTTTGTATCCTGTAAAATATACTGACGTCATGATAAATCACCTATATGCGTATAAATATAATTTAAATCATGTTGTACAGCTTTATGCTTTTCAAAGAAGAGCTTCTTACTTGTACGTTTATAATGACATTCTACAGACAACTCTTTGTAGTTACTAATTAAGAGGTGAAATTTCTGTTCATTCATATATTGTAATTTCAATACTGTGTCTTGATGAACAGCAAGCTTATCTAATAGAACATCGACTTGTTCTACAAATGGTACGACATCTTTATAAAAGTCGTATTCATGATCGTCCTTCGCTTGTTGAAAAATATCTAGCATGTCATTTAATTTATTTAAAAGATCTTGTATCATCGCTACACCTACTATTAATGAAGTTTGTATTTTAAATGTGCTCACGATAAAATGATAACATAACTAGAAAAGTTCTAGAATATTTATGTATCATTAAAAACTTTTGTAACTTATAATGAAATAAGGTATAATGTTTAGAGTTTTATGATATGAAGCTAGGTGATGAATTTGAATTATCCAAACGGAAAAAAAGTTACAAAAAATACTTCTAAAGTCTCAATTCAAAACGACCCAAAATATAGTAGAATACAATATGGTAAACGGGGTATGAGATTAGAGGAGGAAATTGATAAATCCAATGAATACTTCAGATTAGAAAATATAGCCGTTATTCATAAGAAACCAACACCTATTCAAATCGTTGATGTTGACTACCCTAAAAGACAAAAAGCGGTCATTAAAGAAGCTTATTTTAGAAAGCCTTCAACAACAGATTATAATGGTGTTTATAATGGATACTATATTGATTTTGAAGCTAAGGAAACGAAAAATAAAACAAGTTTCCCTTTAAATAATATCCACGATCACCAAGTATCACATATGGAACAAGTACTAAACCAAAAAGGCATATGTTTTTTGTTGATAAAATTTAGCTATCATGATAGCGTATTTTTATTGCCTTTTAGGAAGTTTATGGTATATTGGGACAGATATAAATCTGGAGGGAAAAAGTCCATCACACTTAAAGAGATTGAAAATGATGGTTACTTAATACCAATCCAATTTAAACCAAGAATTAACTACATAACAATAGTTGATCAATTGATAAAAACAGAAAGTGAGGCGCTCAAATGAGTCAATCAAAAGCTTCTAATAGTAAAAATGGTAAAGAACAACCTAAAAAGAAAAGGAATATCAAACGGACGATTATTAAGGTGTTCGGTATTCTCGTGCTAGCATTCTTAGCAATGGTAATCGTAGGTGTTCTCGTATTTGCATATTATGCTTGGAAAGCTCCTGCTTTCAATGAAAGTGCGCTTAAAGACCAATTACCAACTAAAATTTATGACAAAAATAATAAACTTGTCACGACCCTTTATATGGGACAAAAGAGAGAACATGTTAAGTTTGATGAAGTACCAGACAAAATGAAAGATGCCGTATTAGCAACTGAAGATAATCGCTTCTATGATCATGGTGCATTAGATTATAAACGTTTATCTGGAGCAGTCATGAAGAACTTTACAGGTGGCTTTGGTTCACAAGGTGCATCTACATTAACACAACAAGTTGTAAAACGTTCATTCTTAACTGATAAGAAATCAATTGAAAGAAAAGCTCAAGAAGCTTACCTTTCATATAGATTAGAACAAGAATATTCTAAAGATGAAATCTTTGAAATGTACTTAAACAAAATCTATTACTCAGATGGTATTTACGGTTCTCAAACAGCAGCTAAATATTATTTCAATAAGAAATTGAAAGATTTAAACTTAGCTGAAACAGCATACTTAGCAGGATTACCACAAGTACCAAATCAATATAATATTTATGATAATCCTGAAGCGGCTGAAAAACGTAAAGACACTGTTCTTTATTTAATGGAAAGACACGGTAGAATCACTAAGAAAGAAATGAAAGAAGCACAAGATACACCTATCGATAAGAACTTAGTGAAACGTACAGTCGAAGAAAGAAATGACGCGATGACAGATACGCCTGATAATGAGTACGCTTCTTACATTAACTATGTTAAACAAGAAATTACTCAAAACAAAGCGTTCAAAGGTCAATCATTAAATGATATTATGACAAGCGGTCTTAAAATCTACACAAACATGGATAAAGATGTTCAAAAAACATTACAAGAGTCAGTTGATAATGGTACATTCTACAAGAATAAAGACCAAATTACAGGTTCATCTATAGTAGATACGAAGACTGGTAAATTAGTCGGTATCAGTGGTGGTAAGAATTACAAAGACGTAGTGGATAGAAACCAAGCAACAGATGTCCATCCAACAGGTTCATCTCTAAAACCGATATTAGCTTATGGGCCAGCAATTGAGAATATGCAATATGCGACAAACCATAAGTTCCAAGATGAAAGCGAATATAATATCAACGGTAGTATATTCAAGAACTATGATGGTCAAGGCCACGGTTCAGTTACAATGGCAGATGCATTAGCAAGATCATACAACATCCCAGCATTGAAATCTTGGCAAGAAACAAACCAAAATGCTGGTGAAAAAGCAGTTAAAGACTTTGCTTCTAAAGTGAATTTAAATTATAAAGATGAAATTGGACCTTCAGAAGTACTTGGTGGTTCACAATCAGAATTCTCCCCTACTCAATTAGCATCAGCATTTGCATCAATGGGTAATGGTGGAACATACAATGAAGCAAAATCAATTAGAAAAGTTGTCACTCAAGATGATGAAACTATCAAATTCTCAAGCGAAAGCCATAAAGCAATGGAAGACTACACAGCATACATGTTAACTGAAATGCTAAAAGGAACATTCCAAGCATACGGTTCAGCTTATGGATATGGAATTAACGGCGTGAACGTAGCAGCTAAAACAGGTACTGGTACTTATGGTGATGAAGTATACAATGAATATCAATTACCTGAAAATGCAGCGAAAGACGTTTGGATTACAGGTTATTCGCCACAATACACAATGTCAGTATGGATGGGCTTCAATAAAGTTAAAGAATACGGTGAAAACTCATTCTTAGGACATGATGAACAAACGAAACCACAAATATTATTCAATGAAGTTATGTCAGAAATCTCTAATTATGACGGTGCAGACTTCGAAAAACCTGATTCAGTAACAGGAAGCGGTAAAAGCTTGAGTGTTGCAGGTAATGAAGACAATGATACAACATCAAGTTCAGCACCTAACACTGGTAATAGTAGCAGTCAGCAAAATAATTATAATTTCTCAAATAACAATAATAATGTAACAACAAATGAACCACAGACGAATTCAAATTCATCAACAACACAACAAAATAATACACAACAACAGTCATCTACTAATCAGAACGTAACAACTGAAGAGCAAACGACTGAAACACCAACATCGGAAGAATCAGATTCAGACTCGGAAGATAATAGTTCGGCCTCTGATGCAGCAAAACAAGCTGCCAAAGAAGAGAAAGATGACTAAGATATAGAAAATGCATCACATCCAAGGCGGATGTGATGCTTTTTTGATTTATATAATAGTGAGTTAAGTATAACGCACGAAGACTTAAAAATATCGTGCGCTGGGGTACCAAATCAGGCCCTAACGCACGAAGACTCAAAGATATCGTGCGCTCGGGTACCAAATCATGCCCTAACGCACGAAGACTGAAAGATATCGTGCGCTCGGGTACCAAATCATGCCCTAACGCACGAAGACTCAAAGATATCGTGCGCTGGGGTATAAAAACAGGCCCTAACGCACGAAGACTTATAGATATCGTGCGCTCGGGTATAAAAATATGCCCTAACGCACGAAGACTTAAAAATATCGTGCGCTGGGGTACCAAATCAGGCCCTAACGCACGAAGACTGAAAGATATCGTGCGCTGGGGTACAAAAACAGGCCCTAACGCACGAAGACTGAAAGATATCGTGCGCTAACGTACCAAAACTGACCTTATATTTTTTATTCTCCGCTTTCACGTTGTGTGGCTCTTTTAAGTTGGATCTGATATCTCGCGTTCATTCTAATTAATTCTTCTTTCAATGTTACCATTTGTCTATATCCCATAAAGTGATATATTCTCTCGTTTATATAGTGGTAGCGTTCTTCGAAATTCATTGGTATAACTGGATATTCTTCAATATGTGCGATATCAAATGTTTCTATTTGATTGATTTGTTCTATATAAGCAATGATCAAATGATAATATTGAACTAATAATTGGTGCGCTTCATTTGTTTTAAGCTTTTTATTTTTAACAAGTGGCTCTATTTGTTGTTCAAGTTCTATGAAATCATTTTTTTGTATCATGCGCCCTCAACCTTTACTAAACCAGCTTTTAATCGTTTTTGCCCTTCTCTACAATCTGCAAATAATGGACATACTTCACATTTCGGTTTACGTGCTACACAGTGATAGCGTCCAAAGAATATAAGCTGATGGTGACTTTTCGTCCATCTTTCTCTTGGAATGATGCTACATAAACGATCTTCAACTTGGCGCACATTGTCTTTAATTCTACATATTGCAAGACGTTTAGAAACGCGTTCTACATGTGTGTCTACTGCTAATGATGGTTCACCAAATGCTACACTCATCACAACATTCGCTGTTTTACGCCCTACACCAGCTAATGATTCTAATTCTTGATGTGTACTTGGTACGACACCATTAAAATTATCTAACAATGATTGACAAAGTTTTTGTATATTTTTAGCTTTATTGCGGTATAAACCTATTGAGCGAATGTCATTTTGAAGTTCTTCTAAACTTACATTTAAATAGTCTTCAGGTGTTTTATACTTTTCAAAAAGCGATTTCGTCACTTTGTTGACGAGTACATCTGTACACTGTGCAGAAAGTAATACTGCGATTGTTAGTTCAAATGGATTGTCATGAACGAGTTCACATTCAGCATCTGGAAACATTTCATCAATAACATCCATCATTTCTAATGCTTTCTTTTTACTTATCATAAGGATTCTCCCCATTTACCCAATCAAAAGTCGGGATTAAATTAACATTTTGTTTTACTTTTTTAGTTTGATTAAACTTTTCACTTTCTTCTTTGGAAGATTCAACAGTAGTGATGTTCTTCTTCTTCCAGTTTAATAAAATGCGGTCGATATATTTGATGCTGAGTTTGTCTAAACTATGCGCTTCGTTAAGTGCACTCATAATGAGTTCGTTTGAATGTTTATCAGTATCAATCCAGTGGTTTAATGTTTGAACTTCTAATGGTGTTAATGGTCGACCGAAAGTGGATTCGAATTCTTGGAATAATTTCTTGAATTGTAAGTTTTGATCTTCTACTGTACCTTGTTGCATCGCTTCGTTTTTGATTAATGCAAGTTGTTCATACAAAGGATCAAATGATATGAATTCATTATATTTATGTTGGTCATCTTTTTCAATTTTAATGTCTATAATTTTTAATTGAGAAAGTTGATTAATGATATGACTCACTTCTTGTATAGATAAAGTCGTGCCACGTTGGATATCTTCTAATGGAGGCTGTAAGTTTCGATCATTCTCTTGATCCAGCAATTTAATAAGGATAACGAATTGTTTTTCATTTAATCCTAAATTGGCATAATGATCAAACAAAGCTCTTTGAACAACGACTGGCTTTTCTTTTAACATAGCACTTGTATACATATTTTCACCTACTTCATTATAAAAATATAGAGTCTGGGATCACTATTCAGCTCCCAGACTCGCATATTATTATGGATATAATCGATTTAATAAACGTGGGAATGGTGCAGTTTCTCTAACGTGTTCTACGCCACTTAACCATGCTACTGTTCTTTCAAGTCCTAAGCCAAATCCACTATGTGGTACACTTCCGTATTTTCTTAAGTCAGTGTAGTAACTATATGCTTCAGGATCTAAACCATGTTCATTAATTCTTTGATTAATTAAATCTAAATCACTAATTCTTTCAGAACCACCAATGATTTCTCCGTAACCTTCTGGTGCGATTAAATCTGCACATAATACAGTGTCTGGATTTTCAGGGTTTGGTTCCATATAGAATGGTTTAATTTTTGTTGGATAATTAATGATAAATACTGGTTTATCATAATGATTTGCAATTGCAGTTTCATGAGGAGAACCGAAATCGTCGCCCCATTCAATATCATTGAATCCTTCTTGATGTAAGAATTTAATGGCATCATCGTAAGTGATTCTTGGGAATGGTGTTGAAACTTGTTCTAACTTAGAAGTATCTCTTTCAAGAAGTTCTAATTCTAATTTACAATTAGCCAACACAGCTTTAACGATGTGATGAACGTAATTTTCTTGAACTTCTAAGCTTTGGTCATGTTTCATAAATGCCATTTCGCCTTCGATCATCCAGAATTCAATTAAATGTCTTCTTGTTTTTGATTTTTCAGCTCTGAAAGTTGGACCGAAACTAAACACTCTATTATGCGCCATAGCTGCAGCTTCTAAGTATAATTGACCACTTTGAGATAAGAATGCATCTTCATCGAAATATTTCGTATGGAACAATTCACTTGTACCTTCAGGAGCACTACCTGTTAAAATTGGTGGATCAATTTTAGTGAATCCACTTTCGTTAAAGAATTCATATGTCGCACGAATAATTTCGTTTCTAATTTTCATAACGGCATGTTGACGTTTAGAACGTAACCATAAATGTCTGTGATCCATTAAGAATTCTGTACCATGATTTTTTGGTGTGATTGGATAATCATGTGATTCTGAAATGACTTCTACACCACTTACTTGCATTTCATAGCCAAATTTAGAACGGTCATCTTCTGTAATTGTACCCGTAACATAAACAGATGTTTCTTGTGTTAATGATTTAGCTAATTGGAAGATGTCTTCTGATACTTCAGCTTTTACAACGACACCTTGCATAAATCCTGTTCCGTCTCTTAATTGTAAAAATGCTATTTTCCCACTTGATCGCTTGTTTGCAATCCAAGCACCGATTGTCACTTCTTGATTGACATAATCTTTAGCTTGTTTAATCGTAATATTCATTATTATTTCTCCTATTCAAATAAATTACCTATAGTTATTTTATCAAATTATGCATACAACTGCTATCTGTTTGGATATTTTCTTAGTTTATCTTGGAATTTATTTAAATCGCCTTCGATAACAGGTATTTCACCTAATGCATTGATAAAGTATTTACTGTAATTACTGTCTAATATTCTTCTATCAAAACAAATTAATAAACCTTGGTCATGTTTGTTTCGAATTAATCGACCAATGCCTTGTCTGAACTTAGTTACTGCGTCTGGTAAGACAAAGTCTTTAAAGGGATTGTCAAATTCATCTTTCATTAAATGGTATCGTGGATCATCTTGATGTATAAATGGTAATTTCGTCATCATGACACATTTAATGCCTGAAGATTGGTAATCAAATCCTTCAAAGAATGATAAAGTACCTAGTAAAATCGTTTTATCAAATTGGTTAAACTGTTGTACGAGTTTATACACGTGTGAATGTTGTTGCTGCATTAATACGACATAATCATCAAAGATTTCAAGTTCTTCCATGTATCGGTATGCTTGGTACAACATCGTATAATTCGTAAACAGTACTAAACATTTTTGATTGGTTTCACTAACAAATGTAGATAAATAACTAATAATCGTTTCAATATAGTCATCTTGTTGATGATATTGATAAGTTGGCATATTTTGCGGTACAAAACATGTTGCTTGATTTTTTAAGTCATAAATATCATTTAAATAATACGTGTTAAATTGAATGTCTTCAGGAAACATGGATTTAAATGATGTAAATGAATGATTAACTGTTAATGTTCCTGAAATGAAAATATTGCTATTGAATTGTTCAATAAACACTTCATTCAGTAAATCTTTTACTTCTGCTTTTTTAACAAAAAGTGAAAGTGTAGATTTCTGAGAAATTTTCTTAATGGATACGAATGGCACTTGACCAGATTTAATCATGTTATAAATTTTAGTATATTGATGATAGATATATATTAACTCTTTTTTGAATGCTTTAACATGTGCGTGTGAGTAAGATTTAAATCTAGATAATATTTGATTGATTGTACTAATTTGTCGTTTAAATATTTCAGATATATTCGCAACATCAATATCATAGAAGTAATGAATTTGTTTGTCATCTTCATGTGATTCATGATGTTTATCTGAAATTTGAGCCATTAAATCATCAAATAATTGTTCGTTTTGTTCATGAAGTAAATCAATATCACGTTTCAATTGATAAATATCAATTGGTTCGATTGGGTATTGCTCGATGACTCTTCTATTTTCTAATTTATCTAATCGTTTAAATAATTTTTCTTGTTCATTTTTACCTAATAAACCTAGATGATATTTAATATGTTGGTAACTTAAATCATCCGTTACTTGATTAAGTGCATAATCTTGAATGCGATGTGCCTCATCAACAATGATATGTTTGAACAATTGATATACCGTATCTTCTGTACTATGTTGTAACAAGTGCGCGTGGTTTGTTATCCCAATCTCGACATGTTGCGCACTCTCTTTAATAAATTGATAGTAATGTATATCATTCTTAAACGGTACATAAGTCGTGCGTTTTTGTTCAAAGAAGACTTTTTGGCCACCTTTAAGATGGAGCTCTTCAATGTCACCCGTTTCTGTTTCAAGAATCCATACAAGCAATTGCATTTTTAAAATTGTCGCTTCATAGTTGTCTGTATCATCTTGTAATATATTCAAGATTAAACCAAGCGAAATATAATGATCTTTACTTTTAATAATCATCGCTTTTAAATTTAAATCTAATGCATTTAAGACTTTATTAAATTCTTGTTCTAGAAGTTGATTTTGAAGTAACTTCGTATGTGTTGAAACGAGAATATGCTCACCAGTTTCTAAATAATAAAGCAATGCAGCAAGCACAAAGCTCATTGATTTCCCACTACCAAGTGGTGCTTCAATTAAAGCATTCTCGTTATGCATTAATGAATCAAACAATTGTTGAACGAGTTGATATTGTTCTTTACGATAATCGAAGTTAAATGTTTTCAGTATTCTATCATAAGCTTCATCAAGCGTAATGGATGTTCGATCGCTTGAATGACGTATAGGCATTTGCTTTAAATAATGGATGTTCTGGTACTTTTTAATATTGCGATTATGCGTTTCAGTACCTTGATGTGTTCTTACAAGTTCAAATAGAACGTCTTTTAAATCATGCTTTAACGATTTAGATAAATAATAAAGTTGTTTAATGGTATCAATCGGAAGACCATTAATTTTTTGGATGGCTTTAATAAATAATAATGCAGTTGCTTTAGCATCCTCATAAGCACTATGCGCTTGGTTTAAATCAACTTGTAACGATTGACTCAATTCACTTAACTGATAACTTTCTTCGTTTGGAAATGCGATTTTAAACAATTCCATCGTATCAATCGTTAATTTAGGTTCAAATTGTATTTGATGCTTTTCGAAATGGGATTTGAGAAAGTTTAAATCAAACAGAACATTATGCGCGACAAATACACAATCTTTCAACAAGTTAAATAATGATTGACTGATTTCTTCGAAGTACGGAGCTTCTTCTAAGTCTAATTCATTGATATTGGTTAATGCTTGAATGAAAGATGGAATTTCCAAATCCGTTTTGACATATGAATGATATGTATCGGTAATTTGGTTATTTTCTATAAATGTTATCCCAATTTGAATGATTTCATCATATTGAATTTGGTTTCCGGTTGTTTCTAAATCTACAACAGCGTATCTTTGCGCCATATTATCTCTCCTATATTTCGATATCTGCACTCATAAATTGGTGTAATTGACCATCATCAGATATCACGGTTAAGAACCCATTATCTTGTATATCAATTGCTCGACCAAATACTTGTTTTTTACCCTCTGTATAAGTTAATTTTTTGTCCCAAATCATACTTTTACTTTTATATAATTCTTTAATGTCACTGAAGGGTAATTCTAAAAATTGATCATATCTCAGTTCAATAGCTTCTATTAATAATTTTAAAAATCGATAAGGTTCTATAGATTGTTCGTTTTCTATTTTTAAACTTGTCGCACGTGATTGACCAGCTTGATCGAAATCTACTTGTGTTTGGTTTAGGTTAATACCAATGCCACAAATAATCGCATTAACGCCATCTGTATCTGCAATCATTTCTGTTAAAAAGCCACAAACTTTTTTATCGCCTATATAAATATCATTTGGCCATTTAATTTTACTTTGAATGCCATAATGCTGTTCAATCACTTCTTGAATGGCAAGGCTTATAAATAGATTAAATGTCGACATTCTTTGAATTGGAATATCTGGGCGTAATACAACTGACATCCAAAGCCCTTTACTTTTAAGAGATGACCATTCTCTTTGGAAACGCCCTCTCCCATTTGTTTGTTCATCACTCAAAACAATAAAGTCATGTTCAATGTCATTAACACCAGACTTGGCTAACAATTGTGTTGAATCTACTTGTGTTTGAACAATTGCATGATTCAATATACTTTGATCTTGAAGTGTAATGTTCACAATGTCTTCTTGCCAAGTTGTAGGGATTTCTGAGATTTTATATCCCTTATTAGAAATAGACTCAATTTCAAAGCCTTCTTTTCTCAATTGATCGATGACTTTTTTAACTGTGACACGTGAACAATTTAACGTTTCAGCTATATGTTGTCCTGACAAATATTCATTATTTTGATATAAATATTTAATAATTTCACGTTTATATTTTGACATTCTCTCGCACCCATTCTATTAAATCATTTTCTGAATTATCCACTTTATAGTTAATGACAGCTTGTTCAACTTTATTTAAAATATCTTTTATCCATGGTCCACCTTTTTTATTAAATGTAGCCATCAATATTTGACCATTAATTTGTAATTCAGATTTATCATATATAGGTAGTTTATCATATATTTCATCAATTACACGGTCATTCATAATTGTTGGATGGATAGTGATATTCAGTTGTGCATTATGCTCAGAAATAAAGTGAATGATTTCTTTCATTTTATCACGATGATACGTATATACGAGATGAATCATATCTTGCTTTGAAATATTATTTTCAGAAAGTGATATCAATAATTGAACGTATGATGAGATATCGCGCTTTTCTTGATTACTGATTTTCAAACTGTTCAAGCTTGTTAAATCTAATTCGTATAAATAACATAATGCAGCCACCCATAAATCGAAATGGGCATGTTCCGGCATGAAGATACTATTTTGGTTGATTTCTTTGAAAAATGGAATATATTTAAATATTTCTAATTCATGAGCAGTCTTTTTTGTATCAAGAATATATTGACCATGAATCATTTTTTTAAGTTCAACAACTATTCTTTCAATTGCGATGGCATTTAAAGAATGTGCTGTTTGATGCATGGCGTCTTTAGTATCATGATCAAGTGCAAAACCTGTCTGAGCTTGGAATCTTACACCTCTCATAATACGTAATGCGTCTTCTTCCATGCGATCAATAGGTGTTCCGACAGCTTTTATAATTTTGGATTGTATATCGTTTAACCCGTTGAAATAATCATGAAGTTGATACGACTTATCCATAGCGATAGCATTCATTGTAAAATCTCTTCTTGCTACATCTTCATATAAATCCGTTACAAACTGAACAGATGTAGGTCTTCTATGATCAACATAATCCCCATCTTTTCTAAATGTTGTCACTTCAAACTGTTGATTTTCACCCATTACAATCATCGTGCCGTGCTCTTTGCCTATTGGTAAAGTCTTATCAAATAATTGTTCTACTTCATCTGGTAAAGCACTTGTTGTAATATCAACGTCTGAAATTTCTTTCTCCATTAAATAGTCTCTTACTGAACCACCGACAAAATATGCTTGATGATCATTACGTTCAAGTGTTTCAATTATCCATTTCGCATCTTCAAATACTTGATATTCACGCATATTATTCTCCTAACATATCGTTGTAGCAAGATTCGTACTGATCAGCAATCACTTTAGATGAGAATCTTTCACGTACATCTTGAATCATAGCGTTTTGCATTTTGCGATAAAGTTCTGAATCTGTTAATAATTTGACCGCATATTTACTCGCTTTATCTGTATCACCGACATCAACCGTATAACCAGTTTCACCGTTTTTGATGACTTCTTTAATACCACCTGCATTTGTACCAATCGGCACGACACCAGTAAGCATAGCTTCAAGTAATACAAGTCCAAAGCTTTCTTTTTCACTTAATAACAACGTTAAATCAGACATTTGATAGAAGATGTTCACTTCATCTTGTTTACCTAAAAATAGAACTTGGTCTTCTATATTAAGTTGTTTAATTTGTTCTCTAGCCACTTGTAATTCTGGACCATCACCGATCAGTAATAATTTAGATTTAATTTGTTTATTAATTTTGTAGAACGTATCTACGACATCAGGCACGCGCTTAACTTTTCTAAAATTTGATACAAACGTGATGACTTTTTCATCTTCTTCTATGCCGTAACGGCTTCTTAAATCTGTATTATAAACTTGTGGAAAACTTTCTTCCTGTACAAAATTGTATATTGTTTTGATTTCTTTATCAGGTTCTATAATGTCATATGTTTCTTGTTTAAGACTATCACTGACACTTGTTACAACGTCACTCTTTTCTATTCCAAATCGAATAGCACTTTGTAATGACGTATCATAACCTAATACTGTAATATCTGTTCCATGCAACGTCGTCATGATTTTGACATCTTTTCCGGATATTTGACGCGCTAAAATACCACAAATTGCATGCGGTACTGCATAGTGCATATGTAATATATCCAAGTCGTAATCGTTAATGACGTCTGCAATTTTAGCACTTAATGTAATATCATATGGTGGATATTGGAATACAGAATATTGATTTACGTCAACTTGATGAAATGTTACGTTTGGAACAGGCTCTCTCATTCTAAAAGGCATGTTAGAAGTAATAAAGTGAATTTCATGACCTCTTTTCGCCATTTCCAAACCAAGCTCAGTTGCAACAATACCTGAGCCCCCCATTGATGGATAACAAGTTATACCGATTTTCATATTAATCCTCCATTATGACTTATTTACGTTCAAATCTATCTTTATCTCTTACATTGAATTTATTCATTGTATCTTGGAAACTTTTATTTAAATCTATATCTAAAGAATTTGCTAAACAAATTAAGACGAATAAATTATCACCTAATTCAGCTTCAATTGTATTGTCTTCTTCTGTTGGTTTCTTTTTCTTTTCACCATGACTATGATTAATTTCTCTAGCTAGTTCTCCAACTTCTTCTGTCAATCTTGCTAAATTTGCTAATGGCGAAAAATAACCTGCTTTAAACTGAGAAATATATTGATCAACTTCATGTTGCATCTCTTTCATGTCCATAAAACTTCCTCCTCACCTATCTTTTATATCTCTATATAAAAGAACTCACATAATAAAATTATATATGATAATCATGCATAATGACAACGTAATAAGCTTATAACTAAAAACCTCATAAATATTTATAAAATAAAAAATACCAACAAAGTCTAAAGACTTTATTGGTATTAAAATGATTTCATTAATTATTACGTGCCATTAGAATAAATCTTGCTAATTCAGCTACGGCTACAGCTGTTGCTGCAACGTATGTCATAGCAGCTGCAGATAATACTTTTTTAGCATGTCTATATTCTTGTTGGTTAACGATATTTAATTTTTCAATTTGTCGCATTGCCCGTTTACTTGCATCGAATTCAACTGGTAATGTGATGATTGAGAATAATACAGCGAATGACATAAATACGATACCAACCCATAATAATGTTGTACCGAATGTACTACTCATTGCTGTTAATACGATACCAGCTAAAATGATAATGTATGATAACGAACTTCCTAAATTAGCAAGCGGTAAAAGCGCTGATCTAAATTTAAGGAATCCATATCCTTGAGCATGTTGAATAGCATGTCCTACTTCATGTGCTGCAATTGCTGTACCCGCAACACTTGGTTGTTGATAGTTTGCCGGTGATAATACAACACGTTTCTTAGTTGGATCAAAATGATCTGATAAGAATCCTTCACCTTGTAACACTTCTACATCATGAATTCCATTTGCAGCTAAAATTTCTTCTGCAACTTGTTTACCCGTCTTCCCACTTGTTGAACGTACTCTTGAGTATTTATTGTATGTTGATTTTACTCTAAATTGGAAGTACATAGGGACAATCATAATGATAATAAAATATATGATATATGAAAACAAATAACTTCCTCCTTTTTATCCCTGTTATTTATTATATTACGGAGTGACGGCTCTTACGTCAAATATTTTGAACGTAATTCGATGTTTTTTTGGAAATATAGTAATAACAGAAAAGCGATAACACTTAGCCAAAAAGCAAAGTATCCTATATGTGACTCATACTGACTTAACATACTATATACGGGATATTGATGATACACATAATCAATAACATCATTGTGAAATACCCAAATCATAGTTACGACAATATGCCACTTTTTAATATTGAATAAAGGATAAAACATCAATGCTTGAATAGCCATAATGCCGTGTGAAGTCATTAGCATAATTGCCATTGGAACAAGTTGATCGTAATGAATCATTACAAATATATTCATTACAACCGCCCATACACCATATTTAATTAATGTAATAAATGCTAAACATTCAAACAAACCTAAATGTTTATTGAAATAAATTGCAGCTATCGCAATCACTAAGAATAATGTTGCTGTTGGACTATCGGGGATAAACGGCCAAAAGTACCATTTGCTATCAAGTAATTGACTGCCATACCATATGTATCCGTAAATGGTGCCGAGAAGATTTGCAATAAATAGCGTAATGAGAATAGATTTCTGTCCCATTACATATCTCCAAAATTCCATTTTATTACTCCTTTGAAAAGAGCCCAGGGCACGCATATGCCCCAGGCTCAAATTTAATTATTTTTTCAATTCTTTACCGTTTGAATCTGTTTCATGTAAATCTGCAACGTACTTAGCAACTTTGTCAATTTCATCTTTAGAAAGTGTGTCTTTGAAGCTAGGCATTTTACCTGCACCATTTTCAACGAATCCTTTAACGCCATCTTTAGGTAGTTTCGATTCAACTAAGTTTGGACCTTGTCCACCTGTTAACTCACCACCGTGACAACTTGTACAGTTTGACTTGATGATGTCTGTATAAACAGGGTCTGACTTGTCTAAGTTAGAGAAGACGATTTCACCTTGTTTAGCTTGTTGCTTCCAATCATGGTAATAACTTGATTCCCATGTTGTATAGAATAAGATTGCAATTGCGATTAACATAAATCCAGAAGCAAATGGTCTCTTTGTCCATTTACGTTCAGGGCCTCTATCTAACCAAGGTGCTAATAATAAAGCACCGAATGCGATACCTGGTAAGATAATTGCTCCGAATGTGTTATAAGGACCAGATGCGAATGAATATTTAAGTATTTGATATAAGAATAAGAAATACCAGTCTGGTAATGGTGTATAACCAGTATCAGATGGATCTGCCACACGTTCAAGTGGCGATGGATGAGCGACTGTTAAACATAAGTACGCGATTAAGAATACCGCACCAGTCATCCATTCTTTTAGTAGAAAGTCAGGCCAGAAACTTTCTGTACGACCTGGAAATTCTGAATAATCTCGATTTAATTTCGGTTTGTCGTATGACTTTATTCTTGAATCACCAACAAACTTCATCCCTTTACCGCGATGCATGTCGCATGACCTCCTTTTTCATTTATTCACGTTAATTTTATAGTGGACCTGAAATACCTTGTTTTCTGATCATTATAAAGTGTGCTGCTAATAACGCGAATAGTGCAGCTGGTAGGAAGAATACATGTATCGCAAAGAAACGAGTTAGAGTTTGTGCACCAACTATCTCTGCATCCCCTGCTAGTAATGTCTTAACCCACGGCCCAATGATAGGAACAGATTCTGCAATTTGTAAACCTACTTTTGTTGCGAATAGTGCTTTCATATCCCATGGTAATAAATAACCAGTAAAACTTAATCCAAGCATTACGAAGAATATTAATACACCGACAACCCAGTTTAATTCTCTAGGTTGTTTATAAGATCCTGTAAAGAATACACGAAGTGTATGTAAAAACATCATTACTACTACTAAACTTGCTCCCCAATGGTGCATACCACGTACGATAACACCAGCAGCTACATCGTGTTGTAGATAGTAAACTGATTTCCATGCATTAACGATATCTGGAACATAGTACATCGTTAAAAACATGCCTGATAAAACTTGTATTACTGTAATGAAAAACGTTAGACCACCAAAACAATAAACGAAAGCTGAAAAGTGATAAGCAGGGTTAACATGCTCTGGCACCTCATGATCAGCAATATCTCGCCAAATTGGTGTAATATCAAGTCTGTCATCGACCCAATCATAGATTTTATCTATCATTGTTAATCCCTCCTTATTTAGCTAATTCGTTCTCGTGCTTTTTACCGATTTGAATAATGCCACCTTTAACTTTTACTTCGTATTGATCAAGTGGTGCTAATGGCGGCGTACCTGGAATATTCTTACCGTTCTTTTCATAACGACCGTTATGACATGGACAATAGAATTGATTAGGATTTGATTTATCGCCATTCCACTGTACTGTACATCCTAAATGTTTACAGACTGGTGATAATGCTACGATTTCATTTCCATCTTTGTATACCCAAGCAAATTCTGTAACTTCACTTGTGTACCAAGCATCTTCTTGCTCGAATTTAAAGTCCACTTTAATAGGCTCTTTACCAAGTTCTGACTCCTTTACGCCTGTAGCAATCAAATCGCCTTGTGCATCAGCTTTGAATACAGGATCAAGCGCAAATCTACCCATAGGTAAAATCATACCAGCAGCCATAAATGACCCAACACCCATCAATGAATAGTTTAAAAATTGGCGTCGTGTGACACGTTGGCTCATTTAGATTCCCCCCTCTATTAATCGTTCTTTTATAACTAGGACAACTTAATTTTAGCCTATTATTTCAAGACGGTCAACGCTTTGTCACAATTTAAATGTTTATTTATTAACCTTTTATCTAGGAATTTTCAAAAAAATGAAAAGGCTTTATTATGAAGGAGAAAATATTGATAAAAAACTATGAAAATAACTCGATTTTCCACATAGAAAAGACAAATGTGTTTTTGAAATAAAAAACCGCAACAGATCTTATTGGGTTAAGATTTGCTACGGTTATTCATCTACCTACTATTTATTCCATGTTCTAATGATAAACTTCATAAATTGTTTAACTTCGTCTTCGATGAGTGTACGTTTCATATCATCGTCTAAGTCACCCATTGGAATCGTGTTTACTTTATACAATTCGTGATCGCCGTTCAGTTCTACTTGATTACTACTTAAAATAATTATATTGTTCAAGCCATAATCTTTTAAACTTTGAATAAAAGATACGACATGATCGTACTGGTTACCACTTGTGAAAAATGTTGGTGTAAGTAGTAATCTACCTTTAAATTGTTTTTCTGCTAACATGCCAACAAGTTGAACTGTTTCATTTTGGTCACATGATATTAATAATTGATGATTCATATCAATATTTGATACAGGTAAGATGGCTGTATCGATATATTCTAAGTTGTTTTTTAATTCTTTTAAGTCAACATGATTAAATAACATTATCGATGTTCCTCCAATTCATTAATGAATTGTAATATTTTAGACATTTCTATAAACATGTCTTGATCGTTATTATCTAAAGATTTATCTATTTCATTACTGATGAGTTTACGCCAATGTCCTAGTCCGTGTGTATTGTTATTATTTAAAGCACGAATATCTTTATCATCTCCATAATAATCAACAAGCATTTGTAACAACAGCAACTTATTCAGTCGATCATCATTTCTGTTCAAATATAAAAGGACATTTAAATGCGTATTATCCAGTCTGATATCGTGGAAGATTTGACGACCATCTTCTATACAGAAACGATCTTTGCAATAAAGTAAAGGCAGTTGTTTAGATTGCTCGGTACTAATGGACAGTATGCGTTCATCTGAAAATTCATTGACGAATGAAATGTTAGATAAATATTTAGGGCTACTTTTTAATAAATTTAATATCCATACACTTTCAGCAATTTTAAAATCGTATTGATATAGAATATATTCAATAAATCGCTGTTTTTCAAAATTTAACCATGTATGATTCATAATTAACCCTACTTATGATAATCTTTCGTATTCTTGGTCCCAATATGGATTTTCAGGATCAAGTTTGCGAACAGATTCTAATATATTTTTAGCGTTATCGACATGACCGATTTCAATTAAGTAATGGTAATAGTCGTTTAAGAAATCAATATTTTGTGTTAAATCTGGATATGCTAATTCGTAGAAGTGTTGAGCTTCTTTATCTCTTTCTTCTTCACCGAACGCATATGCAACGTGCCAAGCTACTACAGGGTCGATATCTTCATGATCAACATACGTTAATAAATTAATAAGACCTGTTATATTATCTTTTTCTCGATAATAATCAGCAAGTATAATGGCAGCTTCAGTATAAGAAGGATCAACTGTTAATGCATCTTGTAACAGAATTGCACCATGTTCATCATTTGTTGTTAACATCAGTCTAGCAGTATCTGTCATAAGTTCTTTATAATATGCGTTTAAGCGAAGCCCTTCTTTACCAATTTCTATTGCTTTTTCATAATCTTTTTCTGATTCATAAATTTGCAATAAGTAATGGTAAGCTTGCATAAAGTCTGGGTCTTTTTGTAATAACTTTTCAAGTTGCTTTATCGCTTCTCTTGTTAAGTCATTTTTTTGATAACTAATTGCTTGTTTGAAATAATCTTCAGCTGTCATATCCATTTCAGATACGTTTTCATAATATTTGATTGCTTCTTCATATGCACCACTTTGTAAACTTGCGTCTGCCATTCGTGCATAAATCGAAATACCATTAATAATATCTTCACCAGTTTGTGTGATTGTTTCATAGTTAGAAATTGCTTTTAAATATTGACCATCATAATAGTACATTTCAGCTAAAGCGAATGTAATGACAATATCATCTGGTTCCATTTCTTTTGCTTCAATCAATTTCTCTATTCCTACTTCGAATAAGCCTTGTTGTTGGTATAAATCAGCTTCAAGCATTAACTTCTCTGTAGAATGTGGGCTGTTATACAATACTTCATGCGCTTTATCTAAGTCGTTTTGGTCAATTAGCCCTTCTATATAATAAACAAGCAATTCATTTTCATCTGGATAAAGTAAATAAAGTTCTTCGAATATTTTAACGCCTTGATCGACAATACCGTATTTGTATAATGTTTCGCCTAACATAAATAATGCGTCGTGATCGTCAGATTGTAGAACTCTGTTTACTTTCTCATCTAAATGTTCGATATTCTTCATGTGAATATCGTCAATTACTTTATATACATCTTCCATGTTAAAGGACTCCTTCTATTCATTTATTAGAGATTTAAGTTCTTTAAATGCATCTAATACTTCTTCTTTAGAAACGGATTCAATTGTAAATGAAGCTTCACCATTTTGTAAAACCATTTGAATCGTTTGTCCAATATTCTTTTTGTCTTTTTTCATATATTTAAAAATTTGTTCAATATCAGCATGATTTAAGACATTTAAAGGGTAACCTAATTCTTTTAAATAATTGATGAACAGATGCACACTTGATGTGTTATCGTACATATTTCTATTTTTATTAATCACTTTCTGGAAAAGAATACCGATCATCACAGCTTCACCGTGAGCAATTTTTGTTAAGTATTCTAGTCCGTGTCCAAAAGTGTGTCCTAAATTTAAATGTTTACGTACGCCACCTTCAAATTCATCTTCAATTACAATTTTTAATTTAGTTTCGATGCCCATTTTTAAATAATCTTCTATATTTTTCAATTGCGCTAATTCTTTTATAGAAGGATAAACATCCATTAAATGAAGCGTGTCAGCTTCACTATTTAAAATGGCATGTTTAAATATTTCACCATAACCACTACGTATTTCAATATGTGACAATGTTGCTAGGAAATTTATATCATATATAACAGCGCGTGGTCTATGAAATGCACCGATTAAATTTTTACCGACTGATGCATTAATGCCCACTTTTCCACCGATTGCTGAATCGTGTGCTAAAAGTGTTGTTGGAACTTGTATAAAATCAATGCCACGTAACAAAGTTGCAGCTAGAAAACCAACAAAGTCTCCAGTTGCGCCTCCACCGATAGCGATGAGTTGAGATTGTCTTGTTATATTCATTGATAATAGCTTTTCGCTGAGCGATTCAAAATATGACATTTGCTTACAAGCTTCACCACTCATAACCGTTAAAAATTTAATATCTTGGTCTTTAAGATGCGACTTAATATAGTCTTTATGGAATCTATAAACATCTTGGTCAATTAATACAATATTTTGTTCATCTGCTTTAAGATATTGATTAAGTTCAGCTAGTGCGTTCTGCTTTAATATTATCGGATAGTTGTTGTTAGTATATGTTGTTTCAAAAATCATTTCATCACCTAGAAGTTTAAGTTCCAATTACGATGATTCTTAATAGCTTCTTGTAATTGGTCAATGTGATTAGATTGGTATTCTTCAGTTAAAGCTTTTGCAACTTCAAATGCGATAACATTTTCACAAACAACACTTGCAGCAGGAACAGCACAACTATCTGATCTTTCAATTGTCGCTTTAAAGCTATCTTTAGAATCGATATCTACAGAGTTTAATGGTTTATATAATGTTGGTATTGGCTTCATAACACCATTGATGACGATTGGCATTCCATTTGACATTCCGCCTTCAAGTCCACCTAAGTGATTAGATAAACGATGGTATCCAATTTCACTATCGTAAGCAATCTCGTCTTGTATTTCACTACCTGGTTTTTCAGCAGCTTTAAAGCCTTCACCGAAACTAACACCTTTAAAAGCGTTAATACTTACGACTGCTTGAGCTAAACGACCATCAAGTTTACGGTCATAATGAACATAACTTCCAATTCCTGCAGGCATATTTTCAACGACTACTTCTACGATACCACCGATTGAATCACCATCTTTTTTAGCTTCATCAATACGATTTCTCATTTTTTCAGCTACGTCATCATTAATACAACGTACATCATTATGATCAATATTTTGTTTGACTTCTTCAAGCGTGTATTCATAATCGTCTTTAACGCCACCGATTTCAATAACTCTTGAATAAATTTCAATATCTAAAGCTTTTAATAAAATTTTAGAAACTGCACCAACAGCAACTCTTGCAGCTGTTTCACGTGCAGAAGAACGTTCAAGTACATTTCTTAAATCTCTATGATTATATTTCATACCACCAACAAGATCGGCATGGCCAGGTCTAGGTTTAGTGATAACTCTTTTCATATTTTCTAATTCTTCTTCAGTTAATGGGTCAGCTCCCATAATTTTTCTCCAATGTTTAAAATCATCATTCTTAACGATGAGTGTAATAGGGCTACCTAATGTATAACCATGTCTCACACCTGAAACGATTTCTACAGAATCTTTTTCAATTTGCATACGACGACCGCGTCCATATCCACCTTGACGTTTAAACATTTCTTCATTAATCTCGTTTACGTCAATTTTCAAGTTTGCTGGTACACCTTCTATAATGACAGTTAGTTGTGGTCCATGTGATTCACCAGATGTTAAGTAACGCATATTATCTCTCCCTACTGTTAATTAAATATAAAATTAATCATATCATATTTAGCGCGTTAAATTAACAAAAACAGACGAATAGTTTAACAAAGTTTTAGATTTTTTTGATTTTAAATAAGTGTGAATAATATGTTGTTCAGAGTATGTCGGATGTGAGGTGAAAATAAAGGGGTTTTTGTAAGTGTGTTGGTTGTGAGGTGAAAATATTGAATGCGTTATTAGCATGTTGGTTGTGAGGTGCCAATATTGGGTGCGTTATAAGCAGTTTTGGTCAGAAGTGCAAATACTGGATTCGTTATTAGCAAGTTTGGTTAGAAGTGCAAATAAGGAGACCGTTAATTACATTTCTTAGTAGTTTTGTAATTAAGGCCGTCCATAGTAACACTTCGGCCGAGTTTTGTAATTAAGGCCGTCCATAGTAACATTTCAGCCGAGTTTTGTAACTAAGGCTGTCCATAGTAACACTTCAGCCGAGTTTTGTAACTAACGCCCACGTTATGAACAAGTTTGGCGAGAAGTGTTCACAACACCCTCGTTATGTACAAGTTTAGCGAAAAGTGTTCACAACACCCTCGTTATGTACAAGTTTAGCAAGAAGTGTTCACAACACCGCCGTTACGAACAAGTTTGGGCGAAAGTGTTCACAACACCCCCGTTACGAACAAGTTTGGTCAGAAGTGTTCACAACACCCCCGTTATGAACAAGTTTGGGCGAAAGTGTTCACAACGCCCCGCGAATTCCAGAAATACCCGTAAACATCCGCCAACACCCCACACCCTCCCACACCCTCCCTTAACAAAAAAGTAGTTCAACAATTTCTTGTTGAACTACTCCTCTATTGTATTTATTTTTCGTAAACCCAATTTTCATTGTTTAATTTATAATCATTTAGTTCTGATTGATTAAACCAGAGACCAATTTCACGTTCTGCTGATTCGTTTGAATCTGATCCATGAATAATGTTTCTGCCTAAGTCGATACCATAATCCCCTCTTATCGTACCTGGCGCTGCTTTAGTAGGGTTTGTTTCACCAACAAGTGTTCTTGTTACTTCTACTACATTCTTACCTTCTACTACCATTGCAAATACTGGTCCTGATGTAATAAAGCTTACTAAATCATTGAAGAAAGGTTTCTCAACATGTTCAGCATAATGTTCTTTAGCTAATTCTTCATTAGCTTGGAATAATTTAGCTGCAACTAATTTCAAGCCTTTTCTTTCTAATCGTGAAACGACTTCACCGATTAAGTTTCTTTGTACTGCATCAGGTTTAATCATTAAAAAAGTTCTTTCCATTGCGTAATCCCTACCTTTGTTTTATGTAAATCCAAGATAAGTTTATCATTGACTACGCATACTTGCAAGCGCTTTCTAATGGTTTCTATCTCTTATTTTCACAATTATTTCCAATAGCATTTTTTTACCTGATTCATTATTTAATGTATCAATTAAATTTTCTGCTTTTTGTAAATAATGATTGCTTACTTCTTTAGATTTTTGTAATTCTGGTGATTTAATAATTTCTTGAACTAATCCGTCAAATACTTCTGAAGGACTATCTGGTTGTAGTTGGTTAATACTTGCTTTAAAATCTGATGAATTTTTCATTCTTAATAAGACTGGTAAAGTTAAATGTCCGTTTCTTAAATCAGATCCAACTGGTTTACCGAGTTTCTTTTCAGTACTCGTAAAATCTAGGATGTCATCAACTATTTGATAACTCATACCAATGTAATATCCAATTTTAGTTAACTTCTTCACAGTTTCATCATCTGCTCGTGCAGCGTACGCACCTAATTCTGTAGATAATGAAATAAGCAATGCGGTCTTACGTTTAATTCTACGTAGATAATTTGTTATCGATTGATTTGAAACGAATTGATCTTCGAATTGAAATAGTTCTCCAAGACACACTTCGATAATACCATTTGCTAATTGTTCATGTAGCTTTGGATGTTCTATTTGGCTAACTGCATTTAAAGATTGAGATAATAAATAATTACCTGTAATAACTGCAGTTTGCACATCCCACTTCTTTGCTATAGTTGGCTTACCTCTTCTTTTGTCACTTTTATCAATGACATCATCATGAACTAAACTGGCCATATGTATAAGTTCTAATGTAGTTGCTACAGTGATTACATCTCTTGAATAATGCTCGCCAAATTGACTTGCAATTAAAGTAAATAATGGTCGTATACGTTTACCACCAGAAGTTAATAAATATTGGCAAGCTTCGTTTATAGTGTTTTGATCACTATTTATATAACTATTCAATTGTTTTTCTATTTCTTTTACTTCTTTATTTATATGAATTTTAGTTTTGTCATACATGTAATCACCTTGTTATTTAGGTTTGTAAGCTAAATGCATTGCTGAAACGCCGCCAGTGAAGCTTTTTACTTTAATTCTTTCGTAACCAACATCAGCAAACATTTCTGCTAATTCTTTTTTGCCAGGGAAGTTTCCGGCAGATTCTTGTAACCAGTTGTATTCTTGTAAAGATTTTGCAAAAATTTTACCGAATAGTGGCATGATATTTTTGAAATAAAATCTATATAATTGTTTGAATACTGGCATTGTTGGTTGACTTGTTTCTAGACATACAACCATACCGCCTGGTTTAACGACTCTCTTAAGTTCACTTAAGACATGTTTATAATCGGGTACGTTTCGTAAGCCGAATCCGATTGTGACATAATCAAATTCATTATCTTCGAATGGTAAGTTCATAGCATCACCATGAATTAAATGAATATTTGCCATGTTGTCTGTTTTCTTCTTACCGACTTCTAGCATATTCTCACTAAAGTCGATACCAACTACTTCACCATATGGTCCGACAGCGTGACTTAATTGAATTGTCCAATCTGCAGTTCCACAGCAAACATCTAAAGCTTTAGAACCTGGTTTAACATCCATTTGTTTCATTGTATATTTACGCCATCTTTTATGTTGCTCGAAGCTGATGATATTATTTAATGTATCATATTTACCTGATATATTTTGGAAAACTTCATGTACGTGTTCTGATTTCGATTTATTATCCACTAGTTATTCATTCCTTTAAGTTTAAAAATGTAGTTATTCTTTAATAATAATATGCATAAATTTGATCTTTTAAGTTTTCTTTATCCATATTAATTTTGTAGTAATCAATCACTGTTGTAATAAAGATTGACTCTATTTCTTTTATAATAGCTGTATCTTGATTTATTTTATCATGAGCCAACGTTTGTTTTAATTCATTTTGTTTACTAATTGCTTGAGTCATAATATCTAAAAATACGAGGTCTTTATTTAATGTAGCACATTTATAAAAATATGCACTAACAAGATCACCTATTAAGATATCTTGATTAGAAACATTTGGCTCGCCTATTCTATTTAAAAAGCGCATTGAGGCATCAATAGATAATGTAGCTAACTTAGCATTAGTATCGATGTTCATTTTATCTAATACGTCAGCTATGATTGGGTTAACTACAGGTACATTACTATTCTCTACACCTTTTAACAAATTAGAAATATCTTTTTTATAAATTTTTTCAATTTTATCCATCTTATCACCTCAACAATATCACCTATATATCTTAACACTAAGTTAAATGAATTGAAAATGCATATATTCATTTCATATAAAGAAATAAGACAAATAAAAAAAGCCCTTAAAAAGGGCTTTGATACAATCAATTATTTAACTGCATCTTTTAATGCTTTACCTGCTTTAAAAGCTGGAACTTTGCTTGCAGGGATATCAATTTCTTTACCAGTTTGTGGGTTACGTCCTTTACGAGCAGCTCTTTCGCGTACTTCAAAGTTACCGAAACCAATTAATTGTACTTTTTCACCGTCAGATAAAGATTTTTGAATTGATTCGAACACTGCATCTACAGCAAGACCAGCTTCTTTTTTAGTTAAATTAGCTTTTTCACTTACTGAGTTGATTAATTCTGTTTTGTTCATTTCAATTTCACCTCCCAAAAGGTTATCTAATGATATGTATAAATACCATTATGATAAGACTTTAACACAACAACCTGTGCCACTGCAACGATTTACAAGCTATAAATGCATAATTTCTATATTTTTATTAATATTTTTTCACTTTTGATTTAAAAACAGGCTCATTTTTACTATTTATTGTAAATTCAGGCGAATAAGCCGGTAATATCGGTGAATCTTTGTATAATAAATATCGAATATCTTGTCCTGGTTTAGGAAGTGATTTTTCTTTTTTAATTGCTTTTGCTAAATCTAATCTATAATCAATAACAAAATCATTTCCGCCGTTCATATATACTGGTAATCGTTCATTACTATATGGACTCGGAACAGTTGGCTGTTTTTTGAAACCATATTTTTTGTATTCAATTTCATATACATTAGGTGCAACTTTTTTGCCTAATTGTAATGGTTTACCTGATGCATCTATTCGAATTCGAATATCTTTTAAGACTTCTGACGTTCTTAAATCGATTAAATGCACTTTAGGGTCTTTGTCGACATCCATGATTACATATTGATAAATACCGCCGTTCTCAAATGAATTACCTGGTAATTGAGATAAGAACTTTGGCTTTAATTTATTAAAGTCAACTGGGTGTTTTAAGTATAATGAATAACTATCATCTCTATCTTTGATAGGTAATAACCCACCACTCGCCTTTTTGTATTCATCTACCGCTGTTTGAACCATACTTAATTGGTCTTTCGCTGGCACTTGGTTTTCTGTTTTCTCTTTATTAGGAAAAGCACAAGCTGACAAAATTAAAGTACTTAATATTAATAAGATCGATATTTTTTTGTAATTATGCATGGCTGGATCCACCTAATACAACAATCATAAAGATACCAGCAATAATAAGAGAAATGACTGCTAAAAACATTGTTATACTACTGATGATTTTATTTTTTAATTTAAATCTTGATAAATATACGAGTATAATTGCCAAAATCATAAAACCAATAGAATAAAATGACACCCACATTAAATCCATTCTTGATATATCAAACATTTAAATACCCCTCTTGCTTAAATATTCTCTGACTTTTTGTCACGTTCCATAAGATCTTTGACACCTTCAGAAACTGGATAATCTTCGAATAACACTTTATATAAACCTGATGTTATTGGCATTTCAACATCATATTCTTTTGCCAAGTTGTAAGCAGCTTCTGTTGTTCTTACACCTTCAACGACCATATTCATTTCTTCTAACGCTTCGTCTAATGTAGCCCCTTTACCAAGCATATTTCCGCATTTCCAATTTCGTGAATGTACAGAAGTACAAGTAACGATTAAGTCACCGATACCACCAAGACCTAAGAACGTCATAGGATCAGCGCCCATTTTAACACCTAATCGTGTTATTTCAGCTAAACCTCTCGTCATAAGTGCTGCTTTCGCATTGTCACCATATCCGATGCCATCAGTTATACCAGCAGCAAGTGCAATGATATTTTTTAACGCGCCACCTATTTCAATACCAACAAGATCATTGTTCGTATATACACGGAAATAATCCGTCATAAATAAATCTTGAGCTAAGCGAGCAACTTCTTCGTTTTCAGATGATACTGAAACTGTTGTTGGATGTTTAATCGCAACTTCTTCTGCATGACTTGGTCCTGATAATACTGCGATACCGCCATTTATTTTGCTATCGATTGATTCTTCAATCATTTCAGAAATACGTTTGAAAGTGCCAGGTTCGATACCTTTAGATACATGGATGAATACTTTTTTGCCATAAGCGATTTCATTAATGTTTTCACTCACTTCACGAATGGCTTTTGTCGGAACAGCTATAATAAAGATAGATGCATGATGGACAGCATCTTTTAAATCAGTTGTTGCTTTAATATTTTCATTTAAAGTGATTTCTTTTAAATATTTTGTATTTTTATGTTCCTTGTTGATTTCGTTAATTGTCGTTTCAGTTTTACCCCACATTAATACATTATGTTGGTTGTCTGCTAATACATTTGCTAAAGCAGTACCCCAACTTCCTGTACCAAACACAGTTATATTTGTCATAGTTATCAATCCTTTAATATTAGTTTCTTTTTCTTGAGATTAAATGAACTGGTGTACCTTCATAACCGAACGCATCTCTTATACGATTTTCTAAGAAACGTTTGTAAGAGAAATGCATTAATTCAACATCATTAACAAATATTACAAATGTTGGCGGTTGAATCGCTACTTGTGTTGCATAGAAAATGTTTAACCTTCTACCATTATCAGTAGGCGTTGGATTCATCGCAACAGCATCTGTAATAACTTCATTAAGTGTAGAACTTTGTACACGTTTACGATGGTTTTCATCTGCCATCGTAATTAATGGGAATAATGTTTTTAAGCGTGATTTTTCTAATGCTGATACGAAAGCAATTGGCGCATAGTCTAAGAATTGGAAGTTATCTCGAACCTTTTCTTCAAACTTCTTCATTGTTTTCGAATCTTTTTCAACTGTATCCCACTTATTAACAACAATGACAATTGCTTTACCGGCTTCATGCGCATATCCAGCAACTTTTTTGTCTTGTTCAATGATGCCTTCTTCAGCGTCGATCACAACAAGTACGACATTAGAACGTTCGATGGCTTTTAAAGCACGTAATACTGAATATTTTTCAGTACTTTCGTATACTTTACCTTTCTTTCTCATACCTGCAGTATCAATTAATACATATTCTTGATCATCATATGTGTATATTGTATCAATCGCATCTCTTGTTGTACCAGCAATTGGTGAAACAATAACACGTTCTTCTCCAAGAATGGCATTGATTAAACTAGATTTACCCACGTTTGGTCGACCGATTAGTGATAGTCTAATTGTTTCATCATCATAATCTGGTTCGTCATCTTCAGGGAAATGTTTAGCCGCTTCATCTAATAAGTCACCTAAACCTAGACCATGTGAACCTGAGATTGGGAATGGCTCACCAAATCCTAATGAATAAAAGTCATAGATTTCACTACGCATTTCTGGATTATCAATTTTATTAACTGCTAATACGACAGGTTTATTTGATTTGTATAATATTTTAGCGACCATTTCATCAGCTTGTGTTACACCTTCACGACCATTAACCATAAAGATAATAACATCCGCTTCATCAATTGCAACTTCTGCTTGTGCTCTTATTTGTTGTTGGAAAGGTTCATCACCTAAATCTATTCCGCCTGTATCTATTAAGTTGAAGTCATGTGTTAACCATTCTCCACTTGAATATATTCTATCTCTTGTTATACCAGGTGTATCTTCAACGATAGATACCCTCTCGCCTATAATTCTATTAAAAATTGTAGATTTCCCTACATTTGGTTTACCTACAATTGCTATAATGGGTTTCGTCATAAACCTACTTCCTCTCTTTCATAATCCTTTCTATTTTAACATATGATGACTATTTAGCCTATCGAATTAAAAAACTAAAAAAGACTGAAACATTTCATTATGTTCCAGTCTCTTATATACACACATATTATAATTTAAAATCTTTTAATTTATCTCCGAAGACATCTCCTAAAGTAGGATTGTCATCATCTGTATCTTGTTGGTTTAAATATGATTCATCAAAATCAGTTTCTTGTTCGATTGTATCTTTAATAGATAAAGAAATTCTTTCTTCATCTTTATCGACAGCAAGAATTTTCACTTGTACATCTTGTCCTTTTTCTAATACTTCGTCAGGATTACCGATGTGCTCGTGGCTGATTTGAGAAATATGAACTAAACCTTGTAAGCCAGGCGCGATTTCTACAAATGCTCCGAATTGAGCTAAACGTACGACTTTACCAGGTACGATATCACCAACAGTGAATTGTGAATCGATTTGTTCAAATGGGCTTGGTAACGTGTCTTTAATAGATAAAGAAATTCTTTCTGCTTCTCTATCGACAGCACGTACTTTAACTTTAACTGTATCGCCAACTTTTACAACTTCGTCAGGTGATTTAACATGATCGTGAGATAACTCAGATACATGTACAAGTCCATCTACGCCACCTAAGTCAATGAATGCACCAAAGTTCGCAATTCTAGCGACAGTACCTTCTAATACATCACCTTGTGAAATATTATTGAGTAAGTCTTCTTTTTTAGAACTTAATGCTTCTTGTTCAACTTTCTTGTGACTTAAAATGACTCTGTTATTTGTTTGATCTAACTCTTCAACTTTAAGTGTTAATACTTTACCTAAATAGTCAGAGAAATCATCAATATAGTTCACAGAGATTAATGAAGCTGGAATAAAGCCTCTAATACCAGCATCAACGACTAAACCGCCTTTAACAACTTCAGTTACTTTAGCTTCGATTGTGTCGTCATCTTCTAAAATCTTTTGTAACTTTTCGTATGATAGATTTTCATCTAATTTACGTTTCGATAATATATAATGTCCGCTTTCATCATTTTGTTCGATTTTAGTTACGAATGCTTCGATTTCATCACCAATATTGACGACTTCGTTAGCTGTTTCGATGTGTTGAGTTGACAGTTGGCTAATTGGAATGATGCCATCAAATTTACCACCCACTATATGCACAACTACATGTTTATCTTCTACTTGTTGTACAGTACCCTTAACTTTGTCACCTTCTTGCACTTCATTTATCATGGATTCGTTGAATTCTTCCGTCATCAAAATTGCCTCCTTTAAATAAATATCATAATAATAACTTCTTATAAAGCGGCTAAATTGTCAAGAAATTCGAACTATTTAGAGCATTTTGCTTTTTGCAAGTTCGACAATCTTATTTGTCACTTCTTCAATTGACAATCCAGTTGTATCGATACTAATAGCATCTTCTGCTTTCACTAAAGGTGAGATTTCACGATTCATATCATATTGGTCACGACGTTCAATATCAATCTTTAATGATTCGATATCAGATTCGATTCCGCGTAATTCATTATCTTTAAATCTTCTAATGGCACGTTCTTCAACAGATGCTATCATATATACTTTTAATTCTGCATCAGGCAATACTGTTGTACCAACATCTCTACCATCCATTACGACATTTTTCTCATCTGCTAATCTTTGTTGTTCTTCTACTAAAAATGTTCTTACAGGTTCTTTAGAGGCCACATATGAAACTTTTTCGGTTACATCATTTTCTCTGATTCTTTCTGAAACATCTTTACCGTTTAAAATAACACGTTGCCCGTTATCTAATACGATTTTTAAGTCAATTTCTTTAACAAGATGGTCAAAGTCTTCTGATTCTTGCTCAATATAATAAAGTGTAATCGCTCTATACATAGCGCCTGTATCTACATATATCATATTAAAATGTTGCGCTACGAGTTTAGCGATTGTACTTTTACCAGCTGCTGCTGGACCATCTATTGCTATATTTATTTTTTTCATTTGTATAACCTCTCTTGTTCTTTAATCTTATATATTTTATCATAAATTATAATCATATGAATAGGAGGAAAGAAATGAAGAGAATATTAGTTATACATACTGGTGGAACAATTAGTATGTCTGAAGATAAAGATACAGGTAAAGTAGAAACAAATGCTGAACATCCGATGCATAGACATCAAGCATTTATACAATCTCTAGGTGATATTACAGAAATAAATCCATTCCAAGTACCTTCCCCACATATGAATAATCAATATATTAATCAATTGAAAGATATTATTACGGAATCAATTGATAAAGATGAATATGATGCATTTGTGATTACACATGGAACAGATACTTTAGAAGAAACGGCGTATTTACTAGATTTAACAATAGAGACGAACTTACCTATTATTTTAACAGGTGCCATGAGATCTTCAAATGAAATAGGTTCAGATGGGTTATACAATTATGTTTCAGCTTTAAAAGTAGCATCTACAGATGAAGCTCAAAATAAAGGGGTTATGGTTGTATTCAATGATGAAATTCATACAGCTAAAAATGTAACCAAAACACATACGTCAAACACGAGTACTTTCCAAAGTCCTAACTATGGACCAATTGGCAGTGTTACAAAGACGCATGTCATATTCCATCATCAACCTTTTCCATATAAAAAATATCCAAACATCAATCCGAATATCAAAATAGGCATTGTAAAAGCTCACATGGATCTATCAAGTGATTTATTAGATTTCTTTGTAGAAAAACAATACGATGGTCTAATTATAGAAGCGCTTGGTCAAGGCAACATGCCACCTACTGCATTACAAGGAATTCAGAACTTGCTCGATGCTGATATTCCGGTTGTAATGGTTTCACGTTCATTTAATGGAATTGTAGGAGGTATATACGCATATGAAGGCGGCGGATACCAACTTCAACAAATGGGTATTATATTATCAAACGGATTAAATGGACAGAAAGCACGTCTTAAACTACTTGTTGGTTTAAGTAATCATTTATCTAAAGAAAATTTAGTTGAATATTTCGCATAAAAAATAACCATGTTACTGGCTAATTGTCCAATAACATGGTTGTTTTTATGATTCTAAAGGTGTTTGTTTTTTTCTTTCAATATCTTGTGCAATTGTGCCACCATGGAATTTACCATTTTCGATAAATATCGTGTTAGCATCGTTACCAGCAGCTATAACACCAGCGATATATAAATTCTCAACATTCGATTCCATTGTATCTTTATTATATGAAGGTGCAGTTCCAAATTCATTTGTAATTGTTTCTACGCCACAAGATTCTAAGAATTTATAATCAGGGTGATAACCGATCATAGCAAAGACGAAGTCATTTTTAATTGTATATGATTTACCTTCTTTATTGAATGTAAGTGTGTCTTCATCGATACGTTCTACTTCACTGTTAAAATGCATCGTGATTTTTTCGTGTTTTGCTAATGAATCAAAGTTAGGTAATATCCATGGTTTAATACTTTTAGAGTATTCTGATCCACGGTATAAGACTGTTACATTTGCACCTGCTTTTTCTAATTCAATTGCTGCATCTACAGCTGAATTCTTGCCGCCAATAATAACAACGTCTTGATTAAAGTACGGATGAGCTTCTTTGAAATAATGCATCACTTTACTTAATTCTTGACCTTCTACTTCTAATTCGTTTGGTTGACCATAGTAACCAGTAGCAATTGTTAAGAATCTAACTTTATACGTTTGTTTAGTTGTTGATACTAAAAATCTATTATCAACCTTTTTAACAGCTAATACTTCTTCAAAAGTTCTTACATCAAGTTGGTGATGTTTAACGACTTCTCTATAATAAACGAGTGCTTGATTTCTTTTAGGTTTTAAATCTTCAACGATAAATGGTACATCACCAATACCAAGTTTATCACTAGAAGAAAAGAATGTTTGATGAGTAGGATAATGATAAATGGCATCTACAACATTACCTTTCTCAATCACGACAGCATTAATACCTTTTCTCTTCTGTTCGATTGCTGCACTCAATCCACAAGGGCCACCACCGATTATTAAGCTTTCATATTCTTGCATGTACTTTCACTCCTTATAATATCCTCAATCATTATATCAATAATGCGAGATTAGTAAAATAAAATGAAACTGAATATATGAAAAGATCGGGAGTGAAGTGTGGTGTGGTCATTAAAAGCAAGTTGAGTGAGAAGTGCAAATACTGAGGTTGTTATTAGTAGTTTTGGTTAGAAGTGCAAATACTGGGTGCGTTATGAGCAGTTTTGGTGAGAAGTGCAAATAAGGATACCAGTAGTAACACTTCGGTCGACTTTTGTAACTAACACCCTCGTTACGAACAAGTTTGGGCAGAAGTGTTCACAAGACCCCCGTTATGAACAAGTTTGGGCAGAAGTGTTCACAAGACCCTCGTTACGAACAAGTTTAGCGAGAAGTGTTCATAACAGATACCTATCACCATATATAACTTCGCCAAAATGAAAAGAACCTGAACATTTCACATGTTCAGGTTCTTACTTAATTTATTCTTCTGATACATCAAGTACTTTGAATCCATTTTTTCCTAAATACTTAATGAATTTGTCTAAATTGTTTGTTTTCTCAACTTTGATGATCATTCTGCGGTACATTTTATCTGTTTCATCAAATGTTACAAATGATATTGTGTTGAGTTTGAATTTCGCAATGATACTTGATAATCGTTTAATTCTGCCTTCAGCTTCTACAGAAGTAATCGCAATACGGATTCCTTTTTGTTTCATGCCGAATGCTGATTTAAATTGTTCCATTACATCATATCTTGTTACGATACCAAGAAAATCTTTTTCATCATTTACAACTGCTAATATTGGAAAGTCTTGCAGATTAAGTAGTGATTCTTCTACTACTTGGTTTGCATTTAATGAGTGTAAATCTAATGTTAAGATTTCTTCAATTTTAGTACTTTCAATAAATTCATCCCTTGAGACATTTTCTTTTTTGAAGAAGTAATGTCTAAAAATACTATATCTCGTGATCATGCCAATATACTTTCCATCAGCAACTACTGGTAACCCATCAATACCATGATGTTCTAACTTATCAAGTGCTGAGTGAATCGTATCTTTCGGATTCGCGATATAACATTTTTCTTTTGGTATCATAATGTTCGTTAAATACATAAAGCCATCCCCTTTTGTTTATGTCTATGGTATTACTAAATTCTGACCTTGAGATATTTCATTGCCAGAAATACCATTTGCTTGTCTAATTTTTTCTACATTTTCTGGTGATCCACTACCATAATATTGTATCGCAATACGGTATAAGTTTTCTTTACCAGTTACAGTATGTGATTCTTGAGACTGATTTTGGTTTTGATTACTTTGTGTATTTTGATTTGTTTGGTTGTTAGCTGCATCATCAGCTGCATTTTGTACATCTTCGTTACTTGCGCTATCACTATATTGATTTACGCTATCGTCACTGTTTTGATCTTGGTTGCTTTGGCTATCTTCAGTGCTATTTGCGTTTGCGTCTGAATCTGAGTTACTTTCGTCTGAGCTGTTTTCAGAAGCATTATTTGAGTCGCTTGAATCACTGTTTTTGTCAGAGTCTTCATTTGATTCTTTTGCTTTATCTTCGTCTTCTTTTTTAGCTCTATCTTTTTCAGCTTGTTCATCAGCTTTTTTCTTAGCGTCACTATTTGTTTGCTCTGTTTTTTCAGCAATTTCTTTACCATTATCTTTATTTGCACCATTTAAGTACATACCTAAGAATAAAGCAAGTGCACCAAGTATAAGAATTGCAGCTATTATAGGAACAAGTGCTTTCTTGAATTTATTTGAGTTTCCATCATCGCCGTTTTGTCCACCGCTACCATTACTTGGTGGTGTACCTCCACCGGCAGATCCGCCTCCTGCAGCACCTGCTGCGCCAGCGCCAACTGCTGCGGCTGCACCTTTTTTGTTTTTAGATTGCTTGTCTTTGTTATCTTTACTGTTTGATTCTTGTTTGTTGTTATTATTTGATGAAGCAGATGCTGCTACACCAGCACCAACTGCGGCAGCTCCGGCAGCGGCTGCTGCACCTTTTTTACCTTTTGATTTATCTTTTTGAGACTCTTTTTTGTTTTGATCTTTAGCATTATTCTGTTTTGCAGAATTACTTGCAGCACTAGCGCCTGCACCAGTAGCAGAACCTGCAGCTTTTTTATGATCATTTTGATCTTTAGGCTGCTGATCCTCAGTTTCAGGTTTATCTGTTAAAGACCTTTTTTGTTTTGGATTATTATTTTGAGTGTTTTTATTGGCGTTAACAGCACTTGCACCTGCTGCTCCGGCACCAACTGCACCTGCAGCGCCAGCTGCTCCAGCTTTTTTAGAAGACTTATCTTCGTTATTTGGTGTTTCTGAAGCTTTAGGTGTTTCTTGTTTAGGTTGTTCTTCTTTTGCTTTCTGTTTATTAGCTTCTTCTTTTCTACGTTGTCTTCTTAATGCGCCTCTTGGTGGATATTGTTGTTCTTGTTTACTTTGTTGTTTTTCTTCTTTTTTGTTGTCTGTTTCTTTTCGATTTGGCTGACTTTTATCGTGTACCTCTTCGTTGTTGTTTTCTACTTCTTGTGTCTTGTCTTCAGGTCGTTCTATCTTTTGACGACTTTTTTCGAATTCGTCTTTAAAATTATCTTTAGACAATAAACTCACCTCATCATTATCTTTTTGTATATATTGAATTATACTTTATTATATCCTTGTTGAACTTATCAAGTAAAGCAATCCTATTAAAATATTGCATTTAATCTATTTTTATAAGAAGTTTTGAATTTGACTTCTTTTATATTTGGTAATTTTAATAAATTTGCATTCTTACAATTGTCACAACAATGATTATCTTGAGTCACATGTTCATTAAAATAGTTCATTAAATATGTGCGTCTACATGTATCGATTTGAATATAATTTCTCATAAAACTAAATGCATATTGTTTTTGGTTCTGCTCAGATTGGATTTTCTCTTTTAATTGGTTAAGTGGATATAATTCAAGAAGATACTGGATATTTTTAGATATCTCCTCATTTAGTTGATACCCTTGTTCGAATAAATTAAGCATATCTATATCAATTCCATGCTCATTAGCTAAATGGCTTAAAATATGAATATCACTTGATGTAAATAAACTAATTGCTTGAGAAGCTTTGCCATCACGTCCTGCACGTCCTACTTCTTGTATATATTTTGAAGGTGACGTAGGTAAATGGTAATGAATAACGGTTCGTACATCTTGTTTATTAATACCCATTCCAAAAGCACTTGTAGCGACAATGATTTTAATATCGTTATTGATAAACTGAGTTTGAACAGTTGTTCTTTCTTGATAATTTAAATCTCCGTGATATATCCCTGTTAAAAAGCCTTCTTTATAAATCATTTCAGCTAATTCATGACATTTCTTCTTAGATGATACATAGATAATGGTTGGTCCTGAGTCTTTTAATGCGTCTAATAGATAATGATCTTTTTCTTCTTCACTATCAAAATTAACATGATGATACATAATATTTGAACGATTGAGTCCTTCTTTATGTATTTTAAAATGGCGCTTAGTAATGATTTCTATATCTTCCATCATTTTATTTGTCAATGTTGCTGACAGTGCGATAACTTGCGCTTCTTTAAAGTATTGTGTGACTTTTGAAATCAGTGCATAGTGTGGCCTAAAATCAAAGCCCCATTCACTTAAACAGTGTGCTTCATCTAAGACAATATATTTAAAACCAATTGATTTAAAGCGTCTAAAATTATGTTCTTCATATATAAATTCTGGGCTACAAAATATAAATTGATAATTTGATAAGTTTCTAAATATGTCTGCCCTTTCTTTTGTATCAATAGCAGAATGGATTGTAACAGCATTCTTCTCACCATTTAATTTCATTTGAACGACTTGATCATCCATTAAAGAAATAAGTGGAGAAATAACGAGCACTCTGCCCCCTGTTATATAAGCTGGCAATTGATAACACAAACTTTTCCCAGCGCCAGTTGAAAGAATGCTCAACACATCATGACCGTCTAATATGTTTTGGACTGTTTCCTCTTGCCCACTTCTAAAATGATCATATCCAAAATACTTTTTAAGTTCTTGTTGTAGCATTTAATCCCTCCATTGCATAACAAACATACATGAGTTTGATTTCGAAATATGTAAAATCATTTAACGCTTCATAGTAAAATTTTAAATTTTGATTAGGTGTTTGTTGAATAACTTCTACAAATCTTGCGTATTGGTCATCACTAATATATAAATTCTTATCATTTAAATAACCTTTAATGTACATCTCTATAATATGGTCGTGAATAGTATGTGTCTTAACACGTTTGATATTTGCGAGTTGATCCATATCATATGTGCGATTTAATAATTCGTATGTAGTGAACGTTTGTTGGTTTAACAGCGGTTGATAGTTTATCTGAGATAATATTGGGTAACGTTCTTTATTTTGTATCGCTACTTGGATAAATTGATATTCTTCTACTAAATGTTCTCTTAAATCCATTATACCAATTTCTTCAATCAATGAAATTTGTTCTATAGTATACGGTGTTTCACGAAAACCTGCTAATAAATAGTGAATATAAATTGTTTGGAAGTATGTATTCATGTCTTCAAATAATTGATAAATCTCTTCTATAAAATGATCTTCACCTATTTCTTTAATAAGTACATAAATTTCTTTAGCTTTAAATTGTATCTCTTTATCATTGATGATCGGTTGATACGTTAAATGGTTATGCTTTTTTTGACTAATCATCTGAGTTAATAATAAGATTGTATTAACAGATTGAATGGCCTGACTATAGAAAAAGTCGCCTATAATTGGCTCATCAATATGTTCTATAGGTTCGTTAATAATTTGTTCGAATTGTTCAAATTTCAAATTTGGCAAACAGCCATAATACAATTTTAAATGTTCAATTGTTGCATCAAAATATGTTTGATGGGTCTTTTTACCGATTAAAATATTATAAATACTTTTATCAGTTTTGTTTTCATGCTTCATGGAAAGGGTTTTCAGTATAATCTGTTTCAAATAAGTCACCTCAAATAACATAAATATGTTGAAATATATAAGTGTTATCACTAAAATAAGTATGTATAATAAGTGTAGCATGTTTTTTAAAGGAGGCGAAAATTTTGGCTAAATACACAATAGTAGATATGGATACATGTATAGCATGTGGCGCATGTGGAGCAGCTGCCCCTGATATTTACGACTATGATGATGAGGGAATCGCCTACGTAATACTAGACGACAATAAGGGAATTGAAGCTGTACCAGAGGAATTATTAGAAGATATGGAAGATGCTTTCGAAGGTTGTCCGACAGATTCAATTAAAATAGCAGATGAATCATTCGACGGAGACGCACTTAAGTTCGAATAATATATATGAGAAAGGCTAGGACGCGAGGTCCTAGCCTTTCTTTATTTTATAATAGATTTAAGTTTATCAAATATTAAAATGTATATGACTGAAATGACAATACCTTTAATTAAATTGAATGGAATAATACCGGCAGATACGATTAATTTTAAATTATGTGCGATATCTGCAAGATTCATAATTTGTCCGTATAAAGGTAATAGAACAAAGTAATTCATTAAACTCATAAGAATTGTCATCAAGATTGTACCAACTGCTAATCCATATCCCATAAATAATTTTGTTTTTTTCATGCGATAGAAATAGTAAGTTGGAATTACGAGACATATTGATGCTAAAAAGTTAGCCGTATTTCCAATTGGTTCATGAGACACAATTAAGAAATTCAATACGTTTTTAAATAATGCTACTAATATACCTGAAACTGGACCGAACGCAAATGTTGCGACAAGCACAGGAATATCACTGAAATCCATTGTTAAATATGGTGGTAAAAATGGCAATGGAAATTTCAAAAACATCAAAATAAAGCTGATTGCGATGAGCATACTTACAGTAAGTAAGCGTTTTGTTTTGTTATCGTTAGACATATAAACTCCTCCTATTCATCTCGTAAGAATAGGAGGAAAAATTATCGCAAAATAAACCTAGCCAAGACTAGATTTTTCCTCCATCTTCTCCCATCCAGACTTTAACTGTCGGCCTTAGATTTTCACTAAGTCAGCCAATATACATACATATATTGGGTCGCGGGCTTTAACCGCCGGTATGGAATTTCACCAAACCCCGAAGATGAATTTTTTTATTTAGTTTTAATTACAAAATATATATTAGCACATTGGTCAGGTATTTTCATCTAAATAACTCAACAATTTAAACTTTTGGTAAAGTTATTGTAAATTGAGTACCTTCACCCTCTTTACTATCGACTTTAATCGTTCCATGATGTGCATCTATAATTTTTTGGACGATAAAGAGACCAAGTCCTGTTCCGTGTTTACCTCTCGTGCGAGAAGCGTCAACTTTATAAAAACGATCAAATATTTGATCTAAATGTTCTTTAGCAATACCTACGCCACTATCTTGGACAGTTATTACAAAGTCTTCTTCATCCGTATCATCAAAGACGACATTAATAGAATCATTTTGATGAGTGTATCTAATCGCGTTATCGATTAAATTCGTTAAAATCTGCTCGACACGATCACTATCACCATACCAATTTGTAAGATTTCCAATATGTTTAACGGATAAATTCAAACCATTTTCTCTAGCTTGCGGTAAGAATTTAGTATCAATTTTGTTCATTAAAGTAGAAATATTAAATTCGTCTAAATGAACTTTAATACCTTCAGCATCCATTTTTGCGACTTCTAATAATTCATTAATCAATCTACTTAACCTCTTAGACTCATCTAAAATAATATATAAGAAATCATCTACGTCTTTCTTCTCTGTTACAATACCATCTACTATTGCTTCAGTATAACCTTGTAACATAGATATTGGTGTTCTTAATTCGTGTGAAACACTTGCGATAAAGTCTTTTTTCATTTGATCCATATGGTGTTCGTCTGTCATATCACGAATGATTACGACTATACCTGATGAACCATCATTTTGAATGCTATCGATATATGTTGATATCACGACATAATATTTATGACCCAATTCGTATTCGAAAAACTGCGTATTCTTTTCTTTAAATGTGTCATTTCTTTGCGTAGATATATCAACATGATCAAACTCTTTTACTTCATTTAAGAATGTGTCAGCTTTGGAGTTAGAAATAATGATTTCATTCTTATCATTGATGCCTAGCACACCATCTATCATTGAATTAATGAGTTTTTCTTGTATATTGTTTTTCGATTTAACATCATCAATGTTTGTACGTATATCTTTACTCATTTTATTAAATGCTAAACCGAGCTCGCCTATTTCATCACGTGTATAGATCGGTACTTTTTCAGTGTAGTGCCCTTTAGCAACTTTAAAGGCAGCGTGTTTAAGTTGAATTAAAGGTTTCGTTATTCTGTTTGAAAGGAAGAATGCGAACACCGTACTCACGATTAATAATATAATGGCTGAAACAAGTATACTCAGTGTGACAACATTTTGAGCTTCTTTGATGGAATTGATATCTTGGAATAAAAAGATACCTGCATCTTCTTCAGGAAAAGCTTGAGAAGGATATCCTAATAAAATATATTGATGTTTCTCACCGTTATAAGTTAAATTGATTTCTTTCAATACATGTTTATCTTCATTAAATACTTTGTCGAATGCATGATTAGTTCTGATCTCATTGATCATGACTTCTTTTAACGGATCTTCAGACTTTGCTGTTAAATCGTCGCTATTTTTAACGATAATGAGTCCAGCTGGGTCTTCAACAAGTTCTCTCGCATAATCAATCGCTGATTCTTTTTCATGTGAGCTCAGCAATAATCGTTCTATTTTGCTTGCATTATTATATAAATTTTCACCTGTAGTAGATGTATTATAAGATTGTAAGAAAGTTATAAGAAATCCGCTTAATAAAAGTAAAACTGTCGTTACTATTAAAATAATAGATAACCACAGTTTTACAACAACACTATTTAACCGATTCATTATTCAGGAACCTCAAATTTATAACCGACGCCCCATACAGTATGAATCATTTGTGCAGCATCTTCAGAAACTCTATTTAACTTTTCACGCAATCTTTTAACATGTGTATCAACTGTTCTTAAATCACCATAAAATTCATAGTGCCAAACTTCTTTTAACAGTTGTTCTCTATCAAACACTTTATCAGGTGATTTTGCTAAATATAATAATAATTCATACTCTTTAGGCGTTAAATTTACTTCTTTTTGATCTGCTAATACGCGATGTGCGTCATTATCAATGACTAAGTTTTCAAATACAATTAAATCTTTAGCTGTATTAGTTTGATTAACCATTGAATGATTCGTTGTACGTCTTAGTAATGCTTTTACGCGTAAGACAACTTCTCTAGGTGAAAATGGTTTGACGATATAATCATCTGCCCCAATTTCAAAACCTTCAACGCGATTATTTTCTTCACCTTTAGCTGTTAGCATAATAATAGGTGTTGATTTTGTTTCTCTTACTCTCTTACAAACTTCGATTCCATCTATTTCAGGTAACATTAAGTCTAACAATATGCAGTCATAATCTTCATTTAAAGCTTTATCTAAGGCATCTTGGCCATTATCCGCTTCATCAGTCTCATAACCTTCTCTTTCGAGATACATTTTAACTAATTTTCGAATTCTATCTTCATCATCTACTACTAAAATACGATCTGTCATGCTTCGTTGACTCCCTTCTAGCATTTTTTAAGCATAAGAATGTAAACCAGCTACTATTAAGTTAACGGCAATAACATTAAATAGAATGATTGCAAGGCCACCAACAGCTAACCATGCTGATTTTCTGCCTTCCCAACCTTTACCTAATCTTAAATGTAAGAATATCGCATAATATAAGAATGTTATAAGCGCCCAAACTTCTTTAGGATCCCAGCCCCAATATCTACTCCAAGCCATTTGTGCCCAGATACTAGCGAATAATATTCCGCCAAGTGCAAATAATGGAAAGCCAATGATTACTGAACGATATCCTATTTCATCCATCAAGGATAGATTGACTTTTTTCGTAAGTGGTTTGATAAGACTAAACAAAGTCTTGCCTTTCAAAATCAATCTTAGTATACCATACAAGACTGTACCAACTACAATTGACCAAACGACTGTGTTTAATTTTTGTGAATTGATAACAGCAGGTAATTCAATCTTGCTCCATTTTAAGATATCTGTTCTTTCTTTTGGTTCATAATCACTACCAGAAACATGATCTACAAGTAAACTATCTTGTTGTGTTACAAATGCTGGAAGATGATAATGTTGAACAGAGTTATTATCATTTTTATCGATAAAGAAATAAGTGTCATCGTAACCAACGATATCTTTCATAATAATCGTTGTTAATATAAACCCAATTACAATAACAATGAAATACATAATGACTTCTACAAAGAAACTATGTATAGATTTTTCTTCTGGACTAACAGCTGCAAATAAATAAATTAATCCTGCTATACAGCTGATTGATAAAATACCATATGAAATCGTTACTGTTATAACGTGAATTGCTAACCAACTAGATTGTAACGCAGGAATTAACGGCGAAACATCTCTAGAGAACATACTTGCATATGCAATTAACAACATCGCAATTGGTAATACGAATAGCGCTAAAATAGGTGTCTTATATATAGAGTAAATAACGAGGAAGCCACCTACCATCATAATGCCAAACATCGTTAAGAATTCATACATATTACTTACTGGTGCATGTCCCGCAGCAATCCATCTAGTAATAAAGTATAGAATTTGTAATACAAAGCCGATGACAGTTAATGTCACCCCTACTTTTTCTGCTCTTTTCTTAGGTGAACGGATTGAAAATGAATATGGGACAATCGCAACTAAGTATAAAATAAAAGCAGAATATAAACTAATATTACTAATATTTAAAAACATATCTTTATCCATTGTTTGCCTCCTTACTTTCGTGAATGTCTTGTTTAGTATCTTCTATATGTGAAATGTGATGTTTATCTAAGACTTGGTTAATCTCTTTTGAGAAACCATAATAATTCTTATTTGTATGTGCAGCGATATTAAATTCACCGTTATCAGTATTAATCCAAATACGTCTATGGTTAATATATGATCCAACTGCTAAACCTAATAAGAAGATAACGAAACCTGTAAATAATATTGGAAGTGTTAAGTCTTTCTTCACTGCCAACACTGTTGCCCATTGATTTGTTGCATTCGCAAATTTCACATCGTATTTATTATCTTTAGATATATCTTGTGATTCTTTAATTCTTAAGAAACTAAATTCTGATTGTTTACCTTTATCAGTTACTTCAAACACAAAAGCTGGATTATTTGGATTTGGAGATTTAGTTGCAAGTACACCATTTTCTATTTTTTCGTAATCGGGTGCATAACTTCTTAACTTAACTGTTAAATCATCTGTTATTTTATAAGTCTTTTTCGGACTTTCCAAATTAACTGTAAATGGTTTTCCTAAAGGTTTACCATCTTTTGTTTTTAAGTTAAATGTCATATCTTTTAACAACGAGTTGTCAAAGCTACTTTGATAAAATTGTAAGTGATCATATTTCAACGGATGATTGACTTTAATTGAATCTGAAGCGACTTCTTTTAGATTAGCATCTGACCCAATCACTTCTTCTTGACTGTTTTTATACAAAGTAGCTTTTGTTTCGTAGTTCTTAGCAATTTTGTTTAAACTTGGGTCAATTGATTCAGGGTTTGAATTGGATTGAGATTTTTGATCATATTCTTCATATATAAAGTCATTATTTTTTATATAATAGCCTCTATCTGTACCAGGTACTGGTTTAGTTTCTCCTTCTTTCACATAGACCATATCATCTAAGTAAAAGCCTGGTAAAAATCTTAACATTGCCCCAAATAATAAAATGATTAAACCAGTATGGTTGATATAAGGACCGTATCTAGATAAACGTCCTTTTTCAAGTAAGATATGATTCCCATCTTGTTTAACTTTGTATCTTTTATCTTTAAAAGATTGACTTATTTCATCTAGATTAACTTGATCATCTGAATGTGAGTTTAATCTTTGACGTTTATAGAATGAACTGTGCTTTTTCGTTCTTTGATTTTTCAAAGATTTATGTAAAGGTATCCCTCTATCAATACTTGATGTAATAATAGAGAATGCTACTAAACCTAACAGAATTAAGAACCACCATGAACTATATAAATTGTGGAATCCAAGTTTATAATATAGTAAACCTAGAGAACCATAATGTTCATAATAATATTGTTCTGGATTCACATTCATTGGAATGAAATATTCTTGTGGGAATATTGTTCCAATTGAAGCTGCAATAACCGTTAATACGAGTAACGTAACACCTGTTTTGATTGAAGCGAAGAAATTCCATATGCGATCTAATATTGTTCTGTTTTTCGTTTTCGAACGTATCGCTTGCCCATCGTAACGCATAACGTCGGTTGTTTTTTTCTTATCATAGTCGTCATTTATTAAGCGACCACAGTTTAAGCATAATTGAGTTCCTTCTGGGTTCTTATGCCCGCACTCACAAACAATTTGCTTGTTGCTCACTTTAAATCCCCCTCTATTTCACTTTGACCTTTTCCATTTCTTCTATGATTTGCTTTTTAGAAAGTTCACCAGTATGCTTTGTTTTTATTTTACCATCTTTATCAACCGTTATCGTAGTTGGTAATGGATTGATACCATATGCATCTGTTACTAAATTATCGTTATCCATCGCAACTGTGAATGTTGGTGTTTCTTTTAACGAACTTAAATATTGTTTGATTTGTTGAGGATTATTTCTGACATGTATCGCAACGACTTCAACACCTTTGTCTTTGTAGTTTTGATATTGTCTTTCCAACTCAGGCATTTCACGTTTACAAGGTTCACACCAAGTCCCCCAAAAGTTAATTAAAACACCTTTCCCACGTAAATCTTTTAAATTAACCTTTTTCCCATCAACTGTTTGGAGTTCAAAAAGTGGCGCATCATCTCCAACTTGCGCTACTTTATCCTTATCTTTCGTAAGACTGGACCAAACTGTAAATATAATTGCAATTAAGATTACTGCTGTTATAACAATTTGAAGTACAGTCTTCTGTTTTTTCTTCATTTAAAATCCTCCCTAACACAATAAAAAAACCATACATATGCAATGTTATGGTGTTTTGTTTAGTATATCATGACTAAAAAGCAGATTAGTGGCATTATTGTGAACGTTTACAGATTATTTACCTTCTTGTGCCAAATGTCTTAAAACTTTGATTTCATGAGGTGATAATGTTCTGCCCTGACCAGCATTTAAGCCTTTTAAATTAAGTGGACCATATTCTACTCTCGTAAGTTTAATGACCTCATGTCCAAAATGACTAAACATTCTTCTAACCTGTCTATTTCTACCTTCAGTAATCGTAATTTCTACATGTGTTACATTACGCTCTCTGTCTTGACTTTTTACTTTTACAATTGCAGGTTGTGTCAATCCATCTTCTAGCTGTATACCTTTTTCCAATTGTTTTACTTCTTCTCTAAGTAAATAGCCTTTTAATTTTGCTACATATTTCTTTTGAATTTTGTAACGAGGATGCGTCATTAAATTTGTAAACTCACCATCATTCGTTAAAATTAATAAACCAGATGTATCATAATCTAATCGACCAACGGGGAAAATTCTTGTCTTAATATCTTTAAAATAATCTGTTACAACGGCTCTTCCTTTATCGTCAGATACACTTGTAATTACCTTTGTTGGTTTATGGAATAAAATATATAGTTTATCTGGCATTTCTAATGGAATACCTTCTACTTCGATATAATCAGAATCTTTCACTTTAGTTCCAAGTTCTGTCACTTGTTTATGATTAACATATACAAGTCCTTCTTCTATTAATTTTTCTGCTTTTCTACGTGACGTATATCCACTTTTTGCAATAACTTTTTGTAATCTCTCTAATTCTTCACTCATTATGATTGCTCCTCATTGTTTTGTTTTTCGTTCATGCTACTAAAAAACAAATCCATTTCTTCTTGTTCATTTTCTTCATTTGTTGATTTAGGTAATTCGTCTAAAGAAGTCAGTCCAAATACATTTAAAAAATAATCTGTCGTATACAATAATTGGCTTCTAGATTGATCATTATGTTTCGATTCAACGACACCCTTAGCAATTAAAGTTTTTACAGATGCATCTGAATTCACACCACGTATCACTTCTATATCGCTTCTTGTAACAGGTTGATTGTATGCAATAATAGATAATGTTTCTAACGCAGCTTGTGATAATTTTGTATTCATATTATCTATCATTAATTTTTCAAGATATTCATGCATAATTGGCTTTGCAGTAAGAATGCATTTATTACCGTAAAAAATGATTTGTAATGTTTCGCGTTCATATTCATTTGCTAAATCTTTTAATTGTGATGGTGTTAATTCTAATAACTCACATAACTGATTGATTTCAATGCCTTCATCACCTAATGAATATAATAATCCTTCTAATAATCCTAATTTACTCACTGACATAATTCACGCCTCGATTTATAGTTATTTCTCCAAATTGATATTGTTGGAATACATCAATTTGTCTTAATTTCATCATTTCCAATATTGCCAAGAACAACGTTACCAATATATTTGTAGATAAATCAGAAGGTAATGTTTCGAAAAATTTATAACTCTTATGTTGGGCAAGTTGTGCTTGTATTGAAGCTGTTGCCATTTCAATCGTATAACTATCTTCATTAACTGTGACATTCTGAGGTTTATTAAATCTTTGTCTACGTTTAGTACGTTGGTATGCAATAATTAAATCCGTCATATCTAAATCTAAAGGTGCACGTTTGTCATGAACGGCTTCAAATTTGGATAAATCTGCTGGCTTTTTGATGAATATTTGTTCTCTGTCTTGTTTTTTATGATTTAATAATTTAGCATATTCTTTATAATTTTGGTATTCGATTAATTGTCTAACTAAATCGTCCCTTGGATCATCTTCAAATTCATCAATATCTGATGGTTGTGTAGGTAGTAATAATTTGCTTTTAATCATCAATAACTCTGATGCCATCACTAAATATTCACTCGCTACATTTATTTCTAATATTTTCATTTGATGTATATAACTTAAGTATTGCTCGGTTAGTTCCTTCATTGGAATATCATAAATATCTATTTCGTATTTTTGTATTAAATGAAGTAATAAATCCAAAGGTCCTTCAAAGGCATCAAGTTTTACTTCATACATTTAAAACTTCCTCATTTCTATTCCTTTTACGTGCATAAATCTAAAAATTATTATACCATGATTACGTATAAATATTCTATGCTGAGAGGGATTTTAAATGGAAACACAAATAATGTCATTTCACTATCATTTCCATGTCTTAAGACATTATTTTGAATGTCACGATATATTAGAAGATCATTGGAAAGATCAAACTCAATTTAGTAAACATGATGCAATTGTAAGTTTAATTTTGTTCTCTACAGCATGTTACCACTATAGACGTGATAATACGAAAGGTGCGCTAAAAACTTATAAAAAAGCATTACAAATTGCAGAATTAAATGATGACTTTAGCCATTTAGGTATTGAAAAAGCATCATTTCAATCTTTAATTCATTCACAAATCATGCGCATTGAGCAAGGTCATCCTTATGAAAATATTCAACTACCTTTAACAGATGCAAGCTATCGTGCTTTAGAAAGTTCTTTTGATGATTTTGAATTTAACTATAATACAGATGTATCAGATTATATTAAACACCATCATCTACTAAGAGATCGTACTGAAGTGATAGAAAGTCGTATTTCAGCATATAAGCAACGTCATGCTAGACAATAAATAACCAATAAATGAGACCCCATGCGACAGCAAATGTTAATAAAATTGCTAAAGTGACATATTTTTTTGATTCATTTTGTTGTTGTTTATTGTTCTTCATTTTTCTTCTCCTTCTTGGCTCTAGGGTGATACATTAAATACATCTCGCGTATTTGTTTCTTAGAGATGTGTGTGTAAAGTTGTGTCGTAGAAATGTCGGAATGACCGAGCATTTCTTGCACTGCCCTCAAGTCTGCACCATTTTCAAGCAAATGCGTCGCAAAAGAATGCCTTAACGTATGAGGTGTTAAAGTTTTCGTTATCCCTTTTTCTAAGCCGATTTTTTTTAGTATTTTCCAAAATCCTTGTCGCGTTAAAGCTGTACCACGTGCATTTAAGAATAATATATCCGTAACATGTTTCTTCAATAAATTTGGTCGAACTTCTTGAATGTAGTTTCTTAAAATACCCATTAAATGCTCACCAAGCGGTACGATTCGTTCTTTATTACCTTTACCAAACACTCTAATAAATCCCATCGTCAAATTGACGTCTTCTACATTTAATTGAATCAATTCGCTTACACGAACGCCCGTGCCATATAAAAGTTCAAGCATCGTTCTGTCTCGTTCATCTCTAGGATTTGTAATATGTGTAAATGTTAATAGTCGATTCACTTCATCTTCACTCAATACATCTGGAAGTTTTTGTTCGTATTTAGGCGTTTCAATCAATATTGTTGGGTCTTTAACAGCGTATTTTTCTCTAATCGCAAATTGATGAAAGCTTCTAATCGTTGCTGCCAATCTCGCAATTGTTTTTGCTGACTTACCTTCTTGTTTTAGATGTGCAAAATATTTTTGTATCACAATACGATCAACGTTGTCTATATGACTAATTTTATGTTCAGTTATGTATTGGTTATATTGTTTTAAATCTCTTTGATACGATTGGATTGTATTTTGACTCAAACCTTTTTCTAATCTTATAAAATCTATAAACTCATTTATGATTTGTTCCATGAATTCACCTCATTGTTGTCATTATTTTACCATAAAAAAAGACATCACTAAAATCAGTATAAAACTTCATTTAGTAACGTCCATTATAGATTTATTCTTCGTGACATCTATGACAAATACCATGAAAAGTTAATCGATGGTCTAAAATTTTAAAGTTAAATTCTTTTTCAACACGACGTTCTACGTCTTCTAATAAATCTTCTTCGATTTCATCAACTGCACCACATTCCATACATACCATATGGTGGTGAAAATGTTTTGCCCCTTCTTTTCTTAAATCGAATCTAGCAACACCATCGCCAAAGTTAATTTTGTCGACTACTTTTAATTCTGCTAAAAGTTCTAATGTACGATACACTGTTGCGAGACCAATCTCAGGTGCCTTATCTTTAACTTTTAGGTAAACATCCTCTGCACTTAAATGATCGGCTTCATTCTCAAGTAATACTCTAACTGTCGCTTCTCTTTGCGGAGTTAGTTTGTAGGAAGCTTTGTGTAATTGTTCTTTCACACGTTGTATGCGTTCTTCCAACTTGACACCTTCTTTCTAAAAAATAATCATTATCAATTAGTAATGTATTCGTATACTAAAATACCAATAATCTTCTCAAAAAGCAAGAAAAAATATCTTTTTATTTAGAATGATTATAATTTAATAATAAGTATTGGAAGGCAATCATTGTTTTGGCATCTTCAATTTTATGTTCTGATAATAATGAATGTATTTGATTGATTGGAATTTTTGTTAAATTTAAGAATTCATCTTCATCTAAATTTACTTTTCCTTCTTTTAAATCTTTCGCGATATAAATACTTACTTTTTCATTACAGAACCCTGGGCATCCATAAACTTCACCAATAAGTTCGAGTTTGTCTGCAACGTATCCTGTTTCTTCTTCTAATTCTCTATGCGCAGCTGACTCACGTTCCTCACCTATTTCTAATTTGCCAGCAGGAATTTCGATTAATGTCTTTTCCATTGCCTTTCTATATTGTTCCACCACTAATACTTCGTTTTCTGGTGTTATAGCTAATACAGATACTGCACCATTATGTAATACGACTTCGCGTTCACTCGTTTGACCATCTGGAAGTGATACTTGATGTTTTTCTAGCTTAATAATACGACCATCATATATCGTTTCTTTCGAAATCGTTTCTTCAGTTAGTTTCATTATAAGTGTGCCTCTTTTCATTAAAATAATTTATCTGGTAAACTTAATAAATAAAGTGTAGCGAAAGGAGCTTCAATATGCAAAAAAATACATTGAAAAGTGGCATTGAAATTTCAGAAGTCGGATTAGGTTGTATGAGTTTAGGAACAGATATTAACCATGCAGAAACAATTGTTGATGAAGCAATCAAACAAGGTATAACATATTTTGATACTGCTGATTTATATGATTACGGTGAGAATGAAAAAATCGTAGGTCAACTTTTGAAAAAATATCAAAATCAACATGATATCGTCATTGGATCAAAAGTCGGTAATCATTTTGATAAAGATAAACAAGAACACTTTTGGGATCCTTCTAAAGAACACATTATGGAAAGCATTAAAGAATCGTTACAAAGATTGGATCTTGAACAATTAGATTTATATATGTTACATGGCGGTACTATTGAAGATAATAAAGATGAAACGATAGAAGCATTCGAAAGATTAAAAGAACAAGGTCTCATCAAAGCATACGGCATTTCGTCAATCAGACCCAATGTAATCGATTATTACTTAAAAAACAGTCATATTGAAACAATTATGATGCAGTTTAGTATTTTAGATAATCGTCCTGAAAATCTATTAGAAAAAATTAATGATCATGGTGTCAAAATATTAGCAAGAGGTCCTGTTTCTAAAGGTTTATTAACACATAAATCAAACGAAGTGTTAGATCGTAAATTTAAAGACGGATTGTTAGAATACAATTATAACGATTTGTCCGATACCATTTCTCAACTAAATAAAGAATATGATGACTTATCTAGTGTTACATTCAATTATTTGAAATCATTTGATGTACTTGGCTCTATTATTACGGGTGCAAGTTCACCAGAGCAATTGGCAGAAAGTATTCAAAGTTATAATGGAACATTATCAGAAGCTCAAATTAAGCACGCCCGTTCAATCGTTAAAAATATTGAATACACAAATCACTTACAATAAAAGAAAAGAGTCTGGGAGAGTATATATTTTCCCAGACTCTATTTATATCTTTTTACTTAAAAAACTTTGCTTAAATAATTTTTCAAATGTACGAGGTGCTATATGATAAAACCTCAATCCTAAATCCATCCATTTCGGTTCATTTATTTCTATTTTTCTTTTAATCATACTTTTAACAATTTGTTCGCTTAAATCTTCTACATTAAGTTGTATTTGAGATGTAAGCTTTTCAAAGTGACCTGAAGGATCTGCTTTAGCATGAAATTGTGATTTGAAAGGTCCTGGATTTACAGCAAGTACATGTAAGTCTTCGCGTTCAAGTCTTAATGCATTTGTGAAACTACTCAAAGCTGCTTTCGACGCTGCATAATGGCTACCATATGGCGTTGTCACTTTAGAAGAAATCGATGAAATATTAACGATTGATGCCCCTCTTTTTAAATAAGGTAATATACGGTTCAATAGAATAATTAAATTCACGAGATTTGTATGATAAATGTCTTTAATTTCATCACTTGTATGTGCCTCGTTAGATTTAAAGTAACCTAACCCAGCGTTATTAATAATCCCGTCATACGTGTTGTTATGTGCAAGACTAAATTGTTCGACTTGCGCCGTGTCATTCATATCTAATATAAAGACTTTTTTAATATTTTGATATTTTGTCATTAAATGATTGGCCTTATCCTCATTTCTTACAATTATGGAAACGTAAGCACCATGATTATTCAATGATTGTATCAAGCTCTCCCCTAGTGAACCTGTGGCACCAGTTAATAAATAATGTTTACCGATCATTTAACTCATCCTTTATTCATTGTTATGTATAATGTATCATAACACTCCAAAAAAACTAAATACGATACAAGCAATTTTGACATAAGATTATATTTCTTTATAATTAAAATGAATTCATATGGAAGTGAGTGATTTTATTATGAAAATTGTGTTTTATGGATCTGGTAATATGGCAAACGCGATATTCACTGGAATTGTTAACAGTAAGTCGATTGAACCTGAAAATATTTATTTAACAAATAAGTCGAACCAAGAAGCATTGGAAAGTTATCATGAAGCTTTAGGTGTTAGCTATAGTTATGATGATGAAGAATTGTTGAAAGATGCAGATTATGTATTCTTAAGTACAAAACCTTATGATTTCTTAAAATTAGCTGAACGCATTAAACCTTTTATAACGAGTGATAATAAATTCATTTCAATTATGGCTGGTTTACCGATTAGTTATATTAGAGATAATTTACAAGTCGATAATCCAATTGCTAGAATTATGCCGAATACAAATGCACACGTAGGTCATTCAGTAACGGGCATTAGTTTCTCTACAAACTTCGATCCTAATTCTAAGCAAGAAGTATTGACACTTATTGAAGCTTTCGGTACAGCATTAGAAGTTAAAGAAGACCATTTACATCAAGTGACAGCTATCACAGGTAGTGGACCAGCATTCTTATACCATGTATTTGAACAATATGTAAATGCAGGTACTAAATTAGGTATTGAGCAATCTCAAGTTGAAGAATCCATTAAAGAACTGATTATTGGTACTGGTAAAATGATTGAACGTTCTGATTTAAAAATGGATCAATTAAGAAAAAATATTACGTCTAAAGGTGGTACAACGCAAGCAGGATTAAATGCGTTAAGCAACCATGATATAGAAGCTATTTTCTTAGATTGTTTAAACGCAGCTGTTAAGAGAAGTATCGAACTTGCAGAAGCGGACGAAGATTAATTGAATAATTCACAAAAAAACATCTCATCTTAAAATACAAATAAGATGAGATGTTTTTTTATATTTGAAATTGGTCATAATCTTTTACAAATTTAAAGTCATGATTTACAGCTGAACGTAATGATGATTCAACAGTTTGAATATCTTCTAATTCATATCGATTAGATAAATGTGTGAATAGACCTTTTTTTACATTTACATCCGTCATTAATTGAAAGACATCTTCAATATGACTATGATAATAAGAATTTGCTAAATTTTTATCGCCTTCGATATACGTTGTTTCATGAACAATAACGTCTGCATCTTGAGCAAGGATATGTTCATTTTGACATGGCATCGTATCACCAAAGATTGTAATCACTTTCCCCTTTTTCTTAGGACCTTTGAAATCTTTAGACTGATAAGTTTGATTCTCATATTCAAAAGTTTCGTTTGCTTTCACTTCTTGATATTTGGGTCCAGGTTCTATCCCGATAGCTTTAAGTTTTTCAACATCTAGCTTTCCTTCAATATCAGGTGCAGTGATTCGATAACCGACAGATAATATACCGTGTTTTAAAGGTAAAGCTTTAATATGAAAGCCATCGATATTTAGTTCTGTTTCTGTGTTGAATTCATTTACAGTTATCGGATAATTTAAATTTGATTGAGAAATTTCTAATGCCGTTTGTATAAACTTTGCTATACCTTTAGGACCTATTATTGTTAAAGGTTTATCTTTACCACCTTGGAAGGAACGACTTGTTAATAATCCGGGTAATCCAAATATATGATCACCGTGTAAGTGCGTAATAAATATGTGACTTATTTTGCCAAGTTTAATGCCAGTATGTAATATTCGATGTTGCGTTGCTTCACCAACATCAAATAACCAAAGTTGATTTACGTGAGGTAGGCAATTAAAGGCAATTGATTGTGTATTTCTTTCTTTAGTCGGTAATCCGGCACTTGTGCCTAAAAATGTGAGTTCCATCGTCTTCCTCCTTACGTTATTATTATAACATGTATCGTACAATGATTTATAAAAATACATAAAAATGATGATGATTATACAACTTACTGAATAAATTGAAAATTTAACAGTTCAAATTGAAGAATATCAATCACTAACATGTTATAATAATTAATATTGTAAATTGTGAAAAAGTTAGAGAATCGAGGTAAATAAATGACAACCGAAACTAGAAATATTCCATGCTTAATTACAATATTTGGGGCTACAGGTGATTTAAGTCACCGTAAATTATTCCCATCTATTTTTCATTTATATCAACAAAATCAATTAGACGAGCACATCGCAATTATTGGTGTTGGTCGAAGAGATTGGACTACTGAAAAGTTCAGAAGTGAAATAAAAGCTTCAGTAGAGAAACATGTACAGAATACAGACAAGTTAGATGAATTTATGGAACATGTGTTTTATCAATCGCACGATGTTAGTGACCCTTCTAGTTATGAAGAATTATTAGCTTTTTCAAATGAGTTAAATGAACAATATCAATTAGAAGGTAATCGATTATTTTATTTAGCAATGGCACCTCAATTCTTTGGAACTGTTACAGATTTCTTAAAATCTTCTGGTTTAACAGATACTGACGGTTTCAAACGCTTAATTATCGAAAAACCTTTCGGCACAGATTTAGCATCTGCTGAAGAATTAAATGAACAAATTAGACGTTCATTTAAAGAAGAAGAAATTTACAGAATAGACCATTATTTAGGTAAAGATATGGTACAGAACATCGAAGTATTAAGATTTGCCAATGCGATGTTCGAACCATTATGGAATAATAAATATATTTCTAATATTCAAGTAACATCATCTGAAATATTAGGTGTAGAAGATCGTGGCGGATACTATGAAAATAGTGGCGCATTAAAAGATATGTTCCAAAACCATATGTTACAAATGGTTGCATTATTAGCAATGGAACCACCTATTAGTTTAAACAGTGAAGATGTTAGAAATGAAAAAGTAAAAGTATTGCGTTCAATTAGAGCTTTAGATGAGTCAGAAGTCAAACAGAACTTTGTTAGAGGGCAATATGATAAAGGCAAAATTGAAGGTGAAGAAGTTAAAAGCTATAGAGAAGAAGATAAAGTAGCAGATAACTCTAATACCCCTACTTTCGTCGCAGGTAAATTAATGATAGATAATTTCAGATGGGCTGGCGTACCATTCTTTATTCGAACTGGTAAAAGAATGAAGAAAAAAGGTATTCAAGTAGTTGTTGAATTCAAAGAAGTACCAATGAATTTATATTACCAACGTGATTCAGAATTAGAATCTAATTTACTTGTTATAAATATTCAACCTAATGAAGGACTTTCACTACACTTAAATGCTAAAAAACAAGTTCAAGGTATAGAAACAGAACCTGTACAATTATCATACGCAATGAGTGCACAAGATAAAATGAACACAGTTGATGCATATGAGAACTTAATTTTCGACTGCCTTAAAGGTGATTCAACAAACTTTACACATTGGGAAGAATTAAAAGCGACATGGAAATATGTAGATGTGATACAAAATGTGTGGGACAATGATAAAGCACCGTTCCCTAATTATAGAGCTGGCACTAATGGACCGATTAAGAGTCAATTATTATTGTCAATTGATGGATTTAAATGGTGGGACGATATTAACTAATCTTTCTGCCAACAGGAGTGACTGAACATTGGAAGTAATTAAAGATTTACAAAGAGCAATTGTGTACATTGAAGATCATCTATTAAGCGATATCGATTTACAAACTTTGAGTGATCACGTTGAAAAGTCCCCTTTTCACTTGAATCAATCTTTTACGATGGTTATTGGTATGACGCCTATTGAATATCAACTTGCTAGAAGAATGACTGAAGCGGCCTTTGATATTTTAAGTGGTCATACACGTATTTTAGATATTGCCTTAAAGTATGGATACAGAGATGCACATGCATTCGCTCATGATTTTAATGCATATCATGGTATAAGTCCGCTACAAACGAAGACACATCAGTCTATGCTTAAAATTAAAAAAAGAGTCTCTATTAAATTAACTTCTACAGAAACAGAACCGTTAAATTATTCATTACAATACAAAGATGATTTAAAGTTAGTAGGAAAAAATCATCATTATCATTCAAATGAACTAGATAATCATTTTTTAATACCTGACTTATTAGAAATGTTATTAGAGAATAATTACATAGAAGACTTTATTAAATATAATGATGTTAAACCTAACCAACTATTTGTTGTTCGAAGACCACTAGTAGATGGACTCGAAGTATTTGTAGGCGTACCTAGCGAAAGATATCCAGGTCATTTAGATAATTATTATTTACCTGGACATCATTTCGCGACGTTTAATTTACAAGGTGAATTAGATTTTGTAGTGAGTGAAGCTTGGCACCATATTGAAAATCAATGGCAACTTAAAATGCCTTATTTACATGATGATTTTTATGTTGAGGTTTACCCTCTTGATGTTAATTTTGATCAAGAAACTTCTAAAGTACAACTTTGGATACCCATTGATCATAAAAGAATTAATTAAAAAACACCCCGCTATCTTATTTAGATAACGGGGTGTTTCGTTATATCAAATTATTTAGTCCATTCAGTATGGAAAATACCTTCTTTGTCTTTACGTTCGTAAGTATGCGCACCAAAGTAATCACGTTGTGCTTGAATTAAGTTGGCAGGTAAATCTTCTGAACGGTAACTATCAAAGTAATTAATTGCTGAAGAGAAACCTGGTGTTGCAATGCCTGCTTTGATTGCAGTTGCTGATACTTCTCTTAATGAACCTTGATATTTTGCCACGATATCGTTGAAGTAAGGATCTAATAATAAGTTTGTTAATGATGAATCATTATCGTAAGCGTCTTTGATTTTTTGTAAAAATTGTGCACGGATGATACAACCCTCTCTCCAAATCATAGCTAACTCACCTAATTTTAAGTTCCAGTTATTTGTTTCACTAGCAGTTTTCATTTGAGCAAATCCTTGTGCATAACTACAGATTTTACTCATATAAAGTGCTTGTCTGATTTGTTCTAAGAATACTTCTTTATCACCATCAAACTCAGTTACTTCTGGACTAAACGCTGTGCTTGCTTTAACTCTTTCATCTTTGAATGAAGAAATAAATCTAGCAAATACAGACTCAGTAATAATTGTTAATGGAATACCTAATTCTAAAGCATTAATTGAAGTCCATTTACCTGTACCTTTTTGGCCAGCTTTATCCATAATTTTTTCAACTAATGGTGTACCATCTTCGTCTAATTTATTAAAGATTTCGCCTGTGATTTCAATTAAATAACTTTCTAATTCGCCAGCGTTCCATGATTTGAACGTTTCAGCAATTTCTTTATGATCCATGTGTAATACACGTTTCATTAAGTCATAACTTTCAGCGATTAATTGCATATCTGCGTATTCAATACCGTTATGCACCATTTTTACATAGTGACCAGCACCGTCTGGACCAACGTATGTTACACATGGAGAACCATCGTTTGCTTTTGCAGAAATGCTTTCTAAAATTGGTGCAACCAATTCATAAGCTTCTTTCTGACCACCAGGCATAATTGAAGGACCAGTTAATGCACCTTCTTCTCCGCCTGAAACACCTGTTCCAATGAAGTTTATTCCACTTTCATCTAAGTATTGATTTCTACGAATCGTATCTAAATAGTTAGTGTTTCCGCCATCGATAAGGATGTCGCCTTTATCTAATAATGGTAATAAGCTATCGATTGTTTTATCTGTTGCTTCACCAGCTTTTACCATAAGTAAAATTTTTCTTGGTTTTTCTAATGAATCTACAAACTCTTCGATTGAATAGTTTGGATGTATATTTTTACCTTGTGATTCTTCAACCATTTGGTCGACTTTCTCTTTTGAACGGTTATACACTGAAACTGAGTAACCACGTGATTCAATATTCCAAGCTAAGTTTTTACCCATTACAGCTAAACCAACTACACCTATTTGTTGTGTCATGAAATTAACCTCACTTTTTTTCATTTTCTAGTACATTTTAACATAGTTTGAATACGTTTTTCGTCTATAAAGTCTTTAATTTCAAATGAATACGTTTACATACTGAATTTTTATGCAAGTTCAGCAATTGCAACGATTTGTTCTGTAATTTTTTGTAATTCTTCAACTGGCATACGTTCATTTGTTGTATGAATATATTCATAACCAACACCTAAAATAACAGTAGGTATACCAAATCCACTAATAACATTTCCGTCAGATCCACCACCTAGTTTAACAAGGTCTGCTTTACGTCCAATTTTTTCAGAAGATTTAACAGCTAATTGAACAACATCGTCTTCTTCAGTTAAGTTAAAGCTTGGGTACATGATTTGTACATTAACTTCAGCAGAACATCCGAATTCTTCAGCAGTTTTCTCGAATGCTTCTTTCATATGTGTAACTTGTTGGTTCATTTTTTCGTCATCTAAAGATCTAGCTTCTGCTAAAATATATACATGATCACTTACGATATTTGTTGCTGTTCCACCTTCGAATCTACCGATATTAGCAGTCGTTTCTTCATCGATACGTCCTAAGTTCATATGACTAACAGCTTTAGCAGCGATATTAATAGCAGAAACACCTTTTTCAGGTTCTAATCCAGCGTGTGCTGTTTTACCTTTAATAATTGCCTCTATTTTAGCTTGTGTTGGAGCCGCTACAACAGTTGTACCTACTTTACCAGGCGCATCAATAGCAAAACCATATTTCGCTTGAATATCATCTGGATTTAAAGCTTTAGCACCAACTAAACCAGATTCTTCACCTACTGTAATGACAAACTCGATATCACCATGTTGAATATTGTTATCTTTAATAACTTGAATAGCTTCTAATATGGCAGCTAAACCAGCTTTATCATCAGAACCTAAGATTGTTTCACCTTTAGAATAAATGTAACCATCTTCACGTAATTCAGGTTCAATATTATTACCAGGCGTAACAGTATCCATATGGCTTGTAAAATAAATCGGTGTCTTGCTAGTATCTTCACCTTTTAATTTACAAATTAAATTACCAGCACCATAACCAGTCTCACTTTGAGAGTCATCCTCTTTAACATCTAAACCTAAATCCGTAAACTTTTGATTTAATAAGTCAGCAATCTTTCTTTCATTTTTAGATTCAGAATCTACCTTTACAAGTTCTATAAAAGTATTCAATAATCTTTCTTCATTAATCATGATTGTCCCTCTTTTCATTTATTTAAATATCTCATAATCTAGTGTATAATAGTTGATAAATATATACAAAACTAATGTTTAAAGAGAGGGTTATCATGCAAAATAAGAATATACGTAAAATCATAATCATCGTAATGTTAGTAGCAATCGTAGCTGCACTTGTATTATCAGGTATCTTACCATTCCTATTAAATTAATAATATAATTTAAAAGCGCTAGCTCATGATGAGTAGCGCTTTTTGTTTTGGGGTAAACAATTCTAGAAAATGAGGTATGTCATGGCTTAAGTCTCCCATTAAGCCAAGAGTTTGATTAGTTCATAGTTTAGGTTTCAAACATTAACTCACATCTCCCCTCTATATATACAAAAAACGCAATGCTGAATAGCATTGCGTTTTTACTTCTTAAGGCTACCGAATTGTGATTTGATTAGTAAGTACTCTTCTACTTCGTTTAATAGTTGAAATAGTGCTGCTATACTTTCTAATTCTTGTTGTGTTTTTGGTAGCTCGATGGACTGTAATTTGATTTTAATGTCATATAGATTATGCAATCTCATAAGTGAGTAATCATTGCCTTGTACATTTTGTGAAACTTCTAATAACAATTGACTACATAAATGATGTGCGTGCTGACTGTGTTGCATTGATTCAATTAAATTTTTCATTCTTTTTAATAAAGTTAATTGTTCTTCTCTCATATCAAAATAATGATAGTAAGAATTTTCATTTCTTACAAAATGATTTTTAACTTCTCTAAATGCTAATGATTTAGCTTTTCTAATATTTTCTGAAACTATATCGAATGATGGTACATTAATTTTCTTATTTGGATCTTGTAAACATTGACTATAAATAAAGGTTATTAATATAAAGTCGTCTTCTATTTTGCGCTTATAATTGTTAAGTTTATAATCTAAACTTGGCATAAACATATTCATGATTAAGGCAATACCGATACCGATTATAAGTAATAAAATTTCATTTATAACGACATTCATATCAATCGTTTTAGCCATATACAGATGAAGTATAATAACACAGCTTGTTACAATACCTTCTTGTACACCAATCATGACTGTTACGGGTATAAATAAAAGAACCATAATACCAAGTATAATAGGTGTACTTCCTAAATAAGTGAAAAATACTGAACCTATCAAAATTGCAATAAAACATGCTACAAATCTATATATTGCAGCTTCAAATGATTTAACTCTTGTATCTTTTATACATAATACAACAAGAATAGCACTGGATGCATAATTATCTAAGCCGATTAACCTAGAAAGGATGACAGCTAATGTCATCCCTAGGGCAGTTTTTAATGTTCTATATCCTATTCTGTACGGTTTTATTTGCATAAGAAATGAACCGTTCCTTTACACTTCTTCGCAATACTCTTCGAATAGTGCTTGAATGTTTGTAATAACACTCATTGGATCGTGACCTTCGATTTCATGTCTTTCAATCATTTTGACAATTTTGCCATCTTTTAGAAAAGCAAATGATGGACTTGATGGTGGATAACCTTCGAAATAATCACGTGCTGTTTCAGTTGCTTCTTTATCTTGACCAGCAAATACAGTTACTAATTGATCTGGTAATTTATCATAGTGTAACGCATGTTGTGCTGCTGGTCTTGCGATACCACCTGCACAGCCACAAACTGAATTAACCATAACAAACGTTGTACCTGGTTTGTTGAAAGTTTCTTCAACTTCTTCTTTAGTTGTTAATTGTTTGTATCCAGCCGCTTCTATTTCATTTCTCGCAGAATTTACTACGTCGTTCATATATAAATTGAAATCCATTTCCATAAAAAAGCCTCCTGTAATAATAGATAAGTCTATTTTACAGGAGATTTAAGGGTAAAACAATGAGAAGCTTTTATTAATATATAGATGTGTTCTCGATTGTCATACTTTGTAATCTTTCTTTTACATATTTTAAGAATTCACCGGCCATTAAACCATCTAATATTCTATGATCAATTGATAACGATAAATTAACCATATCACGAATACCGATCATATCATTAACAACTACAGGTCGTTTCACAATGGATTCTACTTGTAAAATAGCAGCTTGTGGATGATTGATAATACCCATTGATGATACTGAGCCAAATGAACCCGTGTTATTGACTGTGAATGTACCACCTTGCATATCTTGAGAAGTTAATTTATGCTTCCTTCCTCTAGTTGCAAGATCATTAATTTCACGAGCGATACCTTTGATTGATTTATCATCAGCATTTTTAATAACAGGTACATATAATTTATCTTCACTTGCAACTGCGATTGAAATATTAATATCTTTATGAATTTTAATTTCATCGCCTGCCCAAGTACTATTTAACATCGGATATTTTTTCAATCCTTCTGCAACAGCTTTTACGAAAAATGCAAAGAATGTTAAGTTATATCCTTCATTTTGTTTGAAAGATGATTTATGATGTTGTCTTGTTTTAACAAGATCTGTAGCATCAACTTCGACCATCATCCAAGCATGTGGAATTTCATGAACACTTTGCAACATTTTATTCGCAATTGCTCTTCTAACACCATTGACTGGAATTGAATCACCAGGTAAAGAAGACGTTTCTGGTTGAACTGTGTTTTCAGCCACTTCTTGAGCTGGTGCATCTACTTGTTTAGATGATGTATCTTCAGTTGGAACACCATTTTCAATTGCATTTAAAATATCTTTTTTAGTCACTCTTCCTAAATTACCAGTTCCTTTAACTTTATTTAAATCAATATTATTTTCACTTGCTAATTTAAAGACAACAGGTGAATATTGACCGTTATTCATCGGACCTTCTTGTGGTTCATTAGAAATAGGTGTTTCAGCTTTTACAGGTTGCTCTTCTTGAGATACTTCTGTTTCAGTTTGTTCATCAGTGCCATCATTACTATCCTCTGATGCTTCACCTTCTACCTCCATTCTACAAATAACTGTACCAACTTCTACTGTTTCACCAGCTTCTACAACAATTTCTTTAATTGTTCCATTAAATGTTGAAGGTACTTCAGCTGTTACTTTATCTGTTATCACTTCGCACAGTGCATCGTACTCTTCAATTGTGTCACCTGGTTTAACGAGCCATTGTTCGATTGTACCTTCATGAACACTTTCTCCAAGTTTCGGCATCTTTACGTCCATAATTTAACCTCCTAAAATTCAGCTAATGTTCTCATTTTTTCTTCTATTTTCACAGGATTCATCATAAAGAAATCTTCCATTGGTGGTGAAAATGGCATAGCTGGTACGTCTGGACCTGCAAGTCTTGCAATTGGTGCATCTAAATCAAATAAGCAATTTTCAGCTATAATGGCAGATACTTCACTCATGACACTACCTTCTAAATTATCTTCAGTTACAACCAATACTTTGCCAGTCTTTTTCGCACATTTAATAATTGTTTCTTTATCTAGTGGATATAATGAACGTAAATCTACTATTTCTGCATCTATACCTTCAGTCGCTAATATTTCAGCTGCTTGAAGTGCATAATTCACACATAATCCATAAGTGAATACTGTAATATCTGAACCTTCTCGTTTAACATCTGCTTTATCAATTGGTACAGTATAATATTCTTCAGGAACTTCTTCTTTTAAAAGTCTGTATGCTTTTTTATGTTCAAAGTATAATACAGGATCATTATCTTCAATTGCCGCAAGAAGTAAACCTTTAGCATCATATGGTGTTGATGGAATAACCACTCTTAAGCCTGGTGTTGAACAGAATATACTCTCAATACTTTGAGAATGATATAAAGCACCATGAATTCCGCCACCAAATGGACTTCTAATTGTTAAAGGACAATCCCAATCATTATTAGAACGGTATCTTATTTTTGCTGCTTCATTGATGATTTGGTTTGTTGCCGGTACGATATACTCTGCGAATTGAATTTCAGATACAGGTCTTTTACCCATCATTGCAGCACCAATTGAAGCTCCAACTATATTAGATTCTGCTAATGGCGAATCGATCACGCGTCCTTCACCATATTTGTTGTATAAATTTTTAGTTGCGCCAAATACGCCGCCTTTTAGACCAACATCTTCGCCAATAACAAATACATTATTGTCTTTTTCCATCGCTTGGTCCATTGCTTGATTAATCGCGTCAAGATAGGATAACTTAGGCATTCTTTTCGCCTCCTTGATCATATACATGTGTTAAAGCTTCTTCCGGTAATGGATAAGGTGCTTTTTCTGCATTTTTAGTAGCAGTATTGATTTCTTGTTTAATTTCATCTTCAATTTGGCTGAACCATTCGTCATTAGTCACTTGATGTTCAACTAAATATTCTTTGAATTTAATCATACAATCATTTTCTTTTTCTTCTTTCATCTCATCAGCTGGACGATAATTATCATCATCATCTGAAGAATGCGGTGTTAATCGACTACATAACGCTTCAATGAGTGTAGGTCCTTCACCATTTATAGCACGTTCTCTAGCACGTTTGACTGCTTCGTATACAGCAATAGGGTCATTACCATCAACTTGTTCACCAAATGCACCATAACCTGCAGCTCTAGATGATAAATCATTTGTTGCGTACTGTAAGTGAGTTGGTACAGAAATGGCATATTTATTGTTTTCAATAATACAAATAAATGGCAATTTATGAACACCAGCGAAGTTCATTGCTTCATGGAAATCACCTTGACTGGTACTTCCTTCACCTAAAGTAGCTAGTGCAATGGCTTCTTTGCCATCCATTTTAAGCGATAAACTTGCGCCAACTGCATGTAATACTTGAGTTGTTACACAAGAACCTTGCGTTAAAATAGATAAATCCTTTTTACTAAAGTGAGATGGCATTTGCTTACCACCACTTGAAGTATCACCTTGTTTAGCAAATGCAGCTAACATAGATTCTTCTGCAGAAATACCACGTGATGTAACTAAAGCTAAATCTCTATAGTAAGGCGCTAATACGTCTTCATCTTTGAGTGCATAATATGTGCCAATCTGAGTTGCTTCTTGACCTTGACAACTAATGACAAACGGTAATTTACCTGCTCGATTGAGTAGCCACATTCTTTCGTCAATTTTTCTACCTAATAACATCCATTTATAAATTTCTTTTAAGTCTTCATGCGTTAATCCGACAGTCTTATAATCTAACATCTAATCTCTCCTCTTTAGACGTGAATAGCACGATTCTCAGATTTTAACCCTAGTTCCATGAGCACTTCTCCAATTGAAGGATGTGCATGTACAGTAGTTGCTAGTTCTTCAGTAGAGCCATTCATAAATGTAAATAGAGCTGCTTCATTAATTAATTCAGTCACTTTTGCACCAATCATATGAATGCCAAGCACTTTTTCATTGTCTATATCTTTAATTAAAATACATTCACCAAGTCCATTATTTTCGATGACGGATTTTCCAATCGCTTTAAATGGTACTTTGAATTTTTTGAAATTAATATTTTGCGCTTTGGCATCTTGTTCAGTCATCCCTATCGATGCAATTTCAGGGTTCGTATATATACATCTTGGTACTGTTAAGTAATCTAACATAATAGGATTTTGATCAAACATATGCTCTACTGCAATTGTGCCTTCTTTAGTTGCAACATGTGCTAATTGATAATTACCGATAACATCTCCAACCGCATAAATATGTTTATCATCAGTTTGATAAACATCATTTGTTTGTATATAACCTTTGTCATCAGTCTTTATTTTTGTGTTGTTTAACCCTATATCTTCAGTGTTCGGTGTTCTACCTACTGCTACTAGCACTTTTTCAAAAGTTTGTTGTTCATTTTGAAGTGTTACATCTACGTGTTGATCATGTACGTTGACATCTTGTTCAGATAAAGGACAATTCTCATGAATGTTTATGCCATTTTCTTCAAAAGTACGTTTGATAGTTTTGCTGATTTCTCGTTGCTCGTTAGGGATAATGGATTGCCCTGCTTCAACAACTGTTACTTTTACACCTAAATCATTTAATAAAGATGCAAATTCAAGTCCAATTACACCGCCACCGATAATTAACATGCTTTCAGGCAATGTTTCTAATTGCATCATATCATCACTTGAAATGACAGTATGATGATTAAACTTTAAGAATGGTAATTCAATAGGTCTTGAACCTGTTGCAATCAATACATGTTGGTTAACGAGTAGTTCGGATTCGCCATTTTCAAACTCAACAGAAACAGTTCCAGCTTGAGGCGAGAACAATGATGGTCCAAGAATTCTACCATTACCTTCGTAAATATCAATTTTGTATTTTTTCATCAAACTTTGTACACCATTGTACATCGTAGAAACTGTTTCATCTTTCTTAGCAACAACATCCGACATTTCAAAATCAGCTGAAGCAGTTTTAATACCATATTCGTTTGAATGTTGTATGTATCTTAAAATTTCTGCAGTTTTTAAATATGATTTTGTTGGAATGCAACCTTTATGTAAACAAGTTCCACCTAACTTAAATTTCTCTACAATTGCGACTTTTTTTCCTAGTTGAGAAGCACGAATTGCAGATACATAGCCTGCCGTACCGCCACCTAGAATGACTAAATCATATTCTTTAGACATAGTATTACTCCTTATTCATATGACTTGGTACTAATTTTACCGTGTAAGAGGTCCAATACGCCAATATTTAAGGCGTGCATTTCTTTTTCTCCTTCATATATAGTAACATTTTGTAGCCAAGATACATATTGTTTTACTTTATTTGTGATATATTTTGAATAACTTAATCCACCGGTTATGATAATTTGATCAATTTTACCTTCTAAAACGACCGCACAAGAACCTATAGATTTAGCAATTTGATAACACATTGCATCTAAAACTAGTTTAGCAGTTTTATCGCCATTTTCCATCATTTCTTCAACTTTTCTACAATCATTTGTACCAAAATATGATAATAAGCCTGAATTTTTACTTAATTCATTGTTAGCTTCTTTAGTATTTAAATTGTGATCAATAACCCATTTAATTAATGCATCATTTGGTATTGAACCAGCTCTTTCAGGACTAAATGGCCCCTCACCTAATAAACCGTCATTAACTTCGATGACTCTTCCCTTTTTATGAGCACCCACACTTATACCACCACCAAGATGTGCAACGATGACATTAATATCTTCATATTCTTTGCCAATATCAGTTGCATATTGTTTAGCGACAGATTTCTGGTTTAATGCATGAAAGATACTGCGTCTCTCAATACCTTTAATACCAGTAATTCTAGCTTCAGGTATTAATTCATCTACAACGACAGGATCAACAATATATGTTTGTATATTTAATTCTTTAGCAAATGTATAGCCGATAATACCACTTAAATTTGAGGCATGAAATCCATATTTAAATGATTTCAAGTCTTGATACATGATGTTATTAACAAGATATGTTCCACCTTGTATAGGCTTTAAAATACCACCCCTACAAGCAATAGCATCTATTGCTTGTAGGGAGATATGATGTTGGTTTAATGAGTTCTTGATACTTTCAAGTCGAAATGGGACTTGTTCAATTAATGGAAGATTAGTTTGTTCGATATCATGCCTAATAACATCTTCAAATAACATATCATAGTTATCAAATACAGCAACTTTAGATGATGTGCTTCCTAAATTAAGTACAAGAATTTTTTTCATTATTTTTTACCTCTAGAAATGATAGATCTTTCAGTTTTTAAGAAATTACTTCTTACATTTTTAAGTTGTTCAATACGTTCTTCAGCTAAAATTTCAGCTGCACGTGCAGAAGTAATTTGATCTCTTTTACTAATTTCAAATACTTTATCCATTTGGTCATAGATTTTCTCAATATTTGAAATAGCGCGTACTTCATTGTATCCATCTAATTCATCAGCAACATTGATAACACCACCAGAGTTTGCAACGAAGTCAGGCGCATATACAATACCTTTATCTTCTAATTGTGAACCATGTAAATCTATGTCTTGTAATTGATTGTTTGCACTACCACATACAACTTTAACTTTTAAACGTGCGATTGTATCATCGTTTAATACGCCACCTAAAGCACATGGAGCAAAGATATCAGCATCTACATCATAAATATCATCAATACCTACACTTTGAGCGTTGAAATCATTTACAACTCTATCAACTGCATCTTGATTTATATCCGTTACAATTAATTGTGCACCTGTTTCATGTAAATAACGACATAGTTCGTAAGCAACGTGTCCAACACCTTGTACAGCAACTGTTTTCCCGTTTAAGTCATCTGTTCCAAATGCTTCTTTAGCTGCACGTTTCATAGAAACAAATACACCTAATGAAGTTTTAGGACTTGGGTTACCACTAGATTCATGGCTTTCAGATAATCCTACTACGTAATCTGTTTCTTCGAAGATAATATCCATATCGTCTTCAGTCGTTCCTACATCTTCAGCAGTAATATAACGACCATTTAAACTTTCAACATATCTACCTAAAGCTCTAAATAATGCTTCTGATTTATCTTTTTTAGGATCTCCGATAATAACTGTTTTACCGCCACCTAAGTTTAAACCAGCTGCAGCATTTTTATATGTCATACCTCTTGATAGGCGTAATGCATCATTAATTGCTTCTTCTTCACTTTCATATGGCCACATTCTACAACCACCAAGTGCTGGTCCTAATGTTGTATCATGAATTGCAATGATTGCTTTTAATCCTGAACTTTTATCGTGACAAAATACAATTTGCTCATAGTCATATTTCTCTATCGTTTCGAATAACATAATAATCCCCTTTTCAACTTTTATATAATAACTTCATTTCTAATTTTACATGAAATGTTTTATTTATCAAATAAATTGACGAAAAATGATAGCGCTTACAAAAAGTAAAAATTTTTAGAAAATTCAAACTTTATTGATATAAAAGCATTGTAAACCTTTTCAACACTTTGAATTAAAGAGTATAGTTATTTATTTGTTATTATAATATACTAAATAAGCATTAACGCACTACAAATAGAGTGGAATTTATCACGTGATGAATCTGATCTAGAAGTTAAAATTATGGGTATTTTTGCACCAATTATAACAGATGCTACATCAGCGTTCGATAAATACACGAGTGATTTATATAAAATATTACCACTTTCAATTTGAGGAACGATTAAACCATCAACATTACCTGATATTTTTGAATCTATTTTTTTAATAATGGATGCTTTTTTATTAATTGCAGCATCAAATGCTATAGGACCTTCAATTTCAAGATCTGGCTCTTCTTGATTAAAATAAGATACCACTTCGTTTGCATCAACCGACGACTGCATTTTCGGATTCACATTTTCTATTGCAGAAAGTACCCCTATTTTAGGTGAATCTACGCCCATTTTTTTAAGCGCATAAACTAAATTAGAAGTGATTTCAATTTTCTGTTTGATACCTGGTGCAATGTTCATAGCAACATCTGATACGGTCAACATTTTGTGATACTCCGGTATATTGAATATTGCGATATGACTCATTCTATAGTTAGTCTTCAAATTGTATTTATCTTTTAATACTTCTTTCAACAATTCTGAAGTCGAAATTAACCCCTTCATAATTAAGTCAGCTTTTCCGTCCGCTACCGCTTGTACACATTGCGATACAGTATGTTCTTCATTAAGTGTTTGAATAATTTCAATTCTATTTAATTCTTCATGTGTTAAATTAAATGACCTGATCAACTCATCTTGAGGTCGTTCATCAAACAACATGAACCTAGCTTTTGTATGTTTAATCGCTTTAACAATTGCTTTAATAACACCTTCATCATTAGATTTACATACAGCAATTGTAACTGATATATTTTGGCCGTTTTTTATCATATCTTTAAAAAGCATTTAATCCCCTCCTATAACTATCATAATCAAATTGTGCCGTTTATTCTATTTTTTCAATGTTTACTTTTACTCATTATCTCATATATAATATAAGTTATTAATTAATAGGAGTTTTTAACTTATGCAAAAGTATATTGCATTACTCATTTTGGTTATACCAGGTATCATTGCAGGACTAGGTATCAAATGGATGAGAGATGCTGTTTTCGGACAACTTGTTCCACAATTACATTTTATTTGGTTACAGTTTTTATTAGGCTTTATCTTCTTTATATTTGGGGTAGTGTTCATTGGGGGTTATATACTACATCGCGAAAAGAAAAATAAACGTGCACAAGAACATTTTATGAAGAAACAAAGCGCCAAAAAAAGAGACTAGGCTTACCTAGTCTCTTTTTTAAACTTTTCATATAGATGTAATAAAAACTCACCGTTTGTAGGTCGTACATATAATTTTTCGCTATTATACCAATAGGATTTTAATTCTTTATCCCAAGCTAATTTAATGGCATGTCTTATAGACCTTTCAACATTATTCGCTTGTATATTATAATTTTGAGAAATTAAAGGATAAAGTTCTTTAGTTAACGGCATCTTGCGATTATATTGAAGCATAAGGTGTACACCATACTTAATATATTCATAGCCATTTAAATTTGATGAAAATCCAATCTTCTCAAGTAATAAATCTAAAGCGTCCATTTCTTCTATATTAGAATCTGTTGTCGTTAATACACGTTGTATCGTGTCTAATAAGACATCAAACTCAACAGGTTTAATTAAGAAATAATCTACTCCTAATGAAACAGATTCTTTTAAGACATCATCACTTACAAAAGCACTCATACATATCACTTTAAATTGCTTATTTTGTTTTATATATTTTTTAAGCAAAGTCATGCCATCTATGTGTGGCAAGATTAAGTCTAATAGAAGAACATCGAAAACTTCTCCGTTTAAAATGTCGAGTGCCTCTTTACCGTTGTATCCAATATTAACAATTTCAATTTCGTGTTCTTTTAAATATTGTGCCATTTCACTAACATATGCTTTCGAGTCTTCTATTATTGCTACCTTAATTACCATGCTTAACACCCTAACGAATCATTCTATTTTAAATTTTTGTTTTGTATAATCATTTCTTTAGCGTGTTGTCGAGTTAATTCTGTAACTTCAACACCTGATATCATTCTTGCTATTTCATCAATCTTATCTTCACCATCTAATTGTTTTATAGAGGTCGTTGTTCTATCATTTACGGTTTCTTTAGCAATATACAAATGATTATCACTAATTGCAGCGACTTGAGGTAAATGCGAAATACATATCACTTGAAGTGTTTGCGCAATTTGATGCATCTTTTCAGCCATTTTTTGTGCGACTCTTCCAGATACACCTGTATCTACTTCATCGAATAAAATTGCTGTTTGTCCTTTTGAAGAAACAAATATACTTTTCAACGCAAGCATTATTCTCGATAGTTCACCACCAGAAGCTATTTTATTTAAGCTTTTTAATGGTTCGCCTTTATTTGGACTGATTAAAAATTCAACTTCTTCTAAGCCATATTGAGTAGGCTTTGTTTTCGTAAATGTAATTTCAATATTCGCATCTTGCATGTGCAAATTCTGCACTTCTTCAACTAATCTATCTCTAAGATCCAACGCAACTTGTCTTCTTTTAGTCGATAGTGCTTCTCCGTATTTTACAACATTTGTATAAAGATTATTAATTTCTTCACGTAATTGAGAAGTGCTTTGTTCGTAATTCTCAATTTTATAAATTTCATCGTCAATTTTATCTCTATATTTGATTAATTCAGGTATGCTTTTACCATATTTACGATTGAGGTCAGTGAGTACATTTAACCTAGACTCGTACTCATTTAGTAAAGATTCATCAAAGTCATTAGATGTTAACTCATTATAAAGTTCATGTTTGTAGTCTTCTAAAGTGTAATACATTTGATCTAATTCTTCACTAAAAGCAGTATATTTATCCGGAATAATATCGTTGATATGTTGAATTTCTTGATTAAGCTCATAAATTTTATCAGTAATGTTTTCTTCACTACTCAATAACATATGCGCTTTATTAAGACTTTCGTTTATTTTTTCGTGATTTTGAAGTTTCTTAATTTCTTGATTTAAAAAGTCAATTTCATCTTCTTTTAAATTCGCATCTTGTAATTCATCACGTTGGAATTTTATTAAATCTAATCTTTGTAATAATGCTTGGTCTTGAGATTCTAACTTTTCAAGTTCTTGTTTCTTCAAGCGATAAGATTGAAAAGTTTCTTCATATTGATCAATTTCAGCTTGATAAGTACCATCAGCATAATCATCTAATAATGATAAATGATATTTAGGTTTAAGTAATATTTGTGTTTCATGTTGACCATGAATATCAAGTAATTCTTGCATGACAATTTTTAAATCAGATAGCGTTACATTCTGATTGTTTAATTTACATATGCTTTTCCCTGATGCAAAGATTTCTCTTTTTACAAACAAGAAATCTTCGTCAAAGTCGATATCTAACTCACTTAATATCTTATTAACGTTAGGTACATTATCAATATCAAATACGCCTTCAATTGTTGCCTTCTGTTCGCCATGTCTCACGAAACTTTGTGAGGCTCTTGCACCTACTAACTGACCTATAGCATCTATAATTATAGATTTACCAGCACCAGTTTCACCGCTTAAAACAGTTAGTCCACCTGAAAAATTAATTTCTAAAGATTCAATTATAGCGAATTGTTTAATTGTAAGTGCTTGTAACATTGTATATTAAATCTCCTTTAAAGCATATTAAAAATTCTATCTGTAATAACTTCAGCTGCCTCAGTATCTTTACAAATAATTAAGCATGTGTCATCACCGCATATCGTACCAATGACTTCTGTCCAATCAATTTGGTCAATAATTGCACCAATTGATTGCGCATTACCTGGTAATGTTTTAAGAACTAATAAATTATCTGCTCCGTCAATTTTTACAAATGAATCCATTAAATATCTACCTAATTTATCAATCGGGTGATATTTACGATCTCTAGGTAAACTATAGATATATTGACCAGAAGGTGCTGGAACTTTAATTAATTGAAGCTCTTTAATATCACGAGATATTGTAGCTTGTGTGATATTCAAATCATATTCATTTAGTCTTTTGACTAATTCTTCTTGTGTTTCAATTTGTTCGTTAGAAATTATTTCTCTTATCTTAATCTGACGCATTGTTTTGTTCGCCATTACATACACCTCTGTTAATGAATATTTATACACTTATAATAGCATAAAATTGATAAAAATAGTAATGTAAGCGCTATAAACAATTTAAATGACGCTTTAGATATACTAAAGCGCCTTTTTCAACATAATTATTCATATATTTATCAATTACTTAATTAATGATTTGATGGTAGATATGATATTTGATTTAGAGATACCAATATCTTCTAATAATAAACCTACGTCACCATGCTCAATGTATGTGTCATTTATGCCTATTCTTCTTACATTATTATGATAATCATTGTCTTTCATAAAAGTAGCTATTTGACTTCCTAAACCACCAGTCAACATGGCTTCTTCAACTGTAATAATCGGTTTCGACGCTTTACCGAGGTTATGCAGCATTTCAAAATCCATAGGTTTTATAAACCGAGCATTAACAATATTGATATGGATGTCTTCTTTTAATAATTCGTCTGCTACATCTGTTACAAGTGAGACTGTTGGTCCATAACTAATAATCGTTAAATCATCACCGTTTCTTTCAACATTCCAAGATCCTAATTTTATTAGTTCACTATTTTTAGAATCATCAAGTAACGGAGCATTACCTCTCGGATACCTGATCGCCATTGGACCATGTTCAGTTTCAAAAGCAGTTTTGATCATATTTTTCGCTTCATTACCATCTTTAGGCATCATGATTGTAAAGTTAGGAAATTGACTTAAAAAGCCAACATCAAATACACCTTGATGAGTTTCTCCATCTGCCCCAACAAGTCCTGCTCGATCAACACCAAATAATACGTTTAAGTTTTGACGGTCTACATCGTGTAACAATTGATCATAAGCACGTTGCATAAATGTTGAATAGATTGCGACATATGGTTTCATACCTTGTGTTGCAAGTCCTGCTGCCATCGTAACTGCATGCTGTTCAGCAATACCTACATCAACAAATTGTTCAGGTATGGTTTGTTGAAATTTAGTTAATTTTGATCCAACAGGCATAGCTGGTGTAATGGCAACAATTCGTTTGTCTTGCTGCGCATATACTAATACTTCATCGCTCATTAATGCACTCCATGCCGGCCCTTCAGTACTTCCTTTTATCACTTCACCAGTCTCAAGTTTATATGGTCCTAAACCATGCCAAGTCCCAATTATATCTTTCTCAGCAGGTTTATAACCTTTACCTTTTTTAGTCACAACGTGTATGATAACAGGTTTGTCCATTTGTTTTGAAACTGTTATAGCTTCATCTAATGCATTAAAATTATGGCCATCTACAGGTCCAATATATTTAATGCCGAGTTCTTCAAAGAAGATGCCATCTACGACTAAATATTTTAAACTGTCTTTAATTTTATCCGCAGAGTCTTTTAACAAATCTCTACCAGGTAGTCTATTAATTAAACTTTCAGCATCAAATTTAAAGCGATTATAATTTTGGTTTGATCGAATTCTTGCAAACATATTATGCATTGCACCAACATTAGGTGCGATACTCATTTCGTTATCATTTAAAATAATCGTTAAATTCGTTTTGTCATGTCCTATGTGGTTTAATGCTTCTAGTGCCATACCACCTGTTAAAGCACCATCACCAATTACAGGTACAACATGATGTTCTTGTCCTAATAAATCTCTTGCTTTTGCCATCCCCACAGCAGCAGATAAAGAAGTTGAACTATGTCCAGCTTCCCACACATCATGTTCTGATTCTTTCATTTTAGGAAAACCACATAATCCTTTATATTGTCGCAAAGAATTAAATTCGTGGCCTCTACCAGTTAATATTTTATGAATGTATGTTTGATGTCCAACATCCCATAATATCTTATCTATAGGGCTATTAAAATGTTTATGTAGACTCAATGTTAATTCAACCACACCTAAATTGGCCCCTATATGTCCGCCAGTTACCGAACAAGTTTCTATTAAAAATTTTCTAATGTCACTGCTCAGTTGTTCAAGTTCTTGATGAGATAAATCTTTGAGGAAGGATGGGTTTTTTATTTTTGAAACATCCATTTTTTAACCACCTTTAGCCCGATTCTTGTGACCAGTCATCTACATTATATAAATAGATTAATTTTCTCTATTTGCAAATAATTTTGTGAGAGACTTAAGTTCTTCAGTGTTATATTGGTCTTCTAATTGTTCAAGTAAATATAACGCTTGATTCACATGTTGTTCTAAAGCAACTTTAGTATTGGTCTTACCTAATAGAGACACATAAGTGCTCTTCTGATTCGCGACATCACTGCCAACTGACTTGCCTATTTTATCGAAATCCCCTTCAATATCTAGTAAATCATCTTTAATTTGGAATATTAATCCTAATTCTTGGCTAAATGAATCTAGTAATAAAAATGTCTTGCTATTAACTTTAGCGATCGTACAAGCTGCAACGACAGAAAAACGTATCAGTGCTCCAGTTTTGTATCTATGGATTTTGCGTAAAGTATCTAGTGAAATTTCTTTGTTTTCACTTTCCATATCTAACACTTGTCCGCCTACCATACCTTGATGGCCTGCTGATTCAGAAAGCAATCTGATCAATTTAACTTTGTCGTCAGCTTCTATATATGTATCTTTAGTAATCAGTTCAAAAGCCTTTGTTAATAATGCATCACCAGCTAAGATCGCAGTCGCATCACCATAGATTTTATGATTCGTTTTCATTCCGCGTCTATAATCATCGTTATCCATAGCTGGTAAATCATCATGTATAAGGGAATATGTATGTATCATTTCAAGTGCTTTTGCAGTTTCCATTCCTTTATTAATATCTGTCTTCAACATCGATAACGTCATTAATAATAGTACAGGACGAATACGCTTACCACCTGCTAATAAAGAATAACGCATACTTTCTTCTAATTGTGTGTTTACAACTGAATCTAGTTTCGTTTGATTAAGTGATTCAGTGAACTTGTCTACATAACTATTCATGATTTGACTCATCTGAATCACCTTCTTTTTGAACAAGTTTATTTACTTTATCTTCAGCTGCTTTAAGTTTCGTTTCACATTTACTACTTAATTCAATACCTCTTTGATAAAGTTCAATTGATTCCTCAAGAGAAATATTTTCTTCGTCTAATTTACCGACGACTTTTTCTAATTCTTCCATCATTTCTTCAAAAGTTTGTTCTTTAGCCATATTTGTCACCTGATTTCCTTAACATTAGCATTTATTTTACCATCTTTTAAATTGATTGTAATATCATCGTCAATTTTTAAATCATTTTTGCTTGTAATGATTTTATCATTTTTTTCGATGATTGAATAACCTCTTAACATAATTTGAGTCGGACTTAACGCATCTAGTTGCGCTAACTTGCTTGTCAGCACTTGTTTTTTTTGACTTATAATACGATTAACGAGCTGTGTTTGAAGCATGTTTAAACGATTAAAGTCTTGTCTAAATTGAAAAGTCTTATTATAAATTGTTGTGATTCGCAATTTATTCTGTAAGATATCTAGCTTATGATTATTACGCGTAACAGTTTGTTCTAAATTTCTAGATAATTGTTTTTGTAATTCATCTAACTTCTGAGTTTCTTGATCATATAGCAACGAAGGCGTCTTCAATTTATAATATGATGAAAGTTGTTTTAATTTATGTTTATCTTGTTGAATAGTTTGCGTGATATGTTTTGTTAAATACTGTCTAGCATTTGAAATAAGTTGATACAGCGCATTAATATCTGGTGTCGCAATGACTGCAGCTTGTGTTGGTGTTGCGGCTCTTACATCACTGACAAAATCACTTAATGTCGTATCTGTTTCATGACCAACTGCTGAAATAACAGGCGTCTTACAATGATAAATGGCTTCTACAACTTCTCTTTCATTGAAGCTCCATAAATCTTCAATAGATCCACCACCACGACCAACGATAATAACATCAACGCCCATGGAATCAGCTTCTTTAATATTGTTAATGATATTATCCTTAGCTCCTTTACCTTGAACTAAAGTGCTCATTAACACTTGTTCTGCAAGTGGATATCGCTTATCTAAAGTAGAACATATATCTCTTATCGCAGCCCCAGTCGATGCTGTCAACACAGCAATTTTCTTAGGATATTTAGGTATACTTAATTTATGCTCTTGGTCAAAGTAACCTTTTTCTGCTAATTCTTTTTTGAGTGCTTCAAATTTTTCATACAGAAGACCCACACCATCTAATTGCATAGATTGAACATAAATTTGGTAAGCACCTCTTGATTCATAAACCCCTATTCTACCTTCAACAAGTACTTGGTCACCTTCTTTAGGATTAAACGACAATTGATTTGCGCTCGATTTAAACATCATAGCACTGAGCACACCTTTATCGTCTTTTAATGCAAAATAAAGATGACCACTTGAATGTCTTTTAAAGTTTGAAATTTCACCTTTAATAAAGACATTAAGTAGATGTGGATCTTGATCAAATTTATATTTGATATATTTAGTTATTGCTGTAACTGATAAATACTTATCCATTTATATCACTCTTTAACTTTTTGATAAACTGCTTAATACACCATTAATAAATTTATAGTGATCATCATCACTGTATACTTTCGCAATTTCAACTGCTTCATTAAATATTACTTTCTCTGGTGTATCTGTATATTTCAATTCATAAGTTGCCATTCTTAAAATGATTCTATCAGTTTTAAGTAAACGGTCTAATGTCCAGTTTTTTAAATGTGGACTTACAATTTCATCTAATTCGTCTTTTTTCTCTATAACTTCTTTAACAAAGTTCTTAACGTATAAATATTGTTCACCTTTAAAATCTTCTACTAAATATTGAATCGCTTCTTCTACTGTTAAATCAGTTTTGTTATTTTCTAATTGATATAGTGATTTAAAGACAATCTCTCTTAGTTCAGTTCTTTTCATATTCTTCTCCTTCAAAGAATAAGAGGATGCACGCATCCTCTTAATTAATCATTTTATTATTGGAAATGTATATTAACGATATGTACATTAACTTCTTTTGGTGTTAATGCCGTCATCGTATTTAATGCTTGTTTAATTTCTGATTGAACTTTACGTGCTGTTTCAGAAATTTTTGTACCGTAGTCAAATGTACAGTAGACATTAATGTAGATGCCGTCTTCTTTAATATCGACTTTAATACCTTTACCAAAATTCTTTTTCCCGAATTTTTCTAAGGAATTCTTATTAAAAACGGATTGCATATGAGATACACCTTTAATGTCAGTAGTCGCAATGCTCGCAATGACCTCAATAACTTCTGGCGCAATCTCTATTTTACCTAAAGAAGGCTTTTTATTTTCAATTGTTTTAGCCATTTGAATCCCTCCCTATTTGTCTTCATTATTTATAATATCATGAATCTCTAGGAAATTGGTATTAAAATCACCTGATTCAAATACATCATTTTCTAACAATCTTAAATGGAATGGGATCGTTGTATCAATGCCAGCAACTAAAAATTCTGATAAAGCTCTTTTACCGATTTGAATAGCATCCGTTCTATCTTTACCATGAACAATAAGCTTCGCAACCATTGAATCATAATAAGGTGGAATCGTATATCCTGTATAACATGCTGAATCAATTCGCACACCAAACCCACCTGGTGTTAAATATTGATTAATTTTACCTGGTGATGGCATAAAATTCTTAAATGGACTTTCTGCGTTGATTCTGAATTCAATCGCATGTCCACTTAAGTCAACTTCTTCTTGTGTAACTGGTAAAGTTTCACCACTTGCTACTTTTAGTTGAAGTTTAACTAAATCCATTCCAGTAACCATCTCAGTAACAGGATGTTCTACTTGAATACGCGTATTCATTTCCATGAAATAGAACGTTTCAGCATCTAAATCATAAATAAATTCAATTGTACCGGCATTTTCATAATTAACGGCTTTAGCTGCTCTAATAGCCGCTTCACCCATTTCTTTACGCATTTCTTCAGAAAGAACTGGTGAAGGAGATTCTTCTACTAACTTTTGCATACGTCTTTGGATTGTACAGTCACGTTCACCAAGATGTATAACATTACCTTCTGAATCACCCATTACTTGTATTTCAATATGTCTAAAGTTTTCTATGAACTTTTCTAAATATAAACCTTTGTTACCAAATGCTGTTTCAGCTTCTTGTTGTGTCATTCTAAATCCTGTTATAAGCTCTTCTTCATTACGTGCAATTCGGATACCTTTACCACCACCACCGGCAGTTGCTTTAATAATAACGGGATAACCAATTTTCTTTGCACATTTCTTTGCAATTCTTACTGTATCTACTAAACCATCACTACCAGGAACAACAGGTACGTTTGCTTTGATCATTTCTTCTTTAGCAACGTCTTTAATACCCATCTTCTGGATAGATTGATAACTAGGTCCAATAAATTTAATTTGGCATGCTTCACACATTTCAGCAAAATCACTATTTTCGGCTAAGAAACCATATCCAGGATGGATACCGTCACAACCTGTTGATTTGGCAATTGAAATAATATTAGGAACGTGAAGGTATGAATCTTTAGATTGTGTCGGTCCAACACAATAAGCTTCATCTGCTATTTGAGTATGTAATGCATCTTTATCAGCTTCTGAATAAATTGCGACCGTTTGTATGTCTAATTCTCTACAAGCTCTAATGATTCTTACTGCAATTTCCCCTCTATTTGCAATTAATACTTTTTTCATATTACTTCACCTTGAATAACGGTTGGCCATACTCTACCATTTGTCCGTCTTCAACTAATATTTCAGTGATTTCACCAGAAACTTCTGCTTGAATTTCATTAAATAATTTCATTGCTTCTAAAATACATACAGTTGTATCAGCTTCTACACGTGAACCTACTTGAACGTATGGACCTTCATCAGGAGATGGTGATTTATAGAATGTACCAACCATTGGCGCATTAATTGTTAAACCACTTGGTGCTTCTTGTTCAACATTTTGTTGTGGTGCTGATTGAGTTGCTTGTTGTGGTTGTTCTGCAACGACATTTGTTGCTCCTTGGCTATAAATGATTTCTTGTTTAATATCTTTTTTTAAAGTTAGTTTAAAATCTTTATCATTAATATCAATTTCAGTTAAAGAAGAATTATCTAACACATCAACTAGTTCTTTAATTTGTTTTAAGTTCATTTGAAAAACTCCTTTTAAATTCTAATACGTTACACTTCATACATTTTACTTTAGTGGTCATACCAATTCAAGAGATTTTAATATTTAATTATAAATGTAAATAAGATACATTCCTAATTTAACTAAAATGATTGAGGCCAGGACACAAGTTACTGTCCAGGCCTCATTTTAATGTTTAATATTAACCTCTTGATACGTAGCTTCCGTCAGTAGTGTTAATGACAAGTAAATCACCTTCATTAACAAATAACGGTACGTTTAAACTATAACCTGTTTCAACTGTAGCTTGTTTAGTTGCACCAGTTGCTGTATCACCTTTAATACCAGGTTCAGTTTCTGTCACTTGAAGTGTTACTGTATTTGGTAATTCAATACCAATTGTTTCACCTTCGTAAGATTGGATTTGAACTTCCATATTTTCTTTAATAAATTTAAGTTCATATTCTAGTTTATCACCAGGTAATTCTAGTTGATCGTAAGTTTCGTTATCCATGAACACATGGCCATCACCATTAGCATATAGATATTGCATACGACGATTATCGATTTGAGCTTTTTCAACTTTTTCACCGGCTCTAAAAGTTTTCTCTTGGATTGCACCAGTTCTTAAGTTTCTTAATTTAGAACGAACGAATGCCGCACCTTTACCTGGTTTTACATGTTGGAAGTCCATAACTTTCCAAATGCCATTATCAACTTTAATTGTTAAACCTGTTTTAAAATCATTAACTGAAATCATTCATTTTCCTCCTATTTATACCTTCTTATAAAATAATAAGGTCTTTTGAAGATTTAGTAAAGCGCTGTAAGCCATTTTTTGTAACTAATACGTCATCTTCGATTCTAACGCCACCTAAACCATCTACATATATACCTGGTTCTAATGTGATACACATATTTTCTTCAAGTACAATATCTGATTTTTGAGATAATGCTGGACCTTCATGTACTTCTAATCCAATACCGTGTCCTAATGAATGGCCAAATTGTTCTCCATATCCATAACTTTTAATAACATCTCTTGCAATTGTATCTGCCTCTTTACCAGTCATCCCCGGTTTAATTTGCTCTAAAGCTGATAATTGTGCTTCTAAAACAATATTATAGATTTTCTTCATTTCTTCTTTAGGTTCACCAATAGCAAATGTTCTTGTAACATCACTAACGTATCCTTCATATAGTGCACCGAAGTCTAATGTAATCATATCTCCTTCTTCGATAACTTTATTACTTGCTACACCATGCGGTAATGCACCACGGTAGCCAGAAGCAACAATCGTATCAAATGAAGAACATGTTGCACCTTTCCTTCTCATGAACATTTCCATTTCATTATTCACTTCATTTTCAGTCATGCCTGGTTTAACCCATTTTAAAATGTGTTCATATGTTTCATCTACAATGTCAGCTGCTTTCTGAATTTGTTTAATCTCAAATTCATCTTTAATCATTCTGATTGTTTCAATAACACCTTCAATAGAAGAAAGTTCAACTGCATCTGTATTTAATGCTTGATATTCATTATACGTAATTAAATGTGTTTCAACGCCAACGTTTTTATATTGACCTTCTTTTATCAGCTCATTAATCTTACCTAGCATTGGTCCTTCTTGATTAATAACTTCAAAATCTTGAGCTTGATCATTCGCTTGTTGAATGTATCTAAAGTCTGTAATTAAAAGGGATTTATCTTGTGTAATTAGTAGACTACCACTTGTCCCTGTAAATCCAGAAAGATATCTTCTGTTATACGGTGATAGAATTACAACTGCTTCAAGACCTTTTTGATTCATGACTTCTCTTAATTTATTAATTTTCATAATTATCCCCTTTCTATTTGTACAATAAATCTATATACATTAAAATAATATCATACATATCGAAATTTTTTCACAGTAAAACATTGGGAGTAAATAAACATGAGAAAAACAATTATAACAATCATGGCAAGTACAGTTGTCTTATCTGCGTGTGGAAATGATAAAGTTCAACAACTTGAAGAAAAGAAGTCTTCATTAAAAAGTGATAATCGAAAATTAAAACAAGAAGTATTAGACTTAGAAGATAAAAACAAAACATATAAACAAAAAGAAAATAGTGTTAAAAGCAAAATTAAACAAAATGAACAAGAATCGTCTAGCCAGTTTACGACTCAATATTTAAAGTCATCTACAAAATTTGTAAATGAAACGAAAACGAATATTGCGAGTTATAACAAAATTAAGAAAAATGTAACTTCAAAATTCGACGACGAACATACTAAAAATGAATTAGAAAATATTTATCACGATCAAGAAAACATTACAGATAGATATAAAAATGAAATGAAAGGTAAAACTATTCCTAAAGATTATAAATCTCTTCATAAAAGCATGTTAAAGCTATCAACAAGTATTGAAAAAGTGTTTAAAGATTTAAATGATGCATACGATAAGAAGGATAAAAAAGGTATCCAAAAAGCAATTCAAGAGCTTAATGGTCTAGATAAAGAGATAGATCAAATTGAGTGAGATTATACATAAAATGTGCTATATTAAATAGACTAATAATTTAAGGTGAGATTTTATGAAAAATGTTTTATTCTATTTAATTATTGCTATAGCAGTTTTTGGATTAATTATGAATCTTGATTTCTTTATTATGGGCTTCATTCGTATGATTGTCTCATTAATCATATTCGGATTAATCATCTATCTAATTTACTATTTCTTCTTTTTAACGCCAGATCAACGAAAATATAAAAAAGCAATGCGCAAACAAAAGCGTAGAAATAGATAAAAAAAGAGACTATTGAAGTCTCTTTTTTTGTTTACTTTCTATAAGTCCAATCTTCTGATTTATATTTTTCTTCTAATTGTTTAATTTCAGCAAGCTGCTCTTCGGTAAATTCAAGTGGTTTATATTCTATATCTAAACCTTTCTTAAATCCTTCATAAAATGCTGTTTCCATTTCTTCTAAAGAGATGTATTTATCTGATAAATCATTGATAGCAACTGCTTTATCTGTAAATGCAGCTTTCATTTTATCTTTTAGTCGATCATTTCTATATATAAACATATCGAACAATTCATCAACATCTATATCTTGTAATATTGAACCATGTTGCAAGATAACGCCTTTTTGACGTGTTTGGGCACTGCCTGCTATTTTTCTATCTTCTACAACAAGTTCATACCAACTTGGCGCATCAAAACAAACTGAACTACGTGGTGTCTTAAGTTTATCTCTTTCTTCTTTTGTCTTTGGAATTGAAAAGTATGCGTCGAATCCTAATGATTTAAAACCTTCTAACAATCCTTCTGAGATTACTCTGTAAGCTTCAGTTACCGTTTTAGGCATATTAGGATGCGATTCTGGAACGATGACGCTATAAGTTAACTCTTTATCGTGTAAGACACCTCTACCCCCTGTAGCACGTCTTACAAGTCCAAAACCTTTTTCTTTTACTTTTTCAATATCGATTTCTTTAGTTAGTTTTTGAAAATATCCAATTGATAACGTAGCTGGATCCCAAGTGTAAAATCTAATAACAGGATCGATTTCTCCTCTACTCACAAAATTCATAAGTGCTTCATCAACTGCCATATTATAATATGGATTATTCGATTTCGTGTTTATAAAGTGCCAAGTTTCTTTCACAATTAAAACTCCTATTCAATTAATTCTTATGTACTTTTCTATTTTAGCAAAAAAATTTTGATAAATCTCACAAGAAATCTTATAATAAGGGTATCGACTTGAATTGGGAGGAATCAGACCATGAATTATTGGTATATCGCGCTCATAGTCCTAGTCTTGATTATCATTTATATGGCAATTAACTATTCATTAAATAAGCGCGCAGTAAAAGAATTAGATCAAAATGAATTCCATAAGGGATTAAGAAAGGCACAAGTAATAGACTTGCGTGAAAAGGCTGATTTTGACTATGGTCATATTATCGGGGCAAGAAATATACCGATGAGTGTATTTCGTACAAGATATCAAGGTTTACGAAAAGACCAACCTATATATTTCTGTGACGCAAATGGCGTAGCAAGTTATAGAGCTGCTAGAATGATGAAGAAAAAAGGTTACACTGAATTATTCATGCTTAAAGGCGGCTATAAAAAATGGACTGGTAAAGTTAAATCTAAATAATATTAAAGCGTCTTGATCGTTATATGCGACCAAGACGCTTTAATATTATGCTTTTTCTTCTTTTAGTAATTCAAATTTAAGTACTGGTTTTCTTGCTGCTTGTGTTTCATCTAATCGACCAATGACAGTTGTATGTGGTGCTTCTAATACAACTTCTGGTGATTCTTCTGCCTCTTTAGCAATTTGAATAAGTGTATCACAGAATGCATCTAATGTTTCTTTAGATTCTGTTTCTGTTGGCTCAATCATCATACATTCTTCCACGTTGATTGGGAAGTATATTGTTGGTGGATGGAAGTTGAAGTCTAAGAGACGTTTAGCAATATCCAATGTTCTTACACCAAGTTTTTTCTGTCTTGAACCACTGATTACGAATTCGTGTTTACAGTGTTGTGTATATGGTGTATCAAAATGATCTTGTAATCTTCTCAACATGTAATTAGCATTTAATACAGCTGTTTCTGAAACTGCTTTTAATCCATCTGGACCCATTGTTCTAACATAAGTATAAGCTCTTAAATAGATACCGAAGTTACCGAAGAATGGTTTAACTCTTCCGATAGATTGTGGCATATCATGTTCGAATTTAAATGTATCATTTTCTTTAACTACTGTTGGTTTTGGTAAAAATGGTACTAAATCTGCTTTAACACCTACTGGTCCTGAACCAGGTCCACCGCCTCCATGAGGTCCTGTGAATGTTTTGTGTAAGTTTAAGTGAACAGCGTCAAATCCCATATCACCAGGTCTAACTTTACTCATAATCGCATTTAAGTTAGCACCATCGTAATACAATTTTCCACCTGCTTGGTGTACGATTTCTCTGATTTCTAAAATATCTTCTTCGAATAATCCTAATGTGTTAGGGTTTGTTAACATGATAGCAGCTGTGTCGTCTCCAACTACACGTTTTAAGTCTTCGATATCAACTAATCCTTTTTCATTAGATTTTACAGTTACTGTATCGAAACCTGCTACTTTTGCAGAAGCTGGATTTGTACCGTGAGCTGAGTCTGGTACGATAACTTTCGTTCTATTGAAATCGCCATTTGCTTCATGGAAAGCTTTAATCATTAATAGTGCTGTCCATTCACCGTGAGCACCTGCTGCAGGTTGAAGTGTTACTTCATCCATACCAGTAATTTCTTTTAAATGTTCTTGTAAATCATAAATGATTTCTAATGAACCTTGTACAGTTGAAACATCTTGTAATGGATGTGCGTTTGCAAAGCCAGACATTCTAGCGACTTTTTCATTAATTTTAGGATTGTATTTCATTGTACATGAACCTAAAGGATAGAATCCTGTATCTACACCATGGTTTTTATTAGATAATTCAGTGTAATGGCGCATTAAATCTAATTCACTAACTTCTGGTAATTCTGCTTTTTGTTTTCTAGTAAATTTATCTCCTAAAAGATCTTGAACATCTTGTGTTTCAACATCTTTTTCAGGTAAAGAATATGCAAATCTATCTTTTCTAGATCTTTCAAATATTAATTCACTTGATGGTTTACGCACTGTATTCACCTACTTTTTTGATAAATGTGTCGATTTCTTCTTTTGTTCTTAATTCTGTTACTGCAATTAACATATGATTGTTAAACGCTTCATCTATGAAACCTAAGTCAAATCCACCAATAATACCTTCCTCAAGTAATTCAGCATTGATTTCACTTATCGGTTTGTTAAATTTAACAACAAATTCGTTGAATGAAATACCTTCTAACACATCAAAACCAGCATCTTGCATTTTTTGTTTCATGTAAGTTGTCTTTTCCATGTTAAGTTTAGCCATTTCAAATACACCATTTTTACCTAATGCACTCATACAAACTGATGCTGCTAATGCATTTAGGGCTTGGTTAGAACAAATATTTGATGTCGCTTTATCTCTTCTAATGTGTTGTTCACGTGCTTGTAACGTAAGAACAAAGCCTCTATTGCCATCTTCATCTTGTGTTTGACCAACTAATCGACCTGGTAGTTTTCTCATGAGTTTCTTAGTAGATGCAAAATAACCACAATGAGGTCCACCATATTGTGCTGGAATACCGAATACTTGTGCATCACCAACAACAATATCAGCACCGAATTCTCCAGGAGGCGTAATTAAACCTAGTGATAAAGGATTACTTGATACAATAAATAAAGCTTTTTTATCTTCAATTAACTGTTTAATTGCTTCTAAGTCTTCTAAAGAACCAAAGAAGTTAGGATATTGAACACATACTGCTGCAGTATCGTCATCGATAGCTGCTTTTAACTTTTCTAGGTCTGTTACAGTACCGTCTAAATCAACTTCAACTACTTCTATATCTTGTGCTTTTGTATACGTTTTAAGTACTTCTATAGATTGATAATGTACAGATTTAGAAACAATCACTTTTTTCTTCTTAGTGTGACCTGCTGCAAGAACAGCTGCCTCAGCAAAAGCAGTTCCACCATCATACATAGATGAGTTGGCTACATCCATACCAGTTAATTCGCAAATTAAAGTTTGAAATTCAAAAATTGCTTGTAATTCACCTTGTGAAATTTCTGGTTGATAAGGTGTATAAGCAGTATAAAATTCTGAGCGTGATATAACATGATCAACAACAGTTGGAATATAGTGATCATATACGCCAGCGCCTAAAAATGAAGCATGTGTTTCACTTGTGATATTTTTATTCGCAATTTGAGATAGTTCACGTAATAAAGGCGTTTCAGCTTTCTTTTCTTTAATATTTAACGGTTTATTAAACCTTACAGATTCAGGTATATCCGTAAATAATTCATCTACAGATTGAATACCAATGACATCTAACATTTCAGATTTATCTTTTTCAGTTAAAGGTATATAGCGGTGACCCATTTTATTCACTCCTATGATTTAAATGATGATTTTTTAACAATTTTAGCTTTTACTTGTCTTTTTCTAACTTGTATTAAAATTTCTTTATCTAATTCAAATGCACCCTTCTCAATTAATCCCATAGCAATAGATTTACCAGTTGACGGAGACTGTGTTCCAGAAGTTACATAACCAATTTCATTGCCGTCAGTATCTAGAATTGCATAATCTGTTCTCGGTATACCTTTATCTATCATTTCTATACCAATTGATTTTCTTGGCGCACCATTTTCTTTTTGTGCTTTCAAAACATTTTTACCGATAAAGTCATCTTCAATTAATGGTTTAACAGCAAAGCCAATGCCAGCTTCATAAGGTGTGATTTGTTCAGATAAATCTTGGCCATGTAGTGGTAAAGCAGCTTCAAGTCTTAAAGTATCACGTGCACCAAGACCACATGGAACAACATTTTCGTTAATAAAACCATCCCAAATAGCTTTAGTGTCTGCAGCATCGCAATAAACTTCGAATCCATCTTCACCTGTATAACCAGATTGAGATAATATAACTTCTTTCCCGAATAGTGTTACATTTTGTTTGAATTCAAACATCTTCATTTCTGTTACATCAACACTTACTAATTTTTGAATTAATTCGCGTGCTTCTGGACCTTGTATTGCTAATTGGCCATATTGAGAAGATTTATTTTCAACATTTACATTAAAATCTTTAATTGATTTTAACCATTCGTAATCTTTATCTGTATTACCTGCATTGACAACTAAGAAATAAACTTTGTCGTCTAATTTATAAACAACTAAATCATCAATCACGCCGCCATCTTGGTTACATAGCGTTGTATATTGAGCTTTACTATCCGTTAATAATGTTGAATCATTTGTTAAAGTGTATTGAATAAACTGATCCGCTTCTTCACCTGTAACGATAATTTCACCCATGTGACTAACATCAAAAATACCTACATGATTTCTAACTGCATTGTGTTCCTCTTTAATACTTGAAAATTGGACTGGTAAAGCCCATCCAGAAAAATCAATTACTTTCGCACCTTTATCTATATAAGTTTGATACAAAGGTGTTTGTTTTAAATCTGTCGTCATCATAACTCTCCCCTTCTGAATATGTATAATAAAAAAACAGGGTAGCTTTCGCTACCCTGTTGAAGTGCTCTTCAGGAATGCGTCACAAAGTTATCCTTTTGCCTGAGAGATTCACTCAAATCTGGCTTGCTCCTTCGGCGATGAATATATCATTCATTCTCTCTAACTTTGATCATTCGCAAATATTTAAGCTCATAGAGATTCAATAATCTCACTTGCAACTACTTCTCTAGGTCTGTTAGCATCAATATGCTTGAATGCGATTTCATTATAACTTAATTCTCGTTTTGAATACAAGGCTTTTAATTCATTTAATGACTTTCCGTTAGCATTCGGTCTGTTATTATCATGATTAATTCTATTAAATAGAATTTCAACATCACATTTTAACCAAAAAGCATTGTCATTTTGCTTTAATAATTCCTTACATAATTTTGATTCTACAATACCGCCACCAGTTGAAATAATCACATCTTGGTCAATCCATTTTTTTAAAGCTTCGTACTCTAAATCTCTAAAATGTTTTTCACCATATTTTTCAAAAATTTGTGGGATTGGTAATTGAGTTGTTTCAACGATATAAGTATCTATATCTACTAAACTTTTGTCATAATGTTCGCTCAACAAATTTCCGATAGTTGTTTTGCCAACACCCATAAATCCAATTAATACGATTGACATTAAATCTACTCCTCAGTTGTTTCATTTCAACTTAAACTTTATTCTATCTCATTATTCAGAAAATAAAAAGCTTAAAATTATTTATTTATCATTATTTTTATTTCACGTATATAGTATTGTTCTAAATTGTGATAAGTATTAAGCTTAAAGCTATATTGTACTAAGTAAAATGACAAAAAGGAACTATAAATAAATAATATTCCAAGTAATAACGGTAAAATAAAACCAGCATCATTAGATATAAATTTCTTCATGTATTTCTTTATCGCCTTTTCTTATAATTATAAATAATTTAAACGTTTCTTTTGATATTTTATCTACTTGAAAAGCCTTCACATTATTAACTAAAGTGATGTTACCTCGGCCATTGATACTTTTTATTATTTTTTCATTTAATAATGTGAATTCTATAGATCGTATTTCATTTACGAATTTAATCCTGTTATTTGCGCTGTCTAATTTTATAGTACTTTCTTTTATTTCATCGGAGAGTTCTTTTCTGAACATCATCAATTCAAAATGCGTATGATCCATTGCATTATCCTTAAACAAATAAAGACTTTTAATGAGCAATGGAACTAAAGCTAATATAATTAATAAAAATGATAATGACAGTAGCATTTCTATCATGGTAAAGCCTTTATTATTTTTCAATACATATTTTTTCATTTTTCAATTCATCTTTCATACAAACTTTTGTAGTAAACTCTAAATATTTATATCTCTTTACATCATATTTTGGTTCGGTAGATTTTGATTGCACAGTTTGATAGAGCAGTTGGTAAAGCTTAATTCTATCGTGTTCACGAGTGATATTTTCATTTAATGTTGTAACTAAAGGCAGTAATGTCCCACTCAATAGCATTATGATAAAAATAGACAACATAAAATCTATAAACACATACCCATCATGTCGTTTCAACAATTCTATATCTCCCTTTCTCGATGCGAAAAATAACATGATACTTTCTTTCATTAAATTCCACTTTTAAAGTACCAAATTGATTAATATTCCCTTCTCCATCAAAAACTAATGTCGTAAACTGGTTATTTTTAGAAATACGACCTTTATAGAGTGATATGGATTGGATCTGATTCTTCTCAATTTGATAAAATATTTTATCTGAATTAGGTTTAAACCAAACTAATATAGGTTGCTTTTGTGATAGTGATTTCGTTTCTAAGAACTCTAATTTCGTTTCAAAATCATCAATGCCATTGTCTAACCCGCTACGAGCCAGTGCGTTTATGGATAAATACATCGTCACCATAAAGATAATACTGATGATGGATAACACAATAATCATCTCCACCAACGTAAAACCTTTATTATCATTAATGTGCAACAACTTCACCGTTTTCTAGCGTAATTGTTTCTCCTGATTTACAAGTCAGTTGCTTTTGGTTAATATAGCCATCACTTATTAAATCATTTATAGAATTTGGTTTAGCATCGTGTTTCAATGTATAAGCTTCTACTTGACCAGCTACCATTTTCACTTGTGCTTGGCATCCAGTACTTTTTACCGTCTCTGATTGCTTGCTGATGTTTGGTATGATGATCACCAATAATATACTTATGATTAAAAGGACAATTAACATTTCAACCAATGTAAACCCTTCTTTTTTACTTAAAAATTTAAATCTTTTCATTTAATACATTCCTTTCACTTTATACCTTCTACCATTTGTAACATCGGTAGAATGATAATTAAATATAGCGTTACAATTAACAAAGCTAGAACACCAAATACGACTGGTTGTATCCATTTGAGATGTTTCAAAAAAGTCTTTTCTAATGTATCTAGCATAAAAAGACTATAATAATAAAGTTCTAAATCTAATTTAGATTTATTTTCTCCGTGATTAATATAGTGTATAAAATTAGATTCAAAGCACCCTAACTTTTTAATTGAATTTGGGAATGTCATACCAGTACATAATGATTGATTAATAGAATGTCCAATATATTTCAAAAAATCATCTTTAGTTTGCAACATATATATTTCAATTATTTTAGTAAGGGTAATGCCATTTTGAATAAAAAAGGAAAAATCTCTAGATATACGATATGAGTTATACATCGTTATATAACGATTGATTAGTGGTATTTTCTTATATAAAGTTATTTTACGAGCCATTTCTTTATCCATAAAATTCATATAACTGATAAGATAAGCGAGGAATAAAATGAGGACTAATGCAAAAATAGTTGTTGGTAAATAAGAAAATATTGTCGTGATAATACGCAACGAAGTGGAAATTTCTACATTCATCGAAGCATAAATTTCTGTGAATTGAGGAATAATGGTTTGATTCACAACAGCGAGTAACATAAAAAAGATGCTGAATAATAAAGCGGGATATTGAATTGTTTTTATAAATCTTTGTTTAACTTGTTCAATCTTTTTTAAATATAGGATAGAGTGTTCTAACGTTTCATTCAAATTACCATATTTTTCGCTAAAGTATATTTGAGTAATAATGACTTGCGGATAATTAAACAGTTTAAGTATTTCATGTAATTGCCCAGTCTCTTTAACAATTTCACAAGCAGTCGTGTTTAAATTGTGCTTTTTAAGTTGTATGAATTGATCAGACAGTAATTGAATAGCTTCTAGTAATGTAAAACCTTGCTTTAACATATCTAACAGTCGTGTTAAGTATAATACTTGGTCTTTCTTTAATACATTTTTCTTACGTTTCATAATCATTCTCCATATATTTAATAATGTCATCTTTAAAAATATAGGACATATCTAATGTTCTTGCTTCATCACATTTCTTCACAAGACGTTGGTTCGTAATACATGAAATACCTTGTTTAATTTGTTCGACTGTTACACCTAGCTCAACTAGTCGGTGGATTGCCCCGATTGTATCACTCGCATGCATTGTTGAAAGTACTAAATGACCACTTAAACTAGCTTGAATAACTTGCTTAGCAGTAATATCATCTCTTATCTCTCCAATCATAATAACGTCCGGATCACATCTTAAAATGGCTTTAAAGGATTGTTGATAAGTTATGTTAGCTTTTTCATTGACTGAAACTTGAACGATGCCATTTAACGTTTGTTCTACAGGGTCTTCAATCGTAATAATATGTTTATTCTTCTCTCTCTTTAATGCGTACATAAGTTCATACATTAATGTAGTCTTACCTGATCCAGTTGGACCCGTAAATAAAAATAGCCCTTCTGATTGATACATTCTGTTTTGTAGAACGTTATATGATTGATGCTCTGATTTCACTTGTGAATGATTAAAATGTTGAGGGGTTATTCTAATGGAACTAGATTCTATCCCTAAACTGATAGGTATCGTGGAAATTCTTAAATAGTAATGTATGTCATGTTCAAATAAATATTGACCACTTTGTGCTTTATTTCGTTCACTTACATCTAGATGAGCGATAAATTTCATATAAATAAGTAGCCTACTATACAAATTAAAATCTAAATCTAAATCATAAGGTATATTATCGCCATTTATCCTCACTTGGACAAAGACTTTATCATCGTTTAAAGGTACAAAGTGAATATCACTCGCATTAGAATTGATAGCATCGTTAATAATTGACTTAAATAATTTCTCCATAATCTCCTCCTAATATATATAAACGCTTCCAATTACCGAAATTACTTGTTTAAAGCTTATGAATTTGCGTCAAAATGCTATTTACTTTTGTATGGAGTAACTTTATAATTAAATATGAATAAGAAAGTAAACACAGAGGGGGTTCTTAAGAAGATGGATAAAGTTTATAAAACTCTAGGCTTCTGGACTGCTATTTTTGCTACGATGTTTTATGTCGGCGGTATGGACATGATGGCATATTTCTTCTTAGCACAAACTGGATTTTTCGTATTGTTGGGATACTTAAAATTAACAGAAAGAATGTATATGTATATATTCGCAATTTATTTAGTATTATGTTTTGTTGGATTTACATATTATTCTACATTCTTATTAGAGCCAAGTTTTGGAGCACATCATTAAAAGAAGCATTACACAAACGTGTAATGCTTCTTTTTAATTAAATCCATTTAAATACGGATTTGTCATTTCTTCATCTGCTATTGTTGTTTCCGGTCCGTGACCTGGGAAAATAGTTGTATTTGGATCTAATTCTAACAACTTATCTTCAATTGAATTCAGTAATGTTTTTGTATCACCTTTGTATAAGTCTGTTCTGCCAATTCCACCTTTAAATAATGTATCACCTACTATAGCAAAGTCACCAAATACAAATGATAAACTACCAGGTGAATGTCCTGGTGTATGGATCGCTTCGAATTTAAATTCACCAATCTCATATTCCCCAGGTTCCATTATTTGTGGAACAGTATGTTGAACCACTTGTGGTAGCTGATACATTGCAAATTTTTTAGAACCATTTTTCTCAGTATCTGTTAGCCACGATTTTTCTTCACGATGTACATATACTTTCGCATCAAATTCATTTGCGACATCATCTACTGCACCTATATGATCAAAATGAGCGTGCGTTAATAATACAGCACTCACCTTTTTATGATATTGTTTAATTTGTTTATTTAAAAACTCGCCATTATCTCCTGGATCTATCACGAGTAATTCGTTTTCACCTTCGAGAATATAACAATTTGTTTCTACAATTCCTAATGAAAAACTATGTACTTGCATTTTATTTCCTCCTCTTTTAAAAAGTATCTCGACAAAACCACATATTAATTATACAATTAATATGATAATAAAAGAAATTTGTATTGGGGGTATTGGAATGCCATTTATCGACACAGGGGAACTATTTGAGTTATTTGGAGTAAAAATCCATATCGGTGTTAATATTTTCTCATTATTAATGCTAGCTGTTTTTATTCTAGCTATATTTGGTTTAATTTCAGCATTCAAAAACAAAAATATTTTGGGCATTCTTTTTGGTGCAATAACTGTAGTATCTTTTGGGTTCTTCTCATTAGCTACAATCTTTACATACGGTTATCCAATTTTACATCATTAAAGAAAAGACGAGTTTACACTCGTCTTTTTTTATTTGTTCAAATGTTTATTAACAGAATCTAATTTATCGTTCATTTTTCTAGACTTATCTCTTCTATCATCAATTCGAATATTTGTACAAACTCTGTCTAACCCTTTATTGAATGGACTTTCATGAATTTCTTGTATAATTTCAAGTAAATCTTTTAGATTACCTTCAATAAGTGTATTCATTGGTGTTAATTGATAATCAATTGTACCTGCCTTTTTATGCTTTTCAAGAATTATTTGTATATCTGCAATATATTCACTCACACTAGGTCCTTCTGTTCCTACCGGTATTACGACTACGTCAACAATCGCCATTATTCATTCTCCTTTTCTATTACATATGTCTTGATTAGACCAGCTGCACCAATAATACCTGCATCATTTCCTAATTGTGCAACTACGATGTCTGTACCATCTTGAGCAGGTTTAAATGTCATTTTTTCATAATGCTTTTTAATAAATTGGATGAGAATATCACCGGCTTTACTAACGCCTCCACCAATTATAATATATTTAGGGTTCGTCATGACACTGACAACACTTGCAGCATAAGCAATGTAACCAGCAACTTTATCAATGATAAATAAACTGAATTCATCTCCTGATTTTGCAGCATCAAATACGTCTTTAGCTGTTACATTTTTACCTGTAATTAAGTCATGAATACTTGATTTCATATTGATATTTGGATAATAATGATGTACTAAATTAATAACACCTGTAGCTGAAGCAACTGTTTCAAGACAGCCCTTCATACCACAATTACATTGAAATCTTTTCTTTTGATCTACTAAGAAATGACCTATTTCAGCGCCTGAACCATTATGGCCATGAAGTAATTCGCCATTTGAAACAATGCCGCCGCCTACACCAGTTCCTAACGTCATACAAACAACGTCACTTTCATTTTGGCCAGCGCCTTTAAATTTTTCACCTAAAGTTGCGACATTCGCATCATTATCTACGTAAATAGGGCCATCAAAATATTGTTGCATATGTTTTCTAACTTCTATGTTACCAGTCCAATTTAAATTTACAGCACCATTGACGATACCATTTTCAAAGTCAATTGGTCCAGGTACACCAATTCCCATACCGATAATGTTTTTGATATCGATATCTTTTCTATTCAGATGCACAACGAATGAATCATATATATTCTCTAAAATGCCTTCTCCTGTTTTATTCGTTGAAATTTCCCATTTCTCTTCAATATTTAGCGAACGATCAAAAATCCCTAATTTACAAGTCGTACCACCAATATCTGCTGATAAAATATGTGTCATTTTTTCTCAATCCTTCTCTGATTTATAATAAGTCTTGCTTGTAAAAATGTTTCTTTATCAATAAGCATAGATTGATACATAGCTTTTATTTCTTGTTCCATCATTTCTAGTTGATCTTCTTCATCTTTAAAATAAATGATATAACCAAACTTTTTAAGTAATTGTTGTACGTCATATAAATTATTCATAAAATTAACTCCTAAACGCATCAATTTCATCTTTTAATGCTGCATAATGTTTATTCTTTTTATCAAGCTTTATTGCCTTATTAATAAACTTATTCGCTTTATCATAGTCATCTTTTGCTCTATAACCTAAAGCTAATTGGTAATTTAATTTAGCTGAATTAGGAAAAACTTTTAAGCCTCTTTCCCATTCTAGTATCGCTTCATTCAAAGACGTATTATTCGCCACGATTAAACCACTTAAAATATATGTCTCATCCGACTCGAAGTTCTTCTCTTTAATTTGCTTTACCATTGTTTCTGCTCTATCAAAATCACCGTTATTCATAGCATCTTTCGTTAATTCATCATATATATAATGTTGTTGTCTGTTAAATATGATAACAATCAAAATGATGATAATCACTATAAAGGCAACAATATAATAAAGTTTGAATTTGTCGTGTTCCATCCATTTGTAGATTATAAACATTAAGATTGCCCCACCAACAAATCCACCTAAATGAGCGAAGTGGTTTACATTATTAATAAACAAAGCTAACAACGAAATAATCGCAATACCAATAAATGTTTGTAATACAAATTGTTTATTAATATTTTTACGTGTAAATAAATACACAATAAAAGCACCAATTAATCCGAAAATAGCACCACTTGCACCAATTGAAATGGATTGTGTGTCAATACTAAGTGACACAATTCCTGCAAATAACCCTGATATGAAATAAATGGTGAACATTTTAATGGAACCTAATGCACCTTCAATCAGTTTACCGAATATAATGAGTGAAAATACATTCATCATTAAGTGTGTAAAATTAGCGTGTATAAACATGGACGTTAATAAACGGTACCATTCACCATGAACAACATTGAAATGCACAAGTCCACCGTAATCGACTAAATTAATTTGGCCAAAATGATTAAAAATTAAAACTAAAGACAACCAAACAATTACATTAACAGCTACTAAAAAATATGTTACAGGTGAAAACTTAAGCATAAAGCTGTCAATAAAGCTCGCATTCAATAATTTGTTTTTATATGTTGTAACAGGATTTGTTCTATTACGTTTAATTTGATGCTTCGTTACGAAATGATGAGATACTTTCTCGAAATCATCAAGCTCATATAAAGCATAATATCTGACTTTAGGTCGTTTACTATGATTAAATTCAGTGAAGTCTATCCCTTTATCGGTAATATAAAATACATCTAATTGTTCAAAACTAAACCCTATACTATCAATTAAGTCACCTAAATGGTCAGTAATTTTTTCTAAGTCAAAATCAACTTCTTGATGTGTAGGCGTCTTATGTATAAACCTTTTGACAATTTTTTTAGATTCGTGAGTCAACCATATTTCTGCTTCTTCTTCATCAATCGATATTATTTTATAGCCTTCTGTATAAACTAAATAATATATCGACTTCCACATTTGTTTTGTTTTATCCATCTACTCTTCTCCATATATATCATTTGGTGTCAACATCTCATCAACTGGTATATCATGTGATTCAGCATCAAAGTTTCTTATCTGAAAAGGATATAACAAACTTATTGTATGTCCATTATAATGAGATAAATATTTATCATAATACCCTCCACCATAGCCTATTCGATAACCAGCATGATTAAATACAACACCAGGTACAATAATTAAATCAATATCATCACTAATTTCAGTTTCTTGATCAACATATTTAATTCCTTTTTGATCAATCGCAATGGAATTTAAATCATGTAGTCGTTGAAATTCCATTTGTTTCGTTTCGTAATTTGTTCTTGGTACGAATACTTTCTTACCTATATTCAATAGATGTTCAATAATAGGTATCGTATTGACTTCATGATCCATACTCATAACGATAGCAATTGAATTGGCTTGCTTAAAATTATTATGTACAAATAATTGTTCCTTTAAATTTAAATCATATTGTTCTTTTTGAGAATTGTCTTGATTTCTCATTAAATTCAATATTTCTTTTCTTAAATTTTTCTTGTTTGACATGAATTTAACACTTCCAAATATTGATTAAATTTTTTATCAGTTACACATAATATGATAACACAAGAATTATTGTGATAGGTAGTCGTACAACCTTTAAAGGTATTAAAAAAACACATTCCCGTATAATGGAATGTGTTTTTATTCGTTTTATTATTTTGTTTCTCTATGAAGAGTGTGTTTACCGTCACGAGCACAATATTTTTTCATTTCAATACGCTCTGGGTTGTTACGTTTATTCTTTTTAGAGATGTAGTTTCTTTCACCACAATCAGTACATGCTAAAGTTACATTTACGCGCATGATGAACCCTCCTATTCTTATTTCAATTAATATACGACCTTATTATAATACCATCTATGCTTATATAATTCCAGTACTATTTTTCAATAGGTTCATAGTGTTCACCAGTTATATAATAATAGCAACTTTCACTGATATTCGTGATATGGTCTCCAATTCTTTCTAAGTATCTTGCAGCAAGATGTGCTTGACCAGAAATAAATGGATCGTTATCGATTAAATATGTCGTGTTATTAACCTCTCGATATAAATCATCAATATCATTGTCACGATCGATAATTTCTTTTATCAATAGTATATCTTTATCATTAACTGCCGCTTCTAAGTCTTTTAACATTAACATTGCTAATTTACCCATTGTTTTTAATCTCGTTAGTATAAAGTAATCTGTTATTTTAACTCTTTTTCTGATTTGAGCAATATTAGTAGAATTGTCAGCCATTCGTTCTAATTCAGAAGCTATTTTCAAACCTGAAATCATAACACGAAGATCTGTCGCTATAGGTTGTTGCTTTGTTATTAGCATAACCACTTTTTCATTAATGTCATATTCCATTTGGTTTATTTTTTTATCATATTTGATTAAATTACGAGCATTGTTTCTATCTTCATCGCTCAATACAGATATAGATTGTTCTATCATAAAGTATACTTCTTTACCCAACACAAACAAATCATTAATGAGTGAATTTAATTCATCTTCATATTTTTCTCTAATAACCATATTATCCAAATCTCCCTGAAATATAGTCTTCAGTTTTCTTATCTGTTGGGTTAGAGAATATTTTATCTGTTTGATCGAACTCATTTACATAACCGTTTAGGAAGAACGCTGTTTTATCAGAAATTCTAGCTGCTTGTTGCATGTTATGTGTCACGATAATGATTGAGTATTTAGTTTTTAATTCTTGCACAAGTTCTTCTACTTTTAGTGTTGAAATAGGATCTAGTGCTGAAGTTGGCTCATCCATTAAAATAACATCTGGTTCAATAGCTAAACATCTCGCTATACAAATTCTTTGCTGTTGCCCACCAGATAATCCATATGCATTTTTATCTAGTCTATCTTTACATTCATCCCAAATTGCTGCACCTTTTAATGAACGTTCAACGATTTCATCTAGAACCTTTTTATCTGTAATACCATGAATTCTAGGTCCATAAGTAATATTGTCATAGATTGATTTTGGAAATGGATTTGGTTTTTGGAACACCATGCCTACATTCGTTCTCAATTCTTCAACACTATATTTTTTGTCGAAAATGTTTTTATCTCTATAAATGATTTCTCCAGATGTTTTAACACTTGGAATTAATTCAATCATTCTATTTAATGTTTTTATATAAGTTGATTTACCACAACCAGATGGTCCAATAATTGCAGTCACTTCATTTTCTGTAATATCTAAGTTTATATTTTTAAGCGCATGAAAATCTCCATACCATAAATCTAAATTATTCGTTTTATAAACGATATTTTTATCTTCTACTACTATATGTTGATTTGCTGTCATTTCATTTGAAGGTATATTTTGAGATAAATCTCTAATTTTTACGTCTGTCATAGTCATGACCCCTCTTCATTTTGATTATTATAATTTTCTTTGATATTTATTTCTAATATAGATTGCGATTGAGTTCATAAGAATTAAAATTACGAGTAATACGATAATTGCTGCTGACGAAACAAATTGAAATTCTGCCTGTGGTAATTTAGCCCAGTTGTATATTTGCATAGGTAAAGCTTGGAAAGATTCAAATATACTGTTTGGTGTTTTCATCAATATTGCAGGAATACCGATTACAACAAGTGGTGCAGTTTCTCCAAGTGCTCTTGATAGTGCAAGAATCGTCCCCGTTAAAATACCAGGTATTGAAGCCGGTAATACAATATTTTTAATCGTTTGCCATTTAGTACCACCTAATCCTAATGAAGCTTCTCTAATAGAAGATGGGACAGCTTTAATTGCTTCCTGACTTGCTACAATAATAATTGGTAATATCATTAACGACATCGTTAATGCTGCAGCAATAACTGTCTTACCTAGTGATAAATTTTCGATACCTGCACCACGTACAAATATTGTTAATCCTAATAAACCAAATACTACTGATGGAACACCTGCTAAATTTGAAATATTAACTCTTATAAATTTCGTAAACCAGTTTTCTTTTGCATATTCAACCATGTATATCGCTGTACCAACACCAAGAATGATAGATATAGGTGCTATTGTCATCATGAGCCATAGTGTCCCTATTAAAGCACCTTTAATACCTGCACGTTCAGGTGATGTAGATGAGAAGTTTGTAAAGAAATCTGTATTTAGATAAGGAATACCTTTTCTAAATATGTCAAATAGCAAAATAGCTAATACGATTAAGCCAATTAATGTACAAACGAAAAATATTGATTTAATGACTTTATTTTTCATTAATCTTGTCGGTAGCTTTTTACGAACGACGGTTTGATCAACTAAATTAACCTCTGACATATTAATACTCCTCTCTAAATCGTTTAGTAATCCATTGTGAAATGACATTCATAATAAATGTGAATATAAACAATGTGAAACCTACAGCATAAATACTGTAATAAATATCAGATCCGTAAGTCGCATCTCCAGTCGCAACTTGGACAATGAATCCAGTCATTGTTTGAATAGATCCTATTAAACTAAAGCTCGAATCGGGTGTACTACCTGCCGCTAAAGATACAATCATTGTTTCACCTATTGCTCTTGATATCGCTAATACAACAGATGCGATGATACCGGATAAAGCAGCTGGAAATACAATTTTAGTTGCAAGTTCAAACTTAGTTGCACCTAATCCCAGTGCACCTTCTTTAATTGAATCTGGTACCGAACTCATAGCGTCTTCACTCATACTCGTAATCATCGGTATAATCATGACCCCCACGACTAAACCTGGACTAATAGAGTTAAAGCTTCCTAAATCCGGGAATATACTTCTTAAAATTGGTGTTACAAATGTTAAAGCGAAAAATCCGTAAACAATTGTTGGTATACCAGCTAATATTTCAAGAATAGGTTTAATAATTCTTCTTGATCTATCAGAAGCATACTCACTCAAGTATAGTGCTGCACCTAATCCAACTGGAACAGCAAAGATTGTCGCTACCGCTGTAACTTTCAACGTACCTAATATAAGTGCGAAAATACCGTATTTAGGATCAGATGAAAAAGGTGCCCAGTCTTTCGTAAATAAAAATTCAAATGGATTCACTCTTGTGAAAAACGTTGCTGTTTCAGTTACAAGTGTGAATAATATCCCGATTGTTGTAAGTACAGAAACCGAAGCGATTAACAATAAAATAATGGGAACAGCTCTATCCGCAAAGACTTTACCTTTATTATTGTTATTTTGCTTAATCAATTCTTGTACTGAAGTTTGTTGTTTCATAAAAATAACTCCTTCATTTTGAAAAAGGGCGATTACTGACCGCCCTCTGCTTTAATTTATTAATGATTATTTTTTAAATTTTTCTAACGTTTCTTTATCTTCTTTATACTCATCATCTTTCAATGGAACATAACCAGCGTCTTTTGCAGCATCTGCTGAGTTATCAATTACATATTCCATAAATCCATAAAACGCATCATTATCTTCTAGAGATTTATTTTTCGCATATACGAATAACGGTCTACTTAAAGGATAGCTACCATCATTTACTGTTTTATCTGTAGGTTCTATTGCTTTTCCATCATCTTTAATCTTCACAGCTTTAAGTGAATCTTTATTTTCTTGATAGAAGTTATATCCAAAGAATCCGATTGAATCTTTATTATCTTGGACAGATTTAACGATGACATTCGTGTCAGCATTTTTCTCAGATTGTAAATCTTTTTCATCTAATACTTCTTCACTAAAGAAGTCATAAGTACCATGTGATTGGTCTGGTGAAAATGCTTTGATCTTTTTATCAGGGAATTTTGAATTAACATCTTTCCATGTTTTTGCTTTGCCGCTGTAAATTTTTGCTAATTCATCCATACTTAACTCATCAACAAATTCATTATCTTTGTTAACTGCTACTGTTAAACCATCTTGAGCAACCTTAAACTCAGTGTATTCTATTTTAGCCTTTTTTAATTTTTCTTTTTCTTCATCTTTAATATCTCTAGAAGCATTTGAAAAGTCTGTTTCTCCCGCTATGAATTTTTCAAAACCGCCACCAGTTCCTGATACACCAATTGAAACTGAAACATCAGGTTGCTCTGCTGAGAAGTCTTCGTTTATTTTTTCCATAACTGGTGCAACTGTTGATGAACCATCACCTTTAACTTCACCACTTAATTTTTTATCATCTGAAGATTTAGTATCCCCGGAACTAGATTTTTCAGCTGCCCCACCACAAGCTCCTAATAAAAGTACAGAACTTAAAGCTGTTGTTGATCCGATTAATTGCCACTTTTTCATGTTAAATCCTCCTAATTAATATCGCCTTAATCTTTATTACATCTTCACTTTACAATTTCTTTATTAAGTACAAATAAATTGAATGTAAATTTTGTGTTAACTTCCTATGAAAACGTTTTAAAATGTAAAAATAAAAGAGAATGGTGTTTTAATATAAGGTGCCTTAGTTACAAAACTCAGGAGAATTGAAACTACTCGTAACTACATAACGATTTTGTGAAGTACTGACGCCTGAGGGAATCGTATGAGCGAGAGACTACAGGCTCGAGCCATACCTTAGGCAAACATGCACAAACAAAATCGTAATCTATGTACTTCACTAAATCTCAAACTATTCAAAAATAAATTCACACACAAAAAATAACACCTCATTTCTACTGAATTAATCAGTAAAATGAGATGTTATATTGATTCAATCTTTATATTGAGTTATTTTCTATCTTTAAAATAATAGTTAATAATATCTCTACCTAAATCCCCACCTGGTAACCATGGTTCTGGTACAGGTTGATTTGTATAAGTGATTGAGAATGATAATTCAGGATTCTTAGCAGGTGCATATCCAATATATGTTGAATTTACTTTTGGTTTACCATCTTTGAATACTTCTGCTGTACCTGTTTTACCAGCTGATCGTACGACCGTTTTATTAAAACTTGTATACCCTGTTCCTTCTGGTTTATTAAATGCCATATCGAAACCTTTTTGTACTTGTTTTATTTCTTTATCACTATTATTAACTTTATTCATCACTTCACCTTTAAATGTCTTTTTAATAGGTCCAAGCGAATCTTCATTTGTAGAGTTTCTAATTTCTTTTGCTAGATGTGGTTTCAATCTATATCCATCGTTCGCGATTGTAGCAACATATTGTGATAACTGTATAGGTGTATACGTATCAAATTGTCCAATTGCTAAATCAATGTAGTTACCTGGGTTATCTTTAATTGGTTCGATTTGTCCAGCTGATTCATTTGGTAAATCAATACCTGTTTTAACACCTAAACCAACTTGATTTAAACCTTTACGTAATTTGATACCTGCTTGTTCTACATCAGATGGTAGTGACATGCCACTACTATATGGAGATCCAGCTAATAACAATGCTGTCTTATACATAAATACGTTTGATGAATGCATTAATGCTTCAGCATCAGTAATTGTTTTTCTGCCATTTTGGTTAAAGTATGATCGTTTTGTTAAACCACCACTAAATTTTAATGGTTCATCGACCATTGTATCGCCAACATTTAATACGCCGTTTTGATAACCAGTAAGTAATGTTGCACCTTTAACTGATGAACCAACTGTATATTGACTCGTAAAGTTACCAATATGGTTATCAGTAATCTTTCCATTTTCATCAATATCTCGTCCAGCCATTGCTAACACATCACCATTTCTTGGGTCTTGGACAACAACCATAACTCTGTCCATATCTGTAGCGCCTTTGCTTCTTAATGATTCAATGTGCTTATCAATATATTCTTCAACTTTTTTCTGTAAGTCTATATCGATAGTTAACACTAAATCGTTACCACGTGAACCTTGTGAAATAACTTCAGAACTTGTTATTTTCCCAGATTTATCAGTGACATATTTCATTTTCTTCTTAGAGCCTTTTAAAATATCTTCGTATTGATATTCTAAGTAAGATTTACCGACTCTATCATTTCTAGAATACCCTTTAGCAAGATAGTCATTCACTAACTCTTTAGGTAATCCTTCTTCTTTACTTGAAACATTTCCGAATAAAGTTCTTAACGTGTCACCATAAGGATAACGTCTTTCCCAGTCCATTGTTGTATTAACGCCAGGTAGTTCTGATAAGTGTTGAGATACAGCTGCATACTCATCATTTTTAACACCTTCATTTTTTATAACAACAGGGCTCAGTTGAGATCCAGAATTCATTTCTCTAAATATCGCAAGGATTTGCAAATCCTTTTTTGATAATTTATCTGTATATTTAGATGTTACTTTGTCGTATAACGCTTTATCATAATCATCTTGACTAATATTGCCATCTGAGAATAAAGCTTGTTCATCTTTCATTAACTTATGAACTTCATCTTGATTTCTCAATATCCAAAAATCTTGCTTATCACGTTCTGTAATATTTGAAGTATCCATCTTCATTAAGTGAGATAGTTTTTCAGCGATTTTCAAAATATCATCTTGACTCGTTCTTCTATCTCTCGTGTATGTAATTGCCTTTTTAGACTCGTTGTCTACTAATACTTTACCATTTCTATCATAAATGCGTCCTCTTGGCACCGATTCATTAACAGTAATAGATTCTGTACTATCTATCGTTCGCTTGTATTCTCCGCCTTTTACAATTTGTAAATAACCTAACCGCATAATGAGCACAGAGAATAAAATCACGACAACTGCCAATATTAGGCTTACGCGTTTATTCATTAATAGGCGAAATGCTTCTTCTTTTGATTTCTTTTTTACTCGTTTCAACAACTAAACCTACCTTTTTAACTCTATTATAATAATTTCATCATATATTATTATGACGTACATTGCTATTGATATAGGTAAATTTTTATAAAAAAAGAGCGGAGCTGAAATCTCGTTTAAATAAAAAGATTTCATTGCTCCACCCCATCAGGATGATTGTTTTAATAATCAGTCATCCAAATTTAAAGTCGAATTATTTTGCAGCTTGGTATAATTCGTTTACTTTATCCCAATTTACAACGTTCCAGAATGCATTAATGTAATCTGGACGTCTGTTTTGGTAGTTTAAGTAGTAAGCATGTTCCCAAACATCTAAACCTAAAATTGGAAGTTTACCTTCTGAAATTGGGTTATCTTGGTTTGGAGTTGAAACAATCGCTAATTCGCCATTATCTACAACTAACCATGCCCATCCTGAACCAAAACGGCCAGCTGCTGCAGCTGCAAATTCTTCTTTGAATTTGTCTAATGAACCAAATGTAGAACTAATTGCATCTACAACTTCTCCTGAAGGCTCAGAAGCATTTGGAGTTAATAGTTCCCAGAATAATGAATGATTATAATGTCCGCCACCATTGTTTTGAACTGCAGTACGGATATCATCAGGAACAGAGTTTAAGTTTTTTACAATATCTTCAATAGATTTGCTTTCTAAATCTGTACCTTTCACTGCATCATTTAATTTTGTTACATAAGTGTTATGGTGTTTCGTATGATGAATCTCCATAGTTTCTTTATCGATGTGTGGTTCTAATGCATCATACGCATATGGTAATTTTGGTAATTCAAAAGCCATAAAAAATCATCCTCCTCATTTGTTTTACATACCTATCTTATCAAGATTAAAGTTTTATAACAAATAATTTGTTTAATAAATAATCAAAAAATTTTTAATTCTTATGTATCGCCTTGCAACAGGTGTTTTTTAACATTATTATTAAGTGAAGAAGAGGTGAATTTATGCAGTATATAAATGAGCTTAAAAGGTTATTTAAGCATCCTAGTAAGTATCCAATGTTTAGAATTACGAAGTTAAGATACATATTCCTTCATATCTTTTTATTAAGTTTGATATTAATCATACCTAATTCTATTCAGTACATACAAATCACTCAGAATTTATCAACGTTAGTCAATGATGAAGTGACAGAAATTCCTGATTTTGAAATCACTCATAACAAAATGTTATTATCCCAAGATAAATCTATTAAATTAAATCATCATCAAACGGTCGAATTTACAAAATCTAATGATTTCGAAATGAAAGATCAACATTTAATCGTGTTTAAACCAAATCATATTGAGATATCAAATTATAGCAACTACACAGAAATTAGCTATGGTTCCCTATCCTCACTTGTTACCGATCAAGACGATTTAATTAAGTTTATTGAAACGATTAATGATTCTAAATATTTTTATTTAAGTTTGATTGTTGTCTTTCTATTATTTATTCAATTTTTAAGCTTATCTATCAAAATTGGTATTCTGGCATTTGCTGGACATTTATTGGGTTTAATTTTACGAAGAAAGTCTCGCTTTATGACTTGGTTCAAAATGATGACGTTTGTGATAACGCTTCCGACTTTAGTCCTATTATTAGGAATGATTACAGCGATTCCTTTATTAATAATTGCTTCATGGTGTATAATCATTTTAAGCATTGTTATGATTGCTATGTATTTACCTAAAGGAAAAAGACCTGCTAAAGTGTAAAGATTAGCAAATTTAAACAAAGGAGTCTTATCATGTCAGAAATCATTCATCGCACGAAAACAAGACCTGTTAAAGTTGGGGATTTAACGATTGGTGGATCAGATGAAGTTATCATTCAAAGTATGACAACTACAAAAACATATGATGTTGAAACAACTGTAGCGGAAATTAAACGATTAGAAGAAGCTGGTTGCCAAATTGTTAGAGTAGCTTGTCCAAATGAAGAAGACGCATATGCAATTAAAGATATTAAAGCACAAATTAATATCCCATTAGTTGTAGATATTCATTTCAATTACAAATTAGCTTTAATTGCAATTGAAAATGGCGCAGATAAGATTCGAATCAATCCAGGGAATATAGGTAGACGTGAAAAAGTTGAAGCAGTTGTCAAAGCATGTAAAGAAAAAGGTATTCCTATTAGAATTGGTGTTAATGCTGGATCATTAGAAAAACATATTATTAAAAAATATGGCTACCCTACTGCTGATGGTATGGTTGAAAGTGCATTACATCATATTAAAATACTCGAAGATTTAGATTTTCATGACATTATCGTATCAATGAAAGCAAGTGACGTAAATTTAGCTATAGAAGCGTACACGAAAGCAGCTCAAGCTTTTGACTACCCATTACATTTAGGTATAACAGAAAGTGGTACATTATTTAATGGAACAGTTAAATCGTCTGCAGGATTAGGTGCTATACTTAGTTTAGGTATTGGCAATACTTGTCGAATTTCTTTATCAGCTGATCCAGTTGAAGAAGTTAAAGTAGCGAAATCTTTGCTTAAAGCATTTGGATTAGCCAGTAATGCTGCTACATTAATTGCTTGTCCTACATGTGGACGAATTGAAATCGATTTAATATCGATAGCAAATGAAGTAGAAGAATATATTTCAAACCTTCAAGTCCCATTAAAAGTAGCTGTACTTGGTTGTGCAGTTAACGGTCCTGGTGAAGCAAGAGAAGCAGATATCGGTATTGCTGGTGCTCGTGGTGAAGGATTACTGTTTATGAAAGGTAAAACCGTTCGCAAAGTACCTGAAAAAACTATGGTCGAAGAATTAAAAAAAGAAATTGATAAATTAGCAATTGAAATGGAACAAAATAAAGAAGCTCAAAAAGCATAAAATAAAAAGGTGAATTTTTATGAATCAAAAGCCAAGATTAGGTATAGATATAGACGGCACAGTTACATGTCCAAAAACATTTGTACCCTACTTACAAAGAGATTTTAATCAACAACTTAAGTATGAAGATATTACAGAATACAATTTAGCAAATGTCTTAAACTGTAAAGAAGAAGAAATGCTGAGTTGGTTTAAAAACAATGAATCACATATATACCAACACTCCCCTGTTGCAGAGGGCGCAAAAGACATTTTGACTCAATTAAAAGATGATTACGAACTTTATTATATAAGTGCAAGACATCATTATTTAGAAGATATTACGAAAAAATGGTTTCAATCGCATCATATACCATTTGATCAAATCACATTAACAGGTAGTCATAATAAATTAGAAGTAACAAAAGAACAGAATATCGATATTTTCTTTGAAGATAAATTAGATAACGCAGAAGATATCAATCGTTATTTAAATATTCCTGTTTTCTTATTTGACACGCCTTATAACCAAAAAGATTTACAGAATGGTATATATAGAATTAAAAACTGGCATGAAGTGTCAACGTTACTTAATAGAATATAGGTAAAACCTGGCCCATATGTGAGATGGGCCAGGTTTTTTGTTTCATGTTTGATTAAGTTGTCGGCTAACGATCTTGTTTTGTTTTCTTGGACGTTAGAATTTCTAACGATCTTGTTTTCGAGTCTTGATCGCTAGCGCTAGTACTCAATCCCACACATATATCTCCAAACAAAAAACTGGTAGCTCCTTAAGCTACCAGTTTTTCACTTCTTATACTGTTTTGCATTGTTCACATTTACCGTATACTTCTAATTTATGTGATGCTATTTCTACATTTGGTAATTGTTGTTTTATTGAATCCATTGGACAAAAGTCTATTACTTTTGTTGTGCCACATGATTCACAAATAAAATGATGATGATGATGACTTTGACATGCAATTCTAAATTTCATTTCGCCGTCTATTTCAGTGCTTTCGATAATATTCAAGTCTTTAAATAAGTATAAATTACGATAAATTGTATCGAAAGATAATCCTGTATAATCGTCTTTCAATGCTTCTTGAATATATTTAGCTGTGATGTATTTATCTTCATCTACAAACAATGATATGATATCACGGCGTTTATTTGTGTATTTATGTCCATCATTTTTCAATATTTGAATGGCTTCCTCTACTTTCAAGATGATAGCCTCCTTTTTTTATCAATACTTTACTGTACGCTATACTAGCAAGTAATTCTATAATCAATAACCCTACTATAATACCTCCTGGTGAAATATTCAAATAGAAGGACAATACCAATCCTAGTACTACTGAGATTTCACCGAATAAAATACTTAATGCGATTAACTGTTTGAACCCTTTAGCTAATCTCATGCTTGTAGCGACTGGCAATGTCATTAAACTACTAACTAATAAAATACCAACGACTCTCATTGAAGCTGAAATAACAAGTGCAACAATGACAATAAATAGTAATTGGATCCACTTTGGCATGCCAATCACTTTTGAGTATTCTTCATCGAATGATAATACAAATAATGATTTGTACAATAACATAACAAAGATTAAAACAATTATTGTAATGACGATAATTGTAAATAAATCACTTAAATTTACGGCACTAATTGAACCGAATAAATATCCAAATAAATCTTGATTAAATCCGTTTGCTAAAGAAATAAATATAACACTAATACCAATTCCAGCACTCATAATAATTGGAATAGCGATTTCTTGGTAATGTTTATATTCAGTTCTTAATTGTTCTATTAATAATGCACCTGCTATTGAAAAAATGATACCAAACCATATCGGATTTATAGTAGCAAACAATGGACTAACACTCATTAAGAACAGCCCCATTGATATACCACCTAGCGTCACATGGCTTAAAGCATCAGCAATAAGTGATAACCTTCTAACTACAATAAATGCCCCTATTAAAGGTGCAATCAATCCTACTAAGATACCACTTATAAATGAGTATCTTATAAAATCAAAATTTAAAAACGCATCAATCACTATATAACACTCCTTCGTTTAGGAGTATAAATCTATCTCTCGTTTCAACTGACATATCCAATCTCCTTATTTAAAATCTATATATTCATTATATTCATCTTTAACTTTGTACTAATTCTTCCACTTCTTCATTTGCACAACAGTCACGATCATGTTGATGATCAACAAATTGCACGGGATGTCCATAGATTTTAGATATTGAGACTTCATCTAATGATTTAAACGACTCACTTGTACCATGGAAATGTATATGTTGATTTAAGCAAGCTACTTTACTTGCCGTATCGGCTACAACACCAATATCATGCGTTACAAGAATGATTGTAATCCCTTCTTTTTTTAATTGCGTCAGTAATTGGTAAAATTCAGAAACATGTCTTGCATCAATACCTACAGTAGGTTCATCTAATATTAAAATACTCGGCTTAGAAATTAAAGCTCTAGCAATAAACGTCCTTTGCTGTTGACCACCTGACAATTGTGCAATATTTTCATTCTTAAGATCACTTATATTTAACCTTTCTAATATCGCATCTACTTGTGCAGCATCATCTTTATTAAACCATTTAAAAAGACTTTTATTTTTAGTTAAGCCACTCATGACAACTTCTTTCACTGTCGCTGGGAAACCAGAACTAAAAGCGTTGGATTTTTGTGATACGTAACTGATTTTTTCCCAAGATTTATATTGATTTATTTTTTTACCACTTATTAAGATATTACCTTTTTGTAATGGTAATAATCCTAATATCAATTTCAGTAAAGTTGATTTCCCAGAGCCATTTGGGCCAACTATTGCCAAGAAATCTCCTTTATAAATTTGTATATTAATATGGCTAAGTGCCAATTTATTTGGATAGCTATAACTGATATCTTTTAACTCGAAAATCGGTGTTTCTTTTTCCATCTTCATCACCTCGTCAATAGAATACTATACAATGAATATGAAAGAATGTAAATAGTAATGTTTACGAACAAAAAAAAGAATGCTAATTGAATTAGCATTCTTGGATAATGTTATTGATTAAAGATTTTTTCTTTTAAATCTGGATCAAATGTACCATTTTTAATCATTTCGATTTCATATTTATATGGTGGTTTTTTATTCTTTTTGTCATCACCAACATATGGTGTTTCTAAAATTTTAGGTACATCTTTAAATGCATCGTGATGAACGATATAGTGTAATGCATCATAACCAATTGATCCAAAGCCGATATTTTCGTGTCTATCTTTTCTTGCACCTTGTGGATTCTTACTGTCGTTTACGTGAAGTACTTTAATACGATCGATACCGACGATTTTATCAAACTCATTTAATACACCATCAAAGTCGTCTTTAACGTTGTAACCAGCATCATTTGTATGACAAGTATCGAAACATACAGATAATCTTTCATTATGGTTTACACCATCAATGATTTGAGCAAGTTCTTCGAATGTTTTACCACATTCAGAACCTTTACCTGCCATTGTTTCCAATGCGATACGCACATCATTATTATTTGTTAATACTTCATTTAAACCTTCAATAATTTTTTGAATACCTTTTTCTTCACCGGCACCAACATGCGCACCTGGATGAAGTACGATATCTTTAGCACCTAATGCTTCAGTACGTTCAATTTCTGATTGTAAGAATTCAACACCTAAGTTAAATACTTCTGGTTTAGTTGTATTTGCAATATTGATGATATATGGTGCATGCACAACAATGTTAGATAAACCATATTCTTTCATTGCTGTTTTACCATTTTCAATATTTAAATCTTCAATCTTTTTACGTCTTGTGTTTTGTGGAGCACCTGTATAAATCATAAATGTAGAAGCATTATAACTTGCCGCTTCTTCTGCTGCTTGTAATAGCATCTTCTTACCACTCATTGAAACGTGTGATCCAATTAACATATTTGACACCTATCCTTTTCTACTTTGTCTTTTAGTTCTCTTAGAATGAGCTTTCTTTTCTTTAAATTTCAATTCATCTAATTCTCGTTTGAATTTCTTCTTATAGCCAGGTTTTACTTTATTTTTATTGTTTCTTTTAATTTTTTGTTTTAATGACTTTTCAATATTATCTTCTTTTTTAACACGTTTTGTACGTTTTTGACGATCTTTAATTTCTACAAATTCATCGTTTTTAATATCGACATGTTTAAACTTGTAATTATGTTTCTCAATTTGTGTAATTAAATCATCTTCATCAGGTGTATATAAAGTGATTGCGATACCTTTATAATCACCACGACCTGTACGACCAACTCTATGTGTAAAGAAATCTATTTCTTTAGGTAAATCATAGTTGATAACGTGACTTACGCCTTCAATATCAATACCACGTGATGCTAAATCACTTGCGACAACAAACTCAAAGTCTAATTGTTTAATACGCTTCATTTGTTGTGTTCTTTCTCTAGGTGTTAAACCACCATGGATAACCCCAACTTTATAGCCTTCTTCTGATAAATACGCAACTAATTCATCTGCTCTATCACGGCTATTAGCAAATATAATTGCTAAATAAGGATTAATCACATTCATAACTTTTAAGACTTTTTCTTTTTTCTCAACACCTTTAGTCGGTATTAAGTAAAAGTCGATATTGTCTTTATTAGATGATGCTGTTTCAATTTCAACAAATTCAGGATTGCTTAAATATTTATTTAAGAATGGATGTAAGGCTTTAGGAATCGTTGCACTAAATACTGAAATTTGTGCGTTTTCATCTAATCTACTCGCAATACTATCTACTTTAGGCATAAATCCTAAATCAATCATTAAATCTGCTTCATCAATAACAACTGACTTCGCTAGATGTAAATCTAAAGCACGCTCTACAGCCATATCATCAATTCTATTCGGCGTACCTACAACAACATGTGGTGTATTTTTAGATTTATCAATATCTCTTGATTTATCTGTTCCACCAATGTATAAACTAACTTTTACACCTTTTTTAAATTGAGTTAAATGTGAAGCTGCGTCATATAATTGCTTTGCTAATTCTCTTGTTGGTGCCAAAATAATCACTTGTGGTTCTTTTATATTTACGTCAATTTTATCAAATAATGGTAGTAAAAATGCGTGTGATTTCCCTGTACCAGTTTGAGATTGTCCTATTATATTAGATCCTTTTTTAATTTTGGGTATAACTCTTCGCTGTATTTCTGTTGGCTGGTTAAAATGTAAATCTTTAACGGCCTCTACTAATTCATTTTCAAGTTGAAAATGTTCAAACGGATGCTTAGACATAAGCGACCCTCCTCGTTTCTTTTTCACTTCATACATTATATAGTAAATGCGCACTTTATGATAGGCTAAAAGATTTATTTTGAATTTTTATTTAGTTTCTTTAAGACTTGTGTGTTGTTATAATAGACATTAATAAGGAGGGCAATTTATGGAAATTATAAAGATTACCCCTAGAGGCTATTGTTACGGTGTTGTAGACGCTATGGTTATTGCTAGAAATGCGTCTTTAGATAAGTCACTTCCAAGACCCATTTATATACTTGGCATGATTGTTCATAATAAACATGTGACTGATGCCTTTGAATCTGATGGTATTATTACGTTAGATGGTCCGAACAGATTAAAAATCTTAGAACAAATTGATGAAGGTACCGTTATATTTACTGCGCATGGTGTATCGCCTGAAGTCAAAAGACGTGCTAAAGAAAAAGGATTGGTTTGTATAGATGCGACATGTCCAGATGTTGATAATACGCATCAGTTAATACGTGAAGTTAAATCAAATGGTTATCACGTTATTTATATTGGTAAAAAAGGACATCCCGAACCTGAAGGCGCAGTTGGTGTGGCACCTGATATCGTACATCTCGTTCAGACTTTAGAAGATATCGATGCCTTGCCAGAAGAATTATTGAACCAAAAACTCATCGTAACGAATCAAACAACTATGTCACAATGGGATGTGAAACATCTTATTGATGAATTAAAAGTAAAATATCCTCATATTGAAATACATGAAGAAATTTGTTTAGCAACACAAGTTAGACAAGAAGCTGTTGCCACACAAGCAGATCAAGCAGATTTACTCATTGTCGTTGGTGATCCTAAAAGTAATAATTCAAATAGATTAGCCCAAGTATCTAAAGAAATCGCACATACTAACGCATATCGAATCGCTGATTTGAGTGAATTAAAATTAGAATGGCTACAAGATGTTGAAAGTGTAGCTGTTACAGCAGGTGCTTCAACACCAACGCCTATCGTTAAAGAAGTCATAGATTATATTAAAAATTATGACCCGACAGAAATACGTGACGCAAACTTAACAAGTAATGTACCTGTTGAAAAAATATTACCTAAAATTAAAAAGCCTAAACCTGTAAAAATAATGGACTAAAAAAACTGCCGAATTCACTCGGCAGTTTTTTACATATATTGATAAGGATCTGTATTAATAGAAGATGTTAACACTTTAATCTTTCCATTTGTCCATTCTTCTAATAATGACTTTAATCCTTCTTTCATAACATACTCACTATAATGATTAACATCTAAAATATTTATACCATCCATTAGTGCATCTAATGCTTCATGATGTTTAACGTCTCCAGTAATAAATAAATCAGCTTGTTGTGCCTTAGCTAAATTTGCATATTCAATACCAGCACCACCAACAATTGCGATGCGTTTAATTTGCGCTGATTGGTCTCCTATAAATCTAACTGCTGGAATAGCGAGCTTTTCTTTATAGTTTTGCACAAATTCATTTACTGATTGCGTTTCATTTAATTCCCCGATTATTCCTAAACCTACAGAAGACGTTCTCGACATTTTGATGAAATCATAAACGGGTTCTTCATATGGATGTGTTTGAATAATGAGTTCTTTAGCAAGTGCTAAATCTTTCTCATCAACCATTAATTCTAGTTTCGTTTCATAAACCGTTTCAGTCTTATCAGCTTGTCCAAGATGTGGATTTGCTGATGCACTAGGTTTAAATTGACCTTTACCTTGAGACTGGAAAAATACTTCGCTGTATTCTTCGGTTTGTGCTAAATGATGTTCATTAAATGCAGCTTTCATAGTTTCAACATCTTGATCAGGTAGGAATATTTGTACTTTATAATATGATTCTTGTTGTTCTTCTAATACTTTCATATTATCTAATCCTATTTGTTGCCCAATCATGTAACTAACACCTTTAGGATGTACATCAAGATTTGTATGAAGTGCTATCAAATTGATATCATTTTGTATCAATTTACGAATAATACGACCGTAGCTTTTATCCGTAATATTTTTAACACCTTTAAAAATAAGTGGATGATGTGCAATTATCGTATTGATATTGTTTTGAGTGGCTTCATCTACAACTTCTAACGTACAATCTAATGTTGTTAATACACCGTTCACTTCACTTTTTTCTGTACCAATTAATAAACCAACATTATCCCAAGATTCACTCGTAGAAAATGGAACTTGTTTATCTATTTCTTGCAATAGCTCTTGAATAATCATTAAAGCACCTCTTTTATTTGAAGTATTTGTTGATTAATTTCATTATACCTATTTTTATCCTCATGATGTTCTAATTGTTTACTAATTTTATTAAGTGATTCTAATTCTCTTTGCCATTTTTCATGGAATAAATCATTTTTATTGGCTAATAATTTAGGACCAAATTTTAATTCTAATTCATTTAGGTCCATCTCACCTTTTTTAGCCACTATGATTTCATATATATGTTTTTTATCTTTTATTAATTGTTCATCAACGATTTGATAACCAATGCTTTGTAATACTTTTCTAATAGGTAACGCATGAATATTTGCTTGTAAAATTAAATCAGGATGCCCTGTTAACTTATGCTTTCCTTCTTCAATAATTTGTGCAATTAATGGACCACCCATGCCACAAATCGTAATAGCATCAATTGTATCGTCTACTACTTCTAAACCGTCACCCAGTTTAACTTCTATAAGTTCATTCATACCATATAATTTAGTGTTTTTTTGAGCAGCTAGAAAAGGTCCTTTTACAACTTCTCCAGCAATCGCTTCTTTAATTAATCCATTTTGAATTGCGTATATAGGTAAATATGCATGATCGGAACCGATGTCTGCTAATTTATGATGATTTAAATATTCACTTACCTTCATTAAACGTTTATTGATTTGGATCATTATTTTTCCCTTTCATTAAAAAAATCTTTTGCAATAGCAAAAGATTTTTTTGTGTTATTTAGCGCCATCTTTTAAGTACTTGACAAGTGTGTCTAAATCTTTATTTGAAATAGTAGCTTCGTCATGTGCAGGCATTGATCCTTTACCATTACGAATGATTTTTTTCATTTCATCGGCACCTTTTTTGCTTCCAGCTAATTTAGGTCCCATTCCACCTTCAAGATTTTGTCCATGACAACTTGTACAATTGTCCTTAGCGAATGTAGCTGCATCAAACTTTTCAGTTTTAGCACCGCCACCGCCTTCTTTTTCTTCCTCTTTGTTAGCACCATGTGCTGACATGAAGAATATTAATCCTACACCGAGTAGTAAAATCAGAATAAACGGGATAACAGGATTACGATTCATTCATACAACCTCCCTTTTGTTAAACCTTCATACAATTATATTTTATATTAAAACAAGGCATTGTCAAAGGCTTTTTGGGATTAATATAAACTTTTCATGTTTAATCCATAAAATCTTTCAAACGCTTACTTCTAGATGGATGTCTTAACTTGCGTAATGCCTTCGCTTCTATTTGACGAATACGTTCTCTTGTAACACCAAATACTTTTCCGACTTCTTCAAGTGTTCTTGTTCTACCATCATCTAGACCAAATCTTAGTCTTAATACATTTTCTTCTCTATCTGTTAATGTGTCTAATACATCTTCTAATTGTTCTTTAAGTAATTCATATGCAGCGTGATCTGATGGGCTTTGTGCATCTTGATCTTCAATAAAGTCGCCTAAGTGACTGTCATCTTCTTCACCAATAGGCGTTTCTAATGATACGGGTTCTTGAGCAATTTTAAGAATTTCACGTACTTTTTCTGGTGGTAAGTCCATTTCTTCACCAATTTCTTCAGGAGATGGATCTCTGCCTAAATCTTGAAGTAATTGACGTTGAACACGAATCAACTTATTGATTGTTTCAACCATATGAACTGGGATACGGATTGTACGTGCTTGGTCAGCAATCGCTCTAGTGATTGCTTGACGAATCCACCAAGTTGCATATGTTGAGAATTTGAAACCTTTATTAAAGTCGAATTTTTCTACGGCTTTAATTAGACCCATATTACCTTCTTGAATAAGGTCAAGGAATAACATACCTCTACCTACATAACGTTTAGCGATACTTACAACAAGTCTTAAGTTCGCTTCTGCAAGACGTGATTTCGCAATTTCATCACCTTGCTCGATACGTTTAGCTAATTCGATTTCTTCTTGGGCAGTTAATAAATTGACGCGTCCTATTTCTTTTAAGTACATTCTTACTGGGTCGTTTATTTTAACACCTGGAGGAGCACTTAAGTCATTTAAATTTAGTTTGTCATTTGTATCACTTGAATCTTTTTCATTAATAAGATTGATTTCATTCTCATTAATTAAATCAAAGAAATCATCCATTTGATCTGGATCCATTTCGAAGTTTTGCAATTTATCTGCAATTTCTTCGTGACTCAAATGTCCTGCTTTTTTACCTTGTTCAATTAATTGGTGCTTAACTTGTTCAATTGTAAGCACTTCTTCATTATTAGCGCTATTAATTTTGTTTAATTCTTTATCAGACATGAATAGGCCTCCCGGGTTATTAACTCTTACATTCTATTCCGATTATATTGTACAATTTGTTCTAAATATTGCCTTTGCAGTGCGATATCGCCTGCTTGCATTGCTTTATTCAATTGTTGATTCAAATATTCTATGGAATTTTCTTTGTGTTCGTTAGGACTGATAATCCTAATGTAGTCTTCGATTTCTTCTGTCTCTGGTTCATCATTGATTAGCAATGAATCTAGGTACATAACCGTTTCAATGATTTGATGTTCTTCAATGTAACTTGAAAAATCACTTATGTTAAAAACATCGTTATTCTTATAATACCCATTTAAACGTGAAAAAATCACTCTATTATTCAATGAAGTGAAGTCTTCTTGATTAATCCTAGAATGATATTCTAAAAATAGCTGTTTATGATTCATAAAATGTTTTAACAACGCTTGCTCTGCTCTACCGATTTTATCAAGTTTTTTTTCCTTCATTTCAGGAACGAAATTATTATAATCGGTATAATTTTGAACAATATTAGGCGAAAGTCGATTTTTTAGACTGTTAACATCTACTTTATACAAATCTGCTACTTGTTGCAATACTTTTTTTCTTAAAAATTCCGATTGAATCAGATTGATGTCATGAATCAACTCTTCAATATGTTGTTCATGTTTTAAATCATTATTTTCGTTGACATAATATAATTGTTGCGCTTTAAATGTAACATATGATTGTTTTTGCCCTTCAACGAATGATTTGAAAGCATCACTTCCGTATTCTGTAATATAATCATCAGGGTCCATCGTTTTTGGTAAATTGACAACAAAGACATTTAATCCTTCATTTAATAAGTCTTTACCAACATTTATGGCAGCTTCTTTACCTGCGAAATCTCCATCATACAGTAAAGTTACATTAGATGCCAGTTTTTTGACCATTGTAACGTGTTCTCTAGATAATGCTGTACCCATCGTTGCCACAACTTGTTTGATATCCGCTTCAAATGATTTGATAACATCCATAAATCCTTCTAACAGAATGACTTCATCATTTTGTCTTATAAATTTCCTTGCTCGATCAATGTTGTATAACATTTTTCTTTTTTGGAATATTGGCGTTTCTGGACTGTTTAAATATTTAGGCGATTGGTCCGTATATGTTCTACCAGAAAAACCCACTGTCTTACCTTGGAAATTCAACAAAGGAAAGATGATTCTATCTCTGAATCGATCGAAGTAATCAAAAGTTTCATCATTACGGCTTAACAAGCCTGCTTCATATGCAAGTACAGCATCATAACCATTTTTCTCTAAAAAGTCATGCGTGAATTTGGAATGATTTGGTGCATATCCAATTTTCCTATCATTAATCAATTCTTCCGTGAAGCCTCTTGATTTCAAATAGTTTAAAGCTGCCTCACCTTCTTCAGTATGCTTCAATATATAATGGTAGTTATTTGCCATTAACTCATGCATTTCGATCATTTTTATATGATCATCCACAATACCTTCAGTTGGTGCTGTTTCTTGCTGTTCTATATGAATATCTACTTTATCACCAAGTTCTCTCACTGCATCAACAAATGATATCCCTTTAATTTCTTGAATAAATTGAAAAACATTGCCACCTTTTTTACAGCCAAAGCAATGACAAATTTGTTTATCTTCTGATACTGAAAAAGAAGGTGTCTTTTCATCATGGAAAGGACATAATCCAATATAATTACGTCCTCTTTTTTCAAGTTTCACATATTCACTTACAACATCTAATATGTCATTCTTCTCACGTATTTCATTAATGAGTTCTTGTTCTATACGCATCCTGTCACCCTTTAACGGTTTTGTTGTGTAATGATTTTAATAATGTCATTTGCTGTTTCTTCTATTGCCTTGTCAGAAACATCTAGTACAGGACAACCAATTTTTCCAACAATTTCCTCGAAGTATCTTAATTCTTCTTCTATTCTATCATCTTTAGCATAATTAGCATCATCACTTAAACCTAATTGAATTAATCTTGCTCTTCTAATCGCATTAAGGTTTTTTTGATTAATTTTTAAAGCGATACATTTCTTTGGATCAATTTCAAATAATCCTTCCGGCGGTGCAACTTCAGGCACTAATGGTACATTCATTACTTTATAACGTTTATGTGCCAAGTATTGTGACAATGGCGTTTTTGAAGTTCTAGATACACCTATAAGAATGATATCAGCTTTTGGTAATCCGCGTGGATCTCTACCATCATCATATTTAACCGCAAATTCGATTGCTTCAATTTTCTTGAAATAATCTTCATCTAATTTATGAATATTGCCTGGCTCATTAAGTGGGGCTTCATTAAGTTCATTGCTTAAAATGCTCATCAATGGACCCATAATGTCTACATTTTCTATATTATTTTCTTCTAATTTTTCTTTTAAGTAAAATCGCATTTCAGGTTTCACCAATGTATAAACGACTATAGATTTTTGTTCTAATGCTAATGATACGACTTCATTAATATTACTTTCATTCTCTATATATGGTAATCTTACAATATCTAAAGCATTTCCTTCTGTCTTATATTGAGACGTACATGCTTTCGTAACAAGCTCTGCCGTTTCTCCTACTGAATCGGATGCTATAATTATTCTTATCTCTTCCATTTAACTAATTCCTCCTACTCATCTTCAATAAGTGAAACAAATGCTCTTGTGATCGTTGTTTTTGTAATTCTGCCTTTAACTTTCATTTTGTCGCCTTTAAGTTTTTTGACAACAGGTATCGCATCTATTTGTTTATCAATTAATAATTTAGCTGCATAAATCAATAAATCATCTTCTAAACATACTGTTATGTTTGGCATTCTGCTCATATTAATACTAACCGGTGTATCTTTTAAACTTTGACCACCTATTGCTGCTCTTAGTAAATCTTTTCTCGAACAAACGCCGATTAAATTGCCTTCTTTATTGATGACAAATAATGTGCCGACATCTTCTAAAAACATCTTACATATTGCTTCATATACAGAAATACTTTCTTCTATTGCGACTGGTATCGCCATCGATTCTTTTACGGTCATTTTTTTAATTGAATCACTTAACAATTGTGTACTTGATTTCCCTGTATAAAAATATCCTACTCTAGGTCTTGCATCTAGATAACCTGCCATTGTTAAAATTGCTAAATCTGGTCTTAAAGTTGCTCTTGTTAAATTTAGTCGTTCAGCTATTTTTTCTCCTGTAATGGGTCCATTGTTCTTAACAATTTGTACAATTTGTTCTTGTCTTTGATTTAATTCGATTGCTCTCACCCCTTCGAACACAACTCAGATAGATTAATTATAACATGTAACGCAAATATTGCTCAATTTGAATATCTGTTTTCACTTGATAACTCTCTCATACCGTGCTATATTTTAATTAACTTTGAAATAAAAGCGAGTTAAGGATGGTGAAAGCTTAACATTAAAGTTTTGGCTTACAAAATTTTATAAAAAGTGAGTGGCTACACTAATTTGGGTGGAACCGCGGGTAATATACTCGTCCCAAGGCATTATTTGATGATGTCTTGGGGCTTTTTTAATTTAATTGAGGAGTGAATTTTTATGGCAAAAGATATGGATAAGGTAGTAACATTAGCAAAACATAGAGGGTTTGTATTCCCCGGTAGTGAAATTTATGGTGGTTTAGCAAACACTTGGGACTATGGTCCACTTGGTGTTGAATTAAAAAATAACATTAAAAAAGCATGGTGGCAAAAGTTTGTTCAACAATCTCCATACAACGTTGGATTAGATGCAGCTATTTTAATGAACCCAAGAACTTGGGAAGCTTCAGGTCACTTATCAAACTTTAACGATCCAATGATAGACAACAAAGATTCTAAAATTCGTTACAGAGCAGATAAATTAATTGAAGATTACATGCATAATGTTGAAGGTGATGAGAACTTTATTGCTGACGGTATGAGTTTTGATGAAATGAAACAATTAATTGATGATAAAGGCATCACTTGTCCTGAAAGTGGTACAGCAAACTGGACAGACATTCGTCAATTCAACTTAATGTTCAAAACATTCCAAGGTGTTACCGAATCTTCTACAAACGAAATTTTCTTACGTCCTGAAACTGCGCAAGGTATTTTCGTAAACTATAAAAACGTTCAGCGTTCAATGCGTAAAAAATTACCATTCGGTATTGCGCAAGTTGGTAAATCATTCAGAAACGAAATTACACCTGGTAACTTTATCTTCAGAACGAGAGAATTCGAACAAATGGAACTTGAATTCTTCTGTAAACCTGGTACTGAAATTGAATGGCAAAATTACTGGAAAGACTTTGCTGCAAAATGGTTAAAAGATTTAGGTATTAAAGAAGAAAATACAAAATTACGTGACCATGACGAAGACGAATTAAGTCACTACTCAAATGCAACAACTGATATCGAATACAAATTCCCATTTGGTTGGGGAGAACTTTGGGGTATCGCTTCAAGAACAGATTATGATTTAAAACAACATAGTGAATTCAGTGGTGAAGACTTCAAATATCACGATCAAGAAACAAATGAAAAATTCATCCCTTACTGTATCGAACCATCATTAGGTGCTGACCGTGTAACATTAGCATTCTTATGTGACGCATACGAAGAAGAAAATGAAGGTGAGAAAGATCAACGTACAGTGTTGCATTTCCACCCTGCTTTAGCACCATATAAAGCAGCAATCTTACCATTAAGCAAAAAACTTTCACCAGATGCTATTAAAGTATATGAAAAATTAAGTGAAAGATTTGCAATCGATTTTGATGAGTCACAATCAATCGGTAAACGTTACCGTAGACAAGATGAAATTGGTACACCATACTGTATCACATTTGACTTCGATTCATTAGAAGACAACCAAGTTACAGTACGTGACAGAGACACAATGGAACAAGTACGTATGCCAATTGATGAAGTTGAAAACTTCTTAGCTGAAAAAATTAGATTCTAATACTAAACAAAAAACAGAGCAAAAACTTATTAATTAAGTTTTGCTCTGTTTTTTTATGGTTAAGTTGTTGGGAAAATATAAAAAAATGACATTAATGCCTGTTCTTATTAACACTTCTTATGAGTTTTGTAATTATAGGCACTCTTAGTTACAGTTCCACCGACTTTTGTTATTATAGGCGCTCTTATTTACACTTTCTCCTACTTTTGTTACTATGGGCAACCTTATTTACACTTCCACCGACTTTTGTAAATTAGCTTACCTTTTTAATACAAACTATTGAAGTCTTTACATTTTTAAGTTTTCGAGTTGGTTGAGTAATTTTTTGGTTCTAAATACTACACCAACGTATTCGTCATACATGTTATCAATTAAAGTTTGGATTTCTTTTTTGACTTGTTCGTTTATTTTAAAGCTATTTAAATGTTTGATCGGCAATTGATACATGAGATTCATAAAATATAATGCTCTATTAGATATTCGATATGCATGTTCATCATGTATTAATGCTTGATTGCTAAGTGGTCCGTTATATTTGAAACTATATGCATTTAGTTGCTGTTGATCCATATCTCCTGTTACGACGCACGCATTGAAAGTTGGTTCATAACCATATTTAGGCATACATTTCAACGCGACAATCATGCTCATCGTATCCGCATCAACGCCTCTTTCTACTGCTTGGAATACACCTAACAATAATTCATAAAAGAATACATTATGTTCTTCCGCTTCTAACGCCTTATCTACGACTTCTATACAATATGCACCATATGCACTTTTAAAAATATCGGATTGCATCGTTCTATGACTGTTAATAATATCAGCCGATGATAATGTGCCCATTCCTTTAAACTTCGAAAAAATAAACAAGCCATGTACAAAGGGCTGTGTAGCACCTTGTAGTGGATGACTTGTTTTTTTAGCACCACGCGCCATTAATGGAACTTTATGACCGTGTTCATTTAATATTGTGATGATTTTATTGTTTTCACCATAATCTACAGAGCGAATGACAAATCCTTCTTGTTTATAAAGCATTATATCATCGCCTCCATTCTATTTAATACTCGTCTTCTCTATAACCAATTTGTTTAATGAAATTAGGTTTATTACGCCAATCTTTTTGTACTTTAACCCATAAATCCAAGTATACTTTTGAGCCAAGTAGCATTTCAATATCTCTTCTTGCACGTTTACCTATTTCTTTAAGCATTTTACCGCCTTTACCAATGACAATACCTTTTTGTGAGTCTCTTTCAACATAAATTGTTGCTTCTACTTGGACTTTCTCACCTTCTGCTTTAGTCATTTTATCAACGTTCACACCGATAGCATGCGGTATTTCTTGATTCGTAAGGTGTAATGCTTTTTCTCTTATCAACTCAGCTACAACAAATTGTTCTGGATGATCAGAAATTTGATCTTTAGGATAATACATTGGACCTTCTTCAAGATACTTTTTAAATTGTTCTAGTAGTGTTTCAATGTTTAATCCTTCTAATGCTGAAATTGGAATAATTTCTGCAAAATCCATTGTTTTTTGATACTTTTCAATTTCAACTAATAGTTGATCAGGGTGAATTAAATCTATTTTATTTAACACTAAAAATACTGGTGTTTTCGTTTGTTTCAACAATTCGATAATGTATTCATCGCCTTTACCGATACTTTCATCAACATTAACCATAAACATGATTAAGTCTACTTCTTTCAAAGTATTTTTAGCGATTTTCATCATGTAATCACCTAAAGCATGTTTAGGTTTATGAATACCTGGTGTATCAATAAATATCATTTGAGCATCATCAGTTGTTAATACACCTTGCACTTTGTTTCGAGTCGTTTGTGCTTTATCAGACATTATCGCTACTTTATGACCAATAACTTTATTCATAAAAGTAGATTTACCAACATTAGGTCTACCTATAATAGATATAAAACCTGATTTAAATTCATTCATTTATTCTAAATCCTTTCCTGAGAAACCTAAAGGTAATAATTCATTAACTGTAGTTTCAATTCTTTCATTTGTTTGATGTGTTAAAAATACTGGCATGTCATCATCACATAACTCTTTTAACACTTGTCTGCATGTGCCACATGGAGATGATGGTTTATCAGCATCTACTGTAACTGTAATACATTTGAAGTCTCCCGGTCTATACCCATCTGACATTGCTGCAACGAGTGCAGACCTCTCAGCACAAATTGTTGATGGGTAAGCTGCATTTTCAATGTTAGCACCATAATAAGCTTTACCATCTTTCGTAACTAAATATGCACCTACGTTAAATTTAGAATATGGAGTATATGCTCTCTTTTGTGCTTCTCTTGCGCCTTCATACCACTCTTGTTTGAATTCCATACCATTTCCCCCTATATGTTTATATTATTTTTGGTAATAATATCACTATCCCGATTATTGCAGCCATTATTGATGTTAATAAAACGGCTAAAGCGGCTGTATCTTTAGCATGTTTAGCAAGTAAGTTATATTCATCCGTAAACATATCTACTACATACTCTATAGAAGTATTGAGAACCTCTACAATGAGTACACTAAATATTGCAAATAAAATCCATAACCATTCAAATGTATTGAGATTTAATATTAAACTAACAATCAATACAAGTACAGCGAATAAAAGATGTAATAAAAAGTTTTTATCTTTTTTGAGAATGGTCACTAAACCTGCTAAAGGAAATTTAAAGCGATTTACAAATTTATTCACGTGTTAATCCAAATTCATTTAATATTTCATCTTGTCGAGAAAACATTTCTTTTTCATCTTCTTCAGTCATATGATCATAACCTAGTAAATGTAAAAATCCATGTAATGCTAAAAATCCTAATTCTCTACTCAAACTATGATTATAAGACTCAGCTTGCTCTTTAGCAACTTCAAGACAGATGATAATATCACCTAATACTCTAGGCATATCTAAGCCTTCTATTTCAGGCTCATCTTCTTCTAATGAAAATGAAATAACATCTGTTACTTTATCTTTATCGCGATAATCACGATTAATAGCTTGAATCTCTTCTTCATCGACAAATGAAATTGAAAGTTCTGCTTCTTCAGTAATATTTTCCTTTTTAGCAGCAAAAGTGAGCAATGATTCAATTTGATTTTTTGTATCTTCGTCAATTACTTGTTGCTCATCAATAAAATCCATTGTTAGCATATTATTTCTCCTCTTCGTATGCGTTTATTATTTTACCTACTAATGGGTGTCTCACAACGTCTGTTTGTTCTAAGTAAGTCATTGCTATCCCTTTTACACCACTTAATCGTTGATCAGCTTCAATTAATCCACTTTTCACACCTTTAGGTAAATCGATTTGTGTACGGTCACCTGTTACAACCATTTTTGAACCGAAACCTAATCTTGTTAAGAACATCTTCATCTGTGGGTGTGTCGTATTTTGTGCTTCATCAAGGATTACAAACGCATCATCTAATGTTCGACCTCTCATATAAGCAAGTGGTGCGATTTCAATCGTACCTCTTTCAATTAAGCGTGATGTTTGCTCAGTTCCTAACACTGTATGAAGCCCATCATATAAAGGTCTTAAATAAGGGTCTACTTTTTCTTTTAAATCACCTGGTAAGAAACCTAATGATTCACCCGCTTCAACTGCAGGACGCGTTAATACGATACGTTTCACTTGTCCTAGACGCAATGCCCTTGCAGCCATTACTACAGCTAAGAAAGTCTTCCCTGTACCTGCTGGACCTATGCCGAATACTAAGTCATTGTTCTTTATATTATTGATATATACTCTTTGACCCATAGTCTTAGCTCTTATTATTTTACCATTACTATCTTTAGTGATTTCTTCATCATATAAGTTAATAAGTTGATCGATAGTTCCTTTATCAGCCATTTTAACTGCTGCTTGGACATCATTAACGTTAATACTTGCACCACTCTCAATTACTTTTAGTAAGTTCAATAATACTTTTTCAGCTTTTTCAACATTTTCTATACGTTTACCACGGACAGCGATTTCTTGTCCACGTGTTAAAATATCCACCTCGAGTTCATTTTCAATATATTTTATGTGCTCATCTCCATTACCCAATAGAGCTTGAGCTTGATCCATATTCTCGATTTGAATTAATGTAGGCATTAAATATCTCCTTTATAAGTTGAATTGTTGACACTTTAAATGTACCAAACCTTATTGTAACGTGCAATCTTATGCACTTTATTTTGCATATTATTTAGTTTTTCACGTGCAATAATGAGATTTCTAACTTTTTCATATTCATGTAATCTATTACTATTATTTAATTTAATTTTAGGATTAATGCGTATTAATATAATTATAAACTCACGTTCTTCAATTGGACTCACTTTTTCGACCAATTTACCTTTTGAAACAATTTCTAACATACTGTTGCCTTCTATGGATTTAGTCATATTAATTTGATCGATATCAAAGATATTGTAACGATTTTTGAATAATCCTCTTCTTATGGATAAAAAATGCTCTTTTATTGTGTATCTCTCAAAAAGAATGTTTAAAATTATAAGAAAAACGAGAATAAAAGTAATGACTATTAAATACTTATTACTAATAAAAAGCGGTATCAAAGCAATGAATAATAATAAAATCGAAATGATAATAGATAATATACTCTGCTTTTTCTTAAATACCATTTTTATCACACCCTCTTGAATCATATCTTTATTGTAAGTCTAAATAGTATTTTTGTGAATAAAAAACAGAACCTAAAATTAATTAGGTTCTGTTTATAGAATCGTTATTTTAATTCATTCGGTCTTTTCAAAATTTCTGACCAAATGATACCATTTACGACTTGGTTTTCATCAACATTGATTGCTTCATCGTTAAACTTATGTTTACTGTTTAAATAGAGTTGTTTAACCATAGCTCTTCTCGTTCTTTCTGAAAGTTCTGTGTTGTTGATAATTTGCTCTGCTTCCTTTTCAACATCATCTATACTTTCACGCTGTACATTCATTAAAGACTTTTTCTCTTCTTGGCTGTATGCCAATAACTGTTTGATTGCTTCTTGTTGTTTTTTAGGTCTATTTTTATGAATTTGTTCTTTTCTCTGATTGATATAAGCATTCTCATGCTCACTTGAAATTTGCTCCGGTTGTTGTTCTACTTTATGAGTTTGAACAACAGGTTTTTCAACATCTATATTATATTGTTTAAGATGATTCGCAAGTTGATCTGCTAAGTTTTTATAATGGCCAGACATTCGTTCAGTTGAACTTGTTTCTGCTTTCTGTTTATAAGTTTCATACTTATTAACTAAGTCTTGTAATTCTTGCTCAACAGATTTTTTCTTTTCTTCAGCTTGTCTATTTACTGGATTTGATCTTTGTCTTGTTTGAGGTTGCTTATTTTTCTTTTTATTTTTAGAAGCGCCTTCGATTATACCGCTCACGACACTAAAAATAACCCAAATAACAAAGATGATAATGCCTATTTCCATTTTAAATCACCTCTCTTATTGGTTCGGTGAATTAGAATCTTGTGGCTTTGTACTCTTATTAATTGCTTCTCTCATGCCAGTATCAGCTTCTATATTTTTTAAATTATAGTAGTCTTTAACACCTAAATTGCCTGATTTAAGTGCTTCTGCCATTGCAAGTGGTACTTCTGCTTCTGATTCAACAACTTTAGAACGCATTTCTTGTACTCTTGCTTTCATTTCTTGCTCAGTAGCAACGGCCATAGCACGACGTTCTTCGGCTTTAGCTTGTGCAATATTTTTATCAGCAAGTGCTTGTTCAGTTTGTAAGTCTGCTCCAATGTTTTTACCGATATCTACATCAGCAATGTCGATTGATAGGATTTCAAATGCTGTACCTGAATCTAGACCTTTACTTAATACTGTTTGTGAAATACTATCTGGATTCTCAAGTACTTTAGTGTGATGTTGACTTGAACCAATAGTTGATACAATACCTTCGCCAACACGTGCGATGATTGTGTCTTCACCAGCACCACCGACTAATCGATCAATGTTTGCTCTAACTGTAATTCTAGCTTTCGCTTTTACTTCGATACCATTCATCGCAACACCTGAGATAAATGGTGTTTCAATTACTTTAGGGTTAACGGACATTTGAACTGCTTCTAAAACGTCACGACCAGCTAAATCAATCGCTGCCCCTCTTTCAAATACTAAGTTAATTTCTGCTCTTTGAGCCGCAATAATTGCATCAACTACTCTATCAACATTACCTCCTGCAAGATAATGAGATTCTAACTGGTTCGTTGTTAATGCTAAACCAGCTTTATGAGCTTTAATTAATGGGTTAATAACACGTCTAGGTGATACACGTCTTAAACGCATACCAACTAAAGTACCAATACCTACTTTTACGCCTGCTGCAATAGCTGAAATCCATAATCCTACTGGTACAAATGAGAATAAAATCATAAGTAGTACGATTAATATGACAGCAATAATTACAAAAGCAATTAAACCTGATAACATATGCATTTCTCTCCTTGTCTAAATTAAATTTCTCTTACCACAACTCTTGTACCTTCAACCTGTACAATTTTGACTTGCTTATCCTTCTGAATAAAACTACCATCTGAAACAGCATCTATTCTTTCGTCATCAACAAGTATAATTCCTGAGGGCCTCAACGCTGTGTATGTTGTACATAGTTTGCCAATCAAATGACTTCTATCATCATGAGATGTATAGCCAGATTCTTTATTTGTAGAGTCTCTAAGAATGACTTTATCAAAGAATGGTATTTTACGATTAAATCCTTTCACTAATATCACCCACTCTATCGTTGTTAGAATTAATGCTACAGCAATAATCATACCCATAGTTAAGATATTTTCTCCAACTAATACAAAACTACCAATAATGGCAATAAAACCAAGGATACCTAGTACTGCTCCTATAACAAATAATTCAATTATTACTAATAATGCACCGATCCCAAAAAGTAAAACAGAAATCAAACTAATTTCATCAATTATAACGTAGCCGATGAAAAAGATTAGTGTACAAATAAAGCTTAAAATTCCCGCAAAATTAATACGTTCTGAATATAATTGATATAGTGCACCTAGAAAAATAATACAAGTCAGTATCAATGTGACTAAGGGAGACGTAATAAACTCACCAATAGACGACATACTTTGACTTGAAACAATACCTAAATTCAAGTTGTTCTGAAAATAAGCAAATATGTATTCATACCCTGATGTCAATAATCTCACCCCTCATATTTATTATACAATAAAATAGCCGCGAACTAAAACGTATATACATAATATTCTAAATTTATAAACTTAAATGTTTTTCAAATAAATAAAAGAACACATAAACAAAATGTTTATGTGTTCTTTAAGACGTTCAACGTTAAATATTGTTCATTATAATTAATTAATATTCATTGAGGGAGTTCAATAAAAAATTAATTATTTAAATTTACGTTTACGTGCTGCTTCTGATTTCTTCTTACGCTTAACGCTTGGTTTTTCATAGAACTCACGTTTACGCACTTCTTGAATCGTACCGCTTTTTGAAACTGTACGTTTGAAGCGACGTAATGCATCTTCGATTGATTCGTTTTTACGAACTACTGTTTTAGACATCTGTATTTCCCTCCCTCCAAATATCAACAAAGCTTTATATGTCATTTACATAGTATTTATTACTATGTACTTAAACATTATAAAATAAGTCATTTTTTAAGTCAATAATCATTTGTTATGAATATTAATATGCAACTAATCTTTCGTCTTTATTTGTTGCATGATCCACAACTTTTACAAGTTTACCTTTATTGATAGGATAACCTGGTGTAACAACTTTCACTTTCACTAATTCTCCAATTAGTGATTCATCGCCTTCAAATTCAATCTTCATGTAATTATCTGCATAACCAACAAGTTTACCATCAGCTGAACCTTTTTCTTCAGGTATCACTTCTAATACAGTTTGATCAAATTTAGAAGCATAATCTTTAGCTAATTGATTTGATAATTCAATTAAACGATGTACGCGTTCATTTTTTACTTCTTCATCAATTTGATCAGTCATTCTAGCTGCTGGTGTACCTGTTCTCATTGAATAAGGGAATACGTGTAATTCAGAAAATTGATGTTTAACAATGAAGTCATATGTTTCTTGGAATTCTTCTTCAGTTTCACCAGGGAATCCAACAATTACGTCACTTGTAACTGCTAAACCTGGTAAAGCTTTATGCAATTTTTGTAATCTTTCTGAGAAGTGTGCCATCGTATATTTTCTTCTCATGCGTTTCAATACAGTATCAGAACCTGATTGTAATGGTATATGAAGATGTCTTACAACTTTAGTTGATTTATCAATAACATCAATAACTTCATCTGTAAGCTGACTCGCTTCTATAGATGAAATACGAATTCTTTCAAGATTTTCAACTTGTTCTAAATCTCTTAATAATTGCGCCAAGTTATAATCTTTTAAATCTTCACCATATCCACCTGTATGAATACCTGTTAAAACAATTTCTTTATATCCTGAATTTACAAGTGTCGTTGCTTGACTTACAACTTGTTCAGGATCTCTTGATCTCATTAACCCTCTTGCCCAAGGAATGATACAGAAAGTACAGAAATTATTACAGCCTTCTTGAATTTTTAATGATGCACGTGTTCTGTCAGTAAAGTATGGAACTTCTAATTCTTCATACTTTCTATTTTTCATAATATTACCTACACCATTAATAGGTTGTCTACTTTGTTTATAGTTCTCAATATATGAGATAAGCTTATGTCTGTCTTGAGTACCTACAACAATATCAACGCCCGGAATTGCCATAATTTCAGCAGGAGATGTTTGAGCATAACAACCCGTTACACAAACAACTGCATCTGGATTTTTACGTATTGCTCTTCTAATCACTTGTCTACTCTTCTTGTCACCTGTATTGGTTACTGTACAAGTATTGATGATAAAGACGTCAGCATTCGTTTCAAAATCTACTCTTTCGTAATCATTTTCCTTAAATAATTGCCAAATTGCTTCAGTTTCATAATGGTTTACTTTACAACCTAACGTATGGAACGCTACTGTAGCCAATTTTATTCACCTCATTAATTCTAATTGATAGCTTAAAGCAGCTAAAGCATACAATGGAGCCGTTTCAGCTCTTAATATTCTAGGTCCTAAACTCACCTTAATAGCATCATCATAAAGATTAACTTCATTTTCAGTTAATCCACCTTCTGGTCCAAATATCATTAAAACCTTTTGTCCATGTTTAAGGTTAGAACCAATTTGATGAAATTTGCTTGTTCCCCCACTTTTAGCTTCTTCTTCATAAGCTATTATTACATAATCATATTCATTCATATTATCATAAATTGATTTAAAATTCGACTCATACTTTATACTTGGTATTGTAAGTCTCATACTTTGTTCACTAGCTTCTTTAACAATTTTTTGCCATCTTTCTAATTTTTTAGATATTTTTTTCTCGTCCAATTTAACAATGGATCTTTCAGATTGGACAGCAATAAAATGATGCGCACCCATTTCAGTTGCTTTTTGAAGCAACCATTCATATTTATCGCCTTTAATAAGCCCACTTGCAATCGTTATATCAACAGGTAGTTCCGTTTGTCTTGTAATATCTTCTATCGTTTCTAGCTCAATGCTATCGTCATGAAAAGCAATGATTTTTGAAATTAGCGACTTTTGATCTTCAAAAGTCAATATAATTTCTTGATCGATACTTTTGCGCATCACATTTTTAATATGATGTATATCATCCGTATTATGTATAAAAAAACGCTGATTTAACTCAGCGTTTTCTTGTAAGAAATATCTTTGCATCATTTCTCCTACTTTCTAGCTCGTATTGAAACCCAACCATCTTCACGTAGTACTTTTTCGATAGTATAACCAGTATTTTGTAGTTTTTCAATTATTTCATCGGATTTTTCTTCAATAATGCCTGAAGTAATAAAGTAGCCATTATCATTCAATCTCTCATAACTATCTTCTATCATTAAATCAATAATATGCGCTAATATATTTGCAATAATCACGTCATATTGTTCTGTTTCTTCAGTAAGCAAATTGCCAGTATCTGCGACGATATCTTTTTCACAATCATTGATTTCAAAGTTTTCTTTAGCAACTTTAATTGCTAAATCATCTAAATCCACAGCTTTAATGTCGTTTACCCCTAGTAAATGACAAGCTATGCTTAGAATACCTGAACCTGTACCAACATCAATCACTTTGTGTTGAGGTTGTACAACCTCTTCTATATGTCTTAAACACATACTTGTTGTTGGGTGGTCACCTGTACCAAAAGCCATACCTGGATCCAGTTTGATGCAAAGATCACCTTCATTATTTTGATATCCTTCTTGTTCCCAACTCGGAACAATCGCAAATCTTTCAGAAGCTTTAAACGGATGGAAATAATTTTTCCATTCATTTTCCCAATCTGATTCTTTAATAATCGTTTTCTCAAACGATAAAATTTCTGACTGAACGCCATTTACATTTGCAATTGTTTCTTGAATTTCTTGTTCTAATTGATCCGTAAATACTAATTCATTAAAATAACATTTAACCCTAATATCATGATCAGGATAATCTGCGGGATTTAATTCATAAATCTCACCGTATACATCTGTATGTTCTTTCTCTAATTCTGCTGAATCTTCAATTACGACACCATTTGCACCTAATTCATTTAACAATGCTGTAACTTCTGGTTCTGCTTCGCTATTTATCATGATAGAATACTCAATCCAATTCACAGGCTATTCTCCTTTAAAAAACTTTTTGGCTCTGTCTTTAAAGCTAGATGGTTGTTCTGTAATTGTTTCTCCACCTATTTCTGCAAACTCACGTAATAGTTCTTCTTGTCTTTCAGTCATTTTATCTGGTGTTACAACTTTTACAGTTACAAAGTAATCACCTTTACCGTAACCATGAACGTTTTGCACACCTTTTTCTCTCAATCTAAATTGTTTACCAGTTTGCGTACCTGCTGGAACTGTTAATGATACATTACCAGTTAGTGTAGGAACAGTAACTTCATCACCAAGTGCTGCTTGAGGGAATGATAGATTTAAATCATAGAAGATATTGTCTCCATCACGTCTAAATTTACTGTGTGGTTTCACTCTGAACACAACATATAAATCGCCTGCAGGTCCACCATTTATACCTGGACCACCTTTACCAGCTAAGCGAATTTGTTGGTCGTTATCTACACCTTCAGGTACTTTCACTTTGATTGTAACTTTTTTGTTTTGAGTTCCTTTACCATGACAATCTGAACATTTTTCTTCAAATACTTGTCCAGAACCTTCACATTCAGGACAAACTTTTTGTGTTTGCATTCTACCTAGAATTGTATTTTGTTCAACTGTTACATGACCTTGTCCGTTACAGTACGTACAAGTTTTTTTCTTAGTGCCAGGTTTAGCACCATTACCATGACATGTATCACATTCAACATCTTTACGAACTGTAATATCTTTTTCAGTACCAAATACAGCTTCTTCAAATGTTAATGTCATGCTATATTGTAAGTCATCACCTTGTCTTGGAGCGTTAGGATCTCTTCTAGCACCCCCACCACCAAAGAATGAACCGAATATATCTTCAAAGCCACCGAATCCAGAGAAGTCTTGTCCTCCAAATCCTTGTGATCCACCGAATCCTTGTTGCGGACCACTATGACCGAATCTGTCGTATTGCGCACGTTTATTTTCATCGCTTAGCACTTCATATGCTTCTGAAATTTCTTTAAACTTTGCGTCAGCACCTTCTTCTTGGTTGATATCAGGATGGTACTTTTTTGATAATTTACGATAAGCTTTTTTTATTTCATCTTTAGAAGCATCTTTGGATACGCCAAGCACTTCATAATAGTCTCTTTTTGCCAATGTAATCTCTCCTTTACACACTGATTTATAATACGTATATGAACTAAAAAAGTCAAAGCCAATCACATTGACTTTGACTTTTTAATGATTAGTATTATTTTTTATCGTCTTCGTTGACTTCTGTATATTCAGCATCAACTACGTCATCATCGTTTGAAGTAGATTGGCCTTCAGCGCCTTCAGCACCTTGTTGTGCTTGTGCAGCTTGTTCATACATTTTAACAGATAATTGTTGTACGATTTCTTGAAGTGCATCTTTTTTAGTTCTGATATCTTCTATATCAGTACCTTCAAGTGCTTTTTTCAATTCTTCTTTAGCTTCTTCAGCTTTAGCTTTTTCGCTTTCATCAACGTTATCGCCAAGATCAGTTAAAGTTTTTTCAACAGTAAATACCATTTGGTCTGCTTCATTTCTTAAATCGATTTCTTCACGACGTTTTTTGTCTGCTTCAGCATTTTTTTCTGCATCTTGAACCATACGATCGATTTCTTCATCTGATAATGATGAGCTTGATTCAATCGTAATTTTTTGTTCTTTGTTTGTTCCAAGATCTTTAGCAGTTACATTAACGATACCATTTTTATCGATATCAAATGATACTTCGATTTGTGGTACACCACGTGGAGCTGGTGGAATATCCGTTAATTGGAATCGACCAAGTGTTTTGTTATCTGCTGCTAATTGACGTTCACCTTGTAATACATGAATATCAACTGCTGGTTGATTATCAGCTGCAGTAGAGAATACTTGAGATTTAGATGTTGGAATTGTTGTATTTCTTTCGATTAATACTGTAGATACGCCACCCATAGTTTCGATACCTAATGATAATGGTGTAACGTCAAGTAATACTACATCTTTAACATCACCAGTGATTACGCCACCTTGAATTGCAGCACCCATAGCTACTACTTCATCAGGGTTAACACCTTTGTTAGGTTCTTTACCGATTTCTTTTTTGATTGCTTCTTGAACAGCTGGGATACGAGTTGAACCACCAACTAAAATAACTTCATCGATATCAGAATTAGATAATCCTGCATCTTTCATTGCTTGTCTAGTTGGACCCATTGTTCTTTCTACTAAATCACTTGTTAATGATTCAAATTTAGCTCTTGAAAGTGTTGTTTCTAAGTGTAATGGACCATTTGCGCCACCAGAGATGAATGGTAATGAAATTTGAGTTGAAGATACGCCTGATAAGTCTTTTTTAGCTTTTTCAGCAGCATCTTTAAGACGTTGTAATGCCATTTTATCTTGTGATAAATCTATGCCATTTTCTTTTTTGAATTCTTCAACTAAATATTTAATGATAACGTCATCGAAATCGTCACCACCAAGTTTATTGTCACCTGCAGTTGCTAATACTTCGAATACACCGTCACCTAATTCAAGGATAGATACGTCGAAAGTACCACCACCAAGGTCAAATACTAAAACTTTTTGGTCAGTTTCAGTTTTGTCTAAACCGTAAGCTAATGCTGCTGCAGTAGGTTCGTTAATAATACGTTCTACTTCTAAACCAGCGATTCTACCAGCATCTTTAGTTGCTTGACGTTCTGAGTCATTGAAATAAGCTGGAACTGTAATAACAGCTTTTGTTACTTTTTCACCCAAATAACTTTCAGCAGTTGATTTTAAGTTTTGCAAAATCATAGCTGAGATTTCTTGTGGTGTATATTCTTTATCTTCAACTTTTTCTTTATAATCAGTACCCATATGACGTTTAACTGATTGAATTGTATTTGGGTTTGTTACTGCTTGACGTTTAGCAACTTCACCAACTTGTGTTTCTCCATCTTTAAATGCAACAACTGATGGTGTTGTTCTGTTACCTTCTGGATTTTGGATTACTTTAGGTTCTCCACCTTCTAATACTGAAACTACTGAATTTGTTGTACCTAAGTCTATACCTATTACTTTACTCATAAGAATTATTCCTCCAATTTATAATTAATTAATCATCGAGTTCGTTATTCGTTTACTTTAACCATTGCTGGTCTTAAAACACGATCTTTCAATTTATATCCTCTTTGTAACTCTTCAGTTACAACACCTGATTCAAAGTCAGGATTGTTATCTTGCATTACTGCTTGATGTACATTTGGATCGAATGGTTGGTTGTAAGATTCGATTTCTTCTAAACCATTATCTTTTAATGATTTAAGTAAATCGTTATAAACCATGTCTACACCTTTTTTGAAAGTTAAGAAGTCTTCAGACTCACCTTCTTGTTTAAGTGCACGGTCCATATTATCTAGCGCAGGTAATACATCTGTAAGTACACGTTGTGCTTGATAATCTTTAGTAATGCTTGCTTCTTGTTTCATTCTACGTTTATAGTTTTCAAACTCAGCATATAAACGTAAGTATTTTTCTTCTTCTTCATTTGCTTTTTGTTTAAGTTGTTCGAGTTCAGCTTCCGGAATTTCGACTACTTTATCTTGCTCAACCTCTTCAACATTTTCTTCAGTTTCATTTGCTTCTACTTCTTCAGTAGCGACAGATTGAGTTTGATCGTTTGTTTCATCGAATTGTTCATTTTGCTTTTCTTCCGTCATTTCATGCCCTCCATTTTCTTTCCTTATTTAAAAATGATTCAAAAGTTGAATCACTTTGTTATAATGCATTGCAGTTGGACCAATAACGGCTAAATGACCAGTTATATCACCAGAAATTTCATAATTAGTACTAATAATTGAAATACCATGTAAATCTTTATTAATTTCCTGTCCAATTTTGACACTTATTGAATCATTTGATGTTTCATTTAAAAATTGAGCGATACGTTCAGATTCAAGATATTTTAAAATCGATTGAATCATGGATACATTCGTTACATCTAACGCGTCAATTAGGTGCATCTTACCACCTAGAAACATTTCTTCATTATGATCATTAATTTGCGTTAATAACGCTTGTTTAAAATTATTAATAAATTCTTGATCAATGAATGACAACGATAATGATTCTAACGTTTTTATCATTGTAGTTAAAGTATTTTGCTTAAAATACTGGTTTAAGTAGTTCATAAATTTCTCAATCTGTAATTGATTTAAAGATTCATGAATTTGAATATGAACTTTCTCTACATAACCATCTGTAAATACAATGACGCCCATGAGATGAGTTGGGCTGACTCTCACAAAATGAATTTCAAATATAAATCTTGAAAATTTATTCGGTCCGAGTACTACAGTTGTATAATGTGATCGATTTGAAATTTCTAATGCTAACCATTTAAGCATTGCGTTTACATCATATTGATTTTTATCTTGAAAATGTTCAAACCAATTTAAGCCTTTCTTACTTTGAGATTTAGACTCAAGTAATTGATTAACATAATACTTAATTCCTTGTTCAGAAGGAATACGACCTGATGACGTATGCGTCTTCTCAAGAAGGTTCAAATCTTCTAATTGTTTCATTTCATTTCTAACTGTCGCTGGACTAATCGGCAATTGATGCCTTTCAATAATCGACTTAGAACCAATTGGTTGTCCTAACTCAACATAATCCTCAACAATTACATTCAAAATTTGTAATTGTCTCTCAGTAATCATGTCATCACCTCGATTAGCACTCTATCTTCCCAAGTGCTAATTATAATTTATCAAATTGGTCAAAGAAAGTCAACGTTAAAGCATTCAATTTTTATATCTTTTTTTAATACATATTTTTAGCTTAATAAAAACTTCTCAAACACTTCATTACCGATTATTTGTCCGCGATTACTTAAGCGTAAATAGTCTTGATCATCAAGTAACAACTCTTGTTCGATGAGTTCTTTCACATGTTGACCAAATACATCTTCTATTGATTGATCAAACTTATTCTGGAATTTAGTTTTGGACACACCTTTAGTCATTCTTAATCCAAGAAACATTTCTTCTTCCATTTGTTCTTTCAATGAAACTTCTGTACTTTGCAATACGGGCATTTCACCATTCTTTAACTTCTTAATATATTGATTAACCGGATTGATATTTCCATAGCGCACACCATTAATATAGCCATGAGCACCTGCACCGAAACCATAATATTCTTCATTTTTCCAATATACTTTATTATGAAGAGATTCATGTCCTTCTTTCGAGAAGTTAGAGATTTCATATTGATTAAGGTTAGAGTCTGCTAATTTCTTTTTCAAATGTTGATACATTTCTTCACCTAAATCTTCATTAGGTAATTTTAAACGCCCTTTTCTATATAAATTGTAGAATTGCGTCTTAGGTTCAAGTATAAGTGCATAACTTGAAATATGATCTACATCAAGTGATAGTGCCTTATTGAGTGAATCATCAAATTGTTCCAATGTTTGACCAGGTAAATGAAACATAAGATCTAAACTTACAGAAGGGATTTTATGTTTTCTAGATAATGTGACTGCTTTTTCAATATCGTCACTATGATGAGTTCTTCCTAATACTTTTAACAATTCATCATCAAATGTTTGAACTCCTAACGATAATCTGTTCACACCATATTGTTTGAGTAATTTTATTTTTGCTTCTGTTAATTCATCTGGATTAGCTTCAAAAGTATATTCTTTCGTAATCACAAATAAATCGTTTATAGCTTGCAGTAATCTTTCAAGTTGTGCTTCAGATAATGCTGTTGGTGTACCTCCACCAACAAAAACTGTCTCAACTTCTTTATCTTTTCTCGTTGACATTTCTTTTATCAAACAATCTAAGTACTCATCTACCGGCTGATTAGCAATATAGAACTTATTAAAATCACAATAAGTACAAATTCTCACACAGAAAGGTATATGAATATATACACTTTTTGCCATATAAACGCTCCTTTAAAAATAGAAACAGCTACATATTATGCAGCTGTTTCAAAATTATTCTTCATCCATTTTAAGCACGGCTAAGAATGCATCTTGTGGAATTTCCACATTACCTACTGATTTCATCTTAGCTTTACCTGCTTTTTGTTTTTCAAGTAACTTACGTTTACGGCTAATATCCCCACCGTAACATTTTGCTAAAACATTTTTACCCATAGATTTAATGTTTGTTCGAGCTACTATTTTATTACCAATTGCTGCTTGAACTGGTACTTCAAATTGTTGTCTAGGGATTAATGTTTTTAATTTATCTACTATTGCTTTACCTCTATCGTATGCAAACTCTTTATGGACAATAAAGCTTAATGCATCCACTTTATCACCATTCAATAAAATATCCATTTTAACAAGTTTACTTTCTTGATATCCGATTAATTCGTAATCAAACGATGCATAACCTTTCGTATTCGATTTCAACTGATCAAAGAAATCAAATACGACTTCAGATAATGGAATTTCATAAATAATATTTACACGAATATCATCTAAATAATCCATCGTCTTAAAGTTACCACGTTTTTTCTGACAGAGTTCCATTACAGCACCAACATAATCATTCGGCACCATCATTGTTGCTTTAACGTATGGTTCATAAATTCTGTTGATTTTTTGTGGATCTGGAAATTGTGACGGGTTATCAATTTGTAATTTTTCGCCATCTGTTAATTCACATTCATAAATAACTGACGGTGCAGTCGCAATCAGTTCAATATTAAATTCTCTTTCAATTCTTTCTTGAATAATTTCCATGTGTAGTAAACCTAAGAAACCTGTTCTGAAACCAAAGCCTAATGCTTGAGAAGTTTCAGCTTCAAATTCTAAAGATGCATCATTAAGTTGAAGCTTTTCAAGCGCTTCTCTTAAATCATTATATTTACTATTATCAATTGGATATAATCCACAGAATACCATTGGATTCATCTTTTTGTACCCTTTTAAAGGCTTTACAGCAGGTCTGTCAGCTAAAGTGATTGTATCACCAACGTTTGAATCTCCAACATTTTTAATTGACGCTACAATGTATCCAACATCTCCGACAGATAAAGTATCAACTGGAAGTTGTTTCGGTGTATTAATACCAACTTCAGTCACATCAAATGTCTTACCTGTAGACATCATTTGAATCTTGTCACCAGCTTTAACTGAACCTTCTACAACACGTATAGAAGAAATTACACCTCTATATGCATCAAATGAAGAATCAAAAATAAGTGCTTGTAATGGGTTATCTGGATCCCCTTCTGGAGGTGGTACCATTTCTACAACTTTCTCTAATATATCTTCTATTCCAATATTAGATTTAGCACTTGCGAGTACTGCATCACTTGCATCCAAACCAATTACGTCTTCAATTTCTTGTTTAACACGCTCAGGTTCAGCTGCAGGTAAATCGATTTTATTTACAACAGGTATTAATTCTAAGTCGTTGTCTAAAGCTAAATATACGTTCGCTAACGTTTGTGCTTCGATACCTTGTGCAGCATCTACAACTAAAATCGCACCTTCACATGCTGCGAGTGATCTTGAAACTTCATATGTAAAATCGACATGCCCCGGTGTATCAATTAAATGTAAGATATATGTTTCCCCATCTTTAGCAGTATAATTTAATCGAACAGCATTAAGTTTGATTGTTATACCACGTTCTCTTTCAAGATCCATAGAATCTAATAATTGTTCTTTCATATCACGTGATTCTACACTTTTAGTATTTTCCAAAATTCTATCAGCTAACGTAGATTTACCATGGTCAATATGAGCAATGATAGAAAAGTTTCTAATTTTATTTTGGCGCTCTAGGCGTTTAGTTCTGTCCATTTGAACTCCAACTTTCTCGTTAATTTTACATGTATTAAATGTAAGTCGCATCTTTGATATGATACCGTCTTTATGAAATAAATGCAAACGTATTATCAAACTATCAATAAAGTGTTATGCTTTATAAGGAATGTGTAAATAATCATTGCACTTATGCCCTACATTTGATAAAATATTTTTTGTTGCAATCAAAAATTCTTTGATCACGGACAACATATTTAGGAGGTGACTCTCATGCCAAACATTAAATCTGCTATTAAACGCGTTGCTGTAACAGAAAAGAAAGACGCTGCAAACATTTCACAAAAAAATGATATGCGTTCAGCTGTTAAAGCTGCTAAAACTGCAATCGAAAACAATGCTGAAAACAAAGCTGAATTAGTTTCATTAGCTGTTAAGAAAGTTGATAAAGCTTCTAAAAACAATCTAATTCATTCAAATAAAGCTGATAGAATTAAATCAAGCTTAATGTCAAAAGCTAACTAATTATGTGAGAGCGTGACACAGAGTATTCTGTGTCACGCCCTTTTTTTATGGAATGAAAGACTTGCACCACATCTTATATTTTTAAAATGAAAAGCTCTAGAATGAGTACTTTATCCATATATGAAGATTTCAATTGGTAATCTGTATCAGCACAAATATCAATAGTTGCTAATAATCGATCGAGTGATAGCTTTCTCGTAATACGAAGTGCGAGTTTAACCCTGTATGGGTGTACGCCAATCGTTTTGGCAATTTGTTGTTCACTATAATGTTTACTAGCAAGAATCTTACATTGATAATACAAGCGATAATTACTTGTGATTAACGCTAAAAGCTTAATCGGTTCTTCTTTCATATTGATTAAGTCTTTCAGTAAATTAATAGATTTTTCTTTTTGACCCTTTTGAATATATTCCGTTAACAAAAATACATTCTGTTCTAAAGAACGACTCACAATTTCTTTAACGTCTTGTTTATTAATAACCGCTTCATCGCCAATAAATAACACTAACTTATCTAATTCTGCTTTAATAATGTTAAATTGAATACCTGTTAGTTCTAAAAATTCTATTAAAGCATCCTCTTTAATATCTTTATATTGTTCATGCAAATAAGATTTAATCCACTGTTTAATTTCTTGTTCCGTCATTTGGTCAATTTTATTAAGTCTTGCATTTTTCTTAACTGTTTTAACGAGTTTCTTTCTTTCATCCAATTTCTCATTAAACACATCAAATACGACTAACGTTTCACCATCATACTGTTCAATAAATTGGATTAATTGATCGGTATTTTGATTGATTTGAGTACTAACTTTTTCTCCTGTAAAAAGATAAGCATTCTTAATATGTACGACTTTTTTGTCTGAGAGGAATGGTAAAGTTAATGATTCTTCTATCGCACTTGAAATAGGTGTTTCATATAAATCAAATTTAACATAGTTAAAATCGTTTCTTTCTCCATCTAAATATTGATTTATAATTTCGTCAGATTTTTTCTCAATAAGTGCATTTACTGCACCATAATTCAATACAATATTGTCTTCCAAAATAAGTCTCCCTCTCTTATAAAGTTCTAATTAAGTATAGCATTTTTAAGTTTAATATCATATAATGAAAGTAAGTATAGGAGGGAGTCATATGAACAGATTTGAAGGTGAAAATACTCAAGGGCGTAACAATGATGTTAAAGACTCTGGATTTGGATTTATAATTGGTTTCGTATTCTTAGCAGCAATTTATATTATTGCACAAGTATTCAGTTTACTACCAAACTAATATATCAAATCCATTTATATAAAGCTTACAAAAGACTACTGTCGATTGTAAGCTTTTTTATTATGTTCTTGTAGTCCATTTGTCATAATCATGTTGTCTTTATTGACTTCAAATTGTACCATTCCGTAATCTTGTGTATTGAACACTTTACAATCGCTTTGTTTAAGTTTATTTACAATGGCTTCTTTTGGTAGCCCATGCCTATTATGTCGACCAGAACTTATGACACAAATATGTGGCTTTGCTTTTAATAAAAAGCGATCACTTGTACTTGTCAAACTACCATGGTGCGCTACTTTTAAAATATCATAATTTCCTTTAAGTTGACTCAATATACTTTCCTCTACCTTTGCTGTTGCATCACCTGTTGTTAATATAGTTCTGCCAAACGTTGTGATTTCAGTAACGATTGATGTATGATTCTTATCTTCATAATTCGGACTATTTTGATTAAAAAACTTATACATCGATTCTCCAATCTTTAATTCGCTCAAATATGAGCTATCTACAATTTGGGTGTTTGTTTCCTTAACCTCTTCTAACAAATGTTTTAATTCACGGCTATCCCAAGTCTTCTTATTAATAATTAAATGTTTGATTGATACTTGTTTACTCAAAGTGGCTAATTCACCCATATGATCTGCATGTGGATGTGTAATGATTAAATAATCAATCTTTTGAAATCCCTTTTCTTTAAGTTCAGGCACGATTATTGAATCTGTATAATTTGATATCTTACTTCTTGTTTGCCATGGTTTCTTTTTCAATTTATCTTTACCACCAGTATCAATCATCACAATTTGATTCACATCATGATGATAAGCAATCATAGCATCTCCTTGACCAATATCAAGAAATTTTAAAACAACCCCGTTATGATTAAAATGATATGTGATTGCAATGACTAATATTGTGAAAAGTAGTAAAGATTTTATATATTTCCTTTTGAGAAATAACATTAACACTAAGACTACAATAACGAGAATGATAAAATATATCCATTCCGATAAATTTCTTACGACTAACTCATTTATAGGGATGTGACTCATAACATCTATTAATTTAAAAGTTTGATTCATACAAATTTCTATTAACATCGTAAATAAATAAGGAACTTTACCAAAAGTGGCAAATATCAACATGAATAACATCACAAGTGGAAAGATAATTAATTCAAAAAGTGGAATAAAAAGAAAGTTTGTTATAAACCCTAGCCATTGAAAAGCATTAAAGTGAATCAGTAATATGACAAATGAAGATAATTGAGATACGACATTAATCGTAATGATTTTGTGGATTGTATTGAAAGATTTTATAAGTGGTACACATAAAATGATAAACGTGGAGACGATATAGGATAATTGGAAACCAATATCGAAAATAATATGAGGATTATAAATTGTATAAACAATAAAAGTGATAGACAGTATTTGTAAAGCGTCTATTTTCATGATTTTATTCAAAGTCATATAAACCATTACTACTCCTACTGCTCTAAGAACACTCGGACTTAAACCAGTTAAAACAGCATATATAGGTAATAAAATAAATATCATATTCTCGGCATGATGATATTTGATGTTCATCCTAAGTAATAATTTAAATAAAAATATATTTAACAAAGCGACATGCGATCCACTTACAGCATATAAATGATATATACCTAATTTTTTAAGTTGATCTATTCTCTCTTCACTTAAATAACTTGTATCCCCTAATGTGAGCGCAATAATATCATCAACACCATCTATATCAAGTTGTTTCATCTCATGGATTAAATTCGTTCGGTATAGTTGAATACGTTCGATAATAGTTAATGACCGACTCGTACAAGTATTTACAAATAAGTGTTCTATTTTAATAACACCTTGAATATCATGATTTTGCAAAAACTCAAAGTATTGAAATTTTAATGCGTTAGTATTAGGTAACGTTAAATTAACAGAGTAAGTAATACGGCATTTTTTTAAATAAGGCATTTGCTTCAAAAGTTTAAGCTTTTCTTTTTCATTTTTAATCGTATAAAATGCTTTATACGTTTGATTATGGATTTGTCCTTCAGCTTGAAAGCCGTCTCCATCAATCGTTAACTTATCACCAAACTGAATCACTTCAGTATAATTTTTATGATTTTTTGAGACGTTAAATGATTCGTAATATTGTAATGGATTATTCGGATAAATTAAGTAACCTATCATAAAAAATATAAAGCTCATCACCAAAATTTTTAATGATTGCCATTTAATATAGCAACTTATAACTAAGATAATGAGCATGAATATACTTACATAAGGATGTACAAAGAAAATTAAACCGGACAATAAATAAAGTGCAAAATAAAACCACATCTTAAATATTAGTCCTTACTTCAAATATTTAATAATGTCTTCTGGATGGAAATTAATTTTTTCGTAGTGTACACCAGACTGTTCTAACAGTTGTATTGCATATGTATGATTATGATAATCGTCTGCATAATAAATTTGTTTAATACCAGCTTGTATAATTGATTTCGTACAGTTTAGACAAGGGAAATGTGTAACATAAATAGTTGCACCTTCTGAGGAAACGCCTAACTTAGCACATTGTATGATTGCATTCATTTCAGCATGAATGGTTCTAATACAATGACCGTCCACTACAAGGCAGCCATTATCTATACAATGTTCTTCTCCTGAAACAGACCCATTATATCCACCAGCAATCACTCTATTATCTTTAACGATTGTTGCACCGACAGATAATCTTTCGCATGTTGACCTTAATGATAATAGATGACTTTGAGCCATAAAGTATTCTTTCCATTCAATTCTATCCATTACACATCGACCTACCTTTCATATATTCTTATTGTAAAATTTAACAAGTATAAATGCAATTCAATTTAAAACGATAAAGTCTTTTAAACTTTCGACTGTTTTATCTCCAAATCCTTTAACTTTCTTCAAATCATCCACAGTTTTAAATTCTCCGTTTGTTTCTCTATATTGAAGAATGGCATCTGCTTTACTCGGACCGATACCGGGTAACTTTTCAATTTCCGATTTATCTCCCGTATTAATATTGACTTCTACTTTATCATTTGTAGATTGGTTTGTATTAACACTAGGCATATGTTCGCCAGTTATTGGAACATATATATACATTTGATCTTTAAGTCTTTCTGATAAATTGATTTTAGACAAATCTGCATTATGCTTTGTTTGAGCTTTCTTTAATACATCATGCACGCGTTCTTTTGAAGACATTGTATATGTATTCGGAAAATTAACAGCTCCTTTCACATCTACTACTACGTTTCTATTAACATCTTTAGTAGATTTAGATTCATCTATCTTATCAACATCTTTCTCTTCTGAAGACTTTTGTTTAACTTCATTTGTTGTATCTTGTTGATGAATGATAGCTTCATTATCATCATTACTAGTGAAAAGGCTATTACAAATGAAAAATAATACAACAATCATGATGATAGCAAGTTGGTAATTTTCTATTAACCAATCCTTACTTTTATGAATATATTTCAAAAAAACACCTCCTACATAATTAAACGTAGGAAGTGTTCTAAATTACTTTCGTGCAACTATAAAATGTCTATCGCCATTTTCATTAAATTGATCAATATTGAAATCAGTAAATACACTTTCAACTTTAAATCCAGCAAAATCTAAAAGTTGTTTATAAAAATCGATTTCATATGTGACTTGATAATGTTCTTCATCGAATCGTTCATAAAGTCCATCTTCTCTTTCGATAAAAAATGACATTTGATGATATACACTGTTAGGTTCTTCACCAGCAATTGCTTGCCACGCTAAAGTTAATTGTTCTGTTTCATCAATATAGTTACGGTTATTAAATTGGTGATTCATCTTATATAGTGAGTGCACATCAAATATAAGTAATCCACCATCATTTAAAAATTGATTAACATAGTTAAATACTTGAAGAACTTCTTCAGGGTCTGTTATATAGTTCAAGCTGTCACAAAAGATGGTAATTACATTGTAACTTTGAGGTAAGTCCAAATCTCTCATATCTTGGCAATACCAATTAATATTAGGATTACGACTTTCAGCTACTTCTAACATCTCTTCACTTAAATCAAGACCACTTACGCGACCATATTCTAGTAATTGCTCTGTTAAGCGTCCTGTACCACAACCAATATCCAAAATATCGTTATCATTACCTGTAACATAATGACCAACAATCTGTTTCCATTTATCATATGGTTGATCTTCAGTTAGAAGGTCATAATAATGACTCATACGATTGTATGCCATTATTGTGCTACCTCATTTAGTGTAATAATTGGTGCGTCTTTATATAATCTTTCTAAGTCGTAGTAATCACGTTCTTCTCTATGGAATACGTGTACAACAACGTCACCTAAATCAATTAATACCCATCTAGCTTCATTAAAGCCTTCTAGTCTTTTCACCAATACTTCATTTATTTCCGCTTCATCTTTAACATTTCTTGCTATAGCTTGAACTTGTTTGTCACTATTACCATGACATACAACAAAATAATCAGCTATATCGCTAATACCTTTCATATCAATTGCAATAATATCTTCAGCACGTTTATCATCACATGCTAGTAACGTTTGTTTCATTAAATCATTTGAATTCATTTAACCATTCCTTTATTGTTCTGAATGCATATTATAATAATTTAAGCATTCTATAGTTTTTAAATGTACTGTTTTATCCTTATTAATTAAGTGTAACACTGTACGTTTTGATATTTCGTAAACTGCTTTATCCAAGTTGCGTTCTTTAAAGACAATATCTCTAATTTCATCTACACCTGGAGTTGTTCTTTTAGGTTCAATATAATCAGCTATAAAAATTATTTTTTCAGTCTTATTCATTTGTGCTCTACCAGTCGTATGACTATATATAGCGTAATAAATTTCTTCATCATTTATATCATATTGATCTTTAAGTCTTGCAGCAGCAACTGGTCCATGTAATATTTCTGAGCCATAACTTAATAAATCTTGCCCTAGATCATATTGCGTTACACTTTGATATAACGCTGAAAGTTCTTCATATTTACATAAATCATGCAGGATTCCTGCTAATTCAACTTTTTTCATATCACCATCAAAGATTTCTGCCATTTTCTTACCAGTTTCGGCTACTCTCATAGAGTGATTATATCTTTTTGATGGTAACGTTTCTTCAACCAATTTGACTGCTTTTTTAATTTTCATACAATCGTCCCCTTTTGATATATCTTTCAATTCGTGGCGTAACGAGCATCTTTATAGATTGACGATTTTTACATCTATTGCGAATGTCTGTTGAGCTTACATCAATTCTAGGAATGTGTAATGCTAACATCCCTTCTTTTACATCTTGTTTATCAACTTCTCTATTAACAACGACAAATGTTAACAACTCTTTTAATTCTGTGATGTTTCTCCATTTATGCAAATTCTCGTATTGATCTGAACCGATTACAAAATATATTTGATAATCAGGAAATTCTTGTTTAAATTCTTTAATCGTATCAAATGTGTAACTCGTACCTTTTCTATTAAGCTCTCTTTCATCAACTTCACCGAATTGCAAATCTTCAATAGCTAATTCTAACATTTTTACACGTTCTGATTCTATTAAATAAGATTCGTTATGTTCTTTAAGTGGTGATTGATAACTTGGTAAGAAAATGAATTTATCAGGTTGAACAAATTGATATGCTTCACTCGCAACTAACATATGTCCAATATGAATTGGATTAAATTGACCTCCATAGATCATGAGCTTTTTCATAATATTATGGTAGTTCTAATCTTTTATTTTCTTTAGATTCTTTATATAAAACAATAATATTACCGATAAGTTGTACGAGTTCAGCACCTGCTTGTTGAGCAATTGATTCAGCTACTTCTTTATGATCGTCCATATTATTTTGTAAGATATGAATTTTGATCAATTCTCTTTTTTCAAGTACGTCTTGCACTTGGTCTATCATATTGTCATTTAATCCGCCTTTACCAATTTGGAAAATTGGATCTAAATGATGCGCTTCTTTTCTTAAATATCTCTTTTGTTTACCTGTTAACATAATGATCTCCTTTTAAGTTCCTCTTGAACTTTATTTCTCATTGATTCTATATGGGCTTCTTGCCCAGTCCATATTTTAAAGCTTTCTGCGCCTTGATAAACGAACATATCCAATCCGTTATAAATTGCAATACCTGCTTGTTCACATGCTTGCAGCAACGGTGTCTTGTCAGGAATATAGATAATATCACAAACTAAACTATTTTTACATATCTTCTCTACTGGAATAATGAATTCACTATGCTGTGTATTCATGCCAACCGGTGTCGTATTAATAATAATATCAAATGTATGAATAATGGATTGAACATCTGTCAGACTTATAGTTTCAATATCAATTTGCCAATTATCAAACCTAGACATCGTTCTATTAGCCACTGTTATTTTATGATTCGTAAACTTCTGCATTTCCGAAACGATACCTTTACTCGCACCACCAGCACCTAAAACTAAAATTTTTCGATCTTGAATGCTACCGTAATGTTCAATTAAACCTTTAACAAAACCAATACCATCCGTATTATAACCAATCCATTTATTATCTTGTATTAGAACGGTGTTAACAGCACCAATATGCTTAGCATTTGAAGATACTTCATCTAAATAAGGCAAGATGGATTCTTTATGTGGTATTGTAATATTAAAGCCGTCTAATGCTTTTTCATTTATGATTTCTTTAATATGCTTAAATTGTTCTGGTGGAATATCTAAAGCACCATATTCATCTTCCCTGCCTAATGCTTCAAAATTTGCTGCGTGCATAATCGGTGAAAGTGAATGGCTAATAGGATGTCCGATAACTCCAAACTTCATTTAATTCACCTCTTATAAAATAGATGTTCTTAATGTAACTTCGACTTCTTTTGGTGCAGTAACATGTATTTCTGCCCCTGCATCTACAGTTACAAATCCTAATCCTGAAATCATAACATCTTTTCTTTCAGATTCAGTTGTAATCTCAGTTGTTTTTAAGTTATCGAAGTTAAAGTTCGTTGGATCATATGGTGGTTTAAGAAGCTCACCAATTTGACGTTTCCATAAATCTTCAGCGTTTGATAACTTTGTTCTATGAATATTTAAATCGTTTGATACAAAACATGTTAAAGAACGTCTACCGCCACTTACATAATCTACTCTAACTAATCCACCTAAGAATAAGCTTTGTTCTTCGTTTAATTGATAAACTTTTGGCTTAATTTCTTTTTTAGGCATTACAACTTTTAATTCTTTATCTGTAACGTAATGCGTCATTTGATGACTTTGAATAATACCAGGTGTATCAAACATATATGAGTCATCATCTAATGGAATATCAATCATATCTAATGTTGTACCTGGAAAATGACTTGTTGTAATGACTTCTTTTTCACCAACACTCTTTTCAATCAGTCTATTAATTAATGTAGATTTACCAACATTTGTTGTACCTACTACATAAACATCTTTACCATCTCTTACTTTCTCGATAGTTGATAGTAAATCATCAATTCCTTGATTTTTATATGCAGAAATCAGTACAACTTCGTCAGGATTAAGTCCAAAATCTTTCGCACGATTTCTTAACCAAATTTCAACTCTTCTTTTATTAATGGCTTTAGGTAAAATATCCATTTTATTCGCAACAAGTACGACTTTTTTCTTACCTACTATATCTTTTAAGCGGTGTATCATGGATCCTTCTAAATCAAATACATCCACAACATTGACGATTAAACCATCTTCATTGTGAAGAGATTTCAACATATTTAGAAAATCTTCACTTGTTAAATCAACATCTTGGACTTCGTTATAATTTTTAAGTCTAAAACATCTTTTACAAATGACATCTTCTTTATTCAAACTTGATTGTGGAACGTACCCAGCTTCATTCGGATTTTCAGATTGAAGCGTTGCACCACAACCAATACATTTAGCAAACTCTGTCAAATTTATTCCTCCCAGTTAATTAAACCTTTTCTCTTAAAGTAATTTAAAAATCTTCTTTCTATTAATCGATTGAATTTCGTAACGAAACCATCTGTCTTTTTCACAGGTACGACCATAATCGTATATAATCCGTTTCTATTTCCACCAAACACATCTGTTAACATTTGATCACCAATAACAACTACTTCAGACTTATTGACGTTCATTAATTTGGCTGCTTGTCTAAAAGCTTTACCACGTGGTTTACGTGCTTTAAAAATATAATCAATATTTAATGTTGATGAAAATGACGCAACACGTTCTTGATTATTATTAGAAACAATCGTAACTGTTATACCATTATCTTTCATATTTTCAAACCAATTTCTCACTTCATCAGTTGGATCTTTAACATCCCAACCAACTAATGTATTATCTAAGTCTGTGATAATCGCTTTTATATTTTTAGATTTTAAATGTTCTGGTTCGATATTAAAAACTGATTGAACATATTCATTTGGTAAAAAATATTTTGTAAATAATCCCATTATTACACCTCAATATTATCTTTTATTTTAACATAATTTATGTTTACATTCCTTTTAGTTGAATACAAAATAAAAGTGTTGCAAATCACTTACGATTCGCAACACTAAATATTATTCTGTAATTTCACGGTCAGAAGATTTTTCAACTTCTGTATTCGCATAAATCACATAACCAACAAGTGCTGTAGCAATGACAGCGATAGCCATTAATATTAACATGAAACTGCCTCCTTATGCCACTCTATTTAATAATAATTTTACAATTTTACTAGAATTGACGCAAGCTACTTTTAAAAATTCTTCAAAAGTAACGTCAGATTCTTTATCTGCTAAATCTGAAACAGCTCTCGTAACAATAATAGGCACATTATATTGGTAACAAGTTTGAGCAATTGCACCAGCTTCCATCTCTACGACACTCGCAGTAGGAAAGTTAGATTTAATCACTTTGCGCTGATCAATTGAGCCAATGAAACTATCACCTGTAGCAACTTCACCAGCAATACCATTTAAATCAAGCTGTTCTATTGATGATTTCGCTAAGTCAATTAATTCCTTATCAGTTTCATAAAATTCTGGCATACTTGGTACTTGTCCCAATTTATAGCCAAATGCCGTTGCATTAACATCATGATAATAAACTTTATTACTGATAATGATATCACCAATATTTAATTCGCTATCAACAGAACCTGCTGAACCTGTATTAATGATTAAATCTGGTTTAAATTCATTGATAAGTAATGTTGCTGTAATTGCAGCATTTACTTTACCAATACCACTTTGTGCTAATACAACTTGTTTATCTTCTATATTACCTTTATAAAAAATAACATGTGCAATTTGGATTGTTTCTCTATTTTCAATAGATGACTTTAATATTTCTACTTCTTCTTCCATTGCTCCAATAATACCAATCATGCTTTATCACTCCATCATATTCATTCAATATTTATATTAACATAATTAGTATACTTTGAAATAAGTTTTTAACTATTCCACAAACTTTGTAAGCCTTGTAATGATAATACCCCTGCTATTAATGTTGTAAGAACAGCAACTATACCGAGTACAATCATCCATGTTGGATGTTTATAGTCACCAACGATACTTTTCTTCTTAGAAGCAATTAAAATTGTTCCTAAAGTTACTGGTAAAATCAAACCGTTCAATGCACCAGCAATAATCAATAATTTAACTGGCTTACCAATTGTTAAGAATACAATAGATGAAACGACTATGAAAATAATAATTACTAAGTTTCTATGATTTTTAATAGATGGGTGTAATGATTGAATGAATGTTGTACTTGTGTATGCACAGCCAATTACTGATGATAATGCTGCTGCAAATAATACAACACCAAATACTTGTTTACCGATAGGTCCTAATACATGTTCAAATACAGAAGCTGGTGGATTGTCTGGGTTTAAAGTGAACCCTGTAACAACAACACCAAGTACTGCTAAGAATAAAAATGTTCTCATAATACCCGTTGTTAATATACCTGAAATAGCAGCTCTATTTACAAATGGTATATAGCCTTTTCCAGTTATACCTGCTTCTAACAATCTATGAGCACCTGCAAATGTAATATAACCACCAACAGTTCCACCAACTAATGTGATGATAGGTACAATGAGTTTATTAATATCATCAGGCACGATCATTTTTTGTGCCGCTTCTACAACTGGCGGTTTCGTTAATACCATTACATAAGCAACAATTGCAATCATGAGTACACCTAAAATTTGTGTAATAATATCTACGACTTTTTGTGCGTTTTTAACAACAAATATTAAAATTGCTAATACGCCTGTAATACCTGCACCAATTCTTACATCTAAACCGAATATTGCATTAAGTCCTAGCCCAGCACCTGCAACGTTACCGATGTTAAATGCTAGCCCACCAATAGCGATTAATATTGCGATAAATGTACCTAACCCCTTAAACACATCATTCGCGATATCTTGTCCACCTTTACCTACAACTGTGATAACACGCCAAATATTAATTTGTGCTCCAATATCAATCAGTATAGATGCAAGTATTGCAAATGCAAAGCTTGCAAGGAATTGCTCAGTAAAAACTGCCGTTTGAGTTAAGAATGCTGGTCCAATAGATGAAGTAGCCATTAAGAATACTGCACCCCATAGAATTCTTCTATGTTTATTTGTTATTTCAAACGGTTGATTTAACTCCTCATACCCTTTATTTTGCTTCATACGCTTTCCTCCTATTTCATTGCACTAATTTCTATGCCTTCAGCATTAAACTGTCGAATAATTTCTTGAACAAAATCTAAAGCATGTTGTCCGTCTCCATGTACACAGATTGTATCTGCTTCAATCGGAATTTCATTACCATTTATCGTGATAACTTTAGATTCTTTTACCATTTTAATCACTTGTGCGACAGCTTGATTTGTATCTTTTATAAGCGCGCCTTCTTTTTTTCTAGAAACTAGTTGGCCATTATCCTCGTAAGCACGATCTGCAAATACTTCACTCTTATATATTAAATTATGACGTTTACATGATTCGATTAATTCACTGTTAGATAAACCAACAAATAATAATTGATCATCAAAATCTTTCACTGCTTTAACAATTGCATCGGCAATTTCTGGATCTTTAGCACCCATTTGATACAATGCGCCATGCGGTTTAACATGGTGAATTTTTGTTTGGTGTATTTTACAAAATCCAGCTAATGCACCTAATTGATAAATGACCAAATCATAAACTTCTTCCGGTGTAACATCTATATTTCTACGACCAAATCCAATTAAATCTTGAAATCCTGGATGAGCACCAATATGTACATCATGTTGAACAGCCATTTTGACTGTTTCATTCATAACGTGTTGATCTCCTGCATGAAAACCACAAGCCACGTTTGCAGAAGTGATTAAAGGTAATATACTTTCATCATTACCAAGTTTATAGTTACCAAAACTTTCTCCTAAATCACAATTCAAATCAACTTGTACCATAATACCCTCTCCTTAAACGATTTTATGTTCATGTAGAAACTTAATTGTTATATCATTTTTAATATATGGTTCATAGCTCAACACGCGATATAAAAAATCTAACGTTGTCGGAAAACCATCAATGACCGTTTCTTCTAACGTACCTTTCATTTTTTCAATTGCTTCAAGTCTATCTTCACCTTTAACAAGTATTTTAGCGACTAATGAATCATAGTAAGGTGGAATTTGATAACCAACATATAACATACTGTCTACTCTCGTATTAAATCCATTAGGTAAATGTAATGCTTGAACAACACCTGCTGCTGGGCGGAATTGTTTTTCTGGATTTTCAGCATTTATACGACATTCAATTACATGTCCATCAAAATGGATACCCTCTTGATTAATAGATAACTTCTCACCATTTGCTACTAATATTTGTTGCTTTATTAAATCGACACCTGTTAATAATTCTGTTACTGTATGTTCAACTTGAATACGTGTATTCATTTCTAAGAAATAATAGCCGTCGTCAGTTAGTAAAAATTCAATTGTTCCAGCACTTTCATAATTACAAGCTTTAGCAGCTTTAACAGCATCTGCATGTAGTGAATCTCTTGTTTCTTGATCTAATGCTGCACAAGGTGCTTCTTCGATTAACTTTTGGTTCTTTCTTTGAATTGAACAATCTCGTTCACCGAGATGAATCGCTTCTCCATGTTTGCTCGCGAGTATTTGAACTTCCACATGTCTAGCTTCATCAATAAACGTTTCAATATAAACACGTTTATCTCCAAAGTATTTTTCTCCTTCAGATTGAGCTTCTTTAAAGAATTGTTCAAGTTGATCAGGTTCTTGTACGATTCGTATACCTTTTCCACCACCGCCACTAGCAGCTTTTAATACAAATGGATAGCCTACTTTTTGAGCAACTTCTTCTGCTTCTTTAACTGACTTCACTTCTCCAATTGACCCAGGAATAATGGGTACGTTAGCGTTGTACATTGTTTCTCTTGCTTTTATTTTATCTCCCATTAAATCCATCGTGTTATAACTAGGACCAACAAAGATAATATTTTCTTCATCTACTCTTTTTCTAAATGTCGTAGATTCTGATAAAAATCCATAACCAGGATGAATCGCATCAGCTTTACTCATCTTACAGGCTTCTAAAATGCGTTCAATATTTAAATAACTTTCACTTGATTGACTTGGTCCAATACAAATGGCTTCATCTGCTAATTGCACATGTAAACTATCTTTATCTGCTTTGGAATATATTGCGATTGTTGTAATATTCATCATTCTACATGTTCTAATGATTCTTACCGCAATTTCACCTCTGTTTGCAATCAGTAAACGCTTAATCATATAAATCCCCCTTATTTCAATGTGATAATCGTTTGTCCGTATTCAACAGGATCCCCATGATTAATTTGTATATCATTAACGATACCGTCATACTCACTTATAACTTCATTGAGCACTTTCATTGATTCGATATAACCGACAACTTGACCTTTTTTCACTTCATCTCCAACTTTGACAAGTGGATTTTGTAATGTTTCTTCATCTTGTAAATAAAATGTTCCAAGAATTTCCGCTTCAATTGAATTAAGCTGTTCTTCTTGTTTAGAAGTTGGCGTGCTTTCTTCAACATTATTAACTGGCGTTGTAGTGACGATATTTGAAGTTGATTTTAAATCTAACTCAACTTCGACAGTTTCATCTTTATATTTCATATAATTTACTTGATTTTGTTTCATGAGTTTAATAAGTTCTTCTATCTTTTCAATATTCATGATTGATTCCCCTTTATAAGTTTTGCTATTTTTTTAGATTTAGGACGAATATTGCTTAAATCTTTATACTTTTTCAGTTTAATGTCATCTATATCTTGTTCTAATTGTTTAATATATGTTTGATATTCGACCGTGGCATCTTCAAACGAAATCCATTTAAAAGTAATGCTGTCATTTGCTTTTAATTGAGATAGCTTTTCTCTACCTATAAAACTAACTGTAGCAATCTTTGTGTAACCACCTATCGTCTGACGATCATTAAGCAATATAATCGGTTGACCATTAATAGGAACTTGTACACTACCTGGTGCAATCGGTTCAGAAATAATGTCTGCGAGATGCTTATGTTCAAGTGGTTCATTCCCATTTAATCGATAACCCATACGATCTGACATTTCTGATATTGTATATGATTGATTAACAAGTTGGTCATGCGCCTCTGATGTAAATTCATCAAATTGTAAGCCTTCCATAATTGGAATAACGTTCGCTTCTTCTAATTGATTGATATTAAATGTATTACCTATTATGTCATGGTTTATTGTTTTATCTTTGAATTTTAAAACATCATTTCGGTTTAATGTTCTTCCATTCATGCCACCTATGCCACTTCTAGTATGTGTCGATACACTGTCTAATATCGGTTCAATATTTAAAGATTTATGAAAAGCTAAATAGCCTCTTGCCCCAGATGAAATAGACTTTATGTTGAGCACTTGCCCTTTTTCTACATAAATTGCTGTATTAACTGGTATTGGTTGATCATCAAGCTGTATATCTGCAGCATACGTAACAAATGCGAGGATATTCGGTTCTTCAAATTTCAATATCGGTCCATTTAATGTCACTTCTAATACTGGTGCATTTTCATTATCCACTAAAGCATTCGCGATTCTGTATAAATATTGATTCATAACACCCGCTTCTGAAAATCCATCTTTTTCAAATTTTGATCGGCCTATATCTTGAACAGTCGTAAACAAACCTGGTTTTATACATTTCATTTCAAATCACCTACTAACTGACTATAATCAAATGTGCCATTTGCAATTTCGTATTCAATTCGCGTAAATTCTTCTTGATGAATCGCTTTAAAAGCAATATAGTCTCCTGCTTCATATAAAATCATAGGCTCTCGATTTAAGTTGAAAACATCTATTGGTGTGCGACCAATAATTTGCCATCCGCCCGGTGATGATTTCGGATAAAGTCCTGTTTGATTATTTGCAATTCCAACAGATCCTTGGACGATTTTACTTCTTGGCGTTTCCTTTCTAGGTGTATGTATTTTCTTATTTAAACCTCCTAAAAATGGAAAGCCGGGTAAAAATCCTATTGCATAAATTAAATAATTTTCTTCAGTATGTATTTGAATCACATCTTCTTCAGTTAATTGTGCATGCTCAGCAACAATATTTAAGTCTGGTCCAAATTCACCACCATATACAACTGGTAATGTTATCAATTTCTTCGAACGTGATGCATTTACTTGATTAAGATTTAAATGATGTAAGTCTATTTCATGAAGGACTGTTTCGTATGTATAATGTTTCGCATCAAATGCGACCATAATTGATCGATATGATGATGTCACACTTATAACAGCAGGATGCTGCAATGATTCAATATGTAATGCGATTGTCGAAATTTTATTCCTTATTTCTGGACTGATTTCATTTTGTTCATAAATCATAAAATGCGTCTCACTCACTTGCTTAATATCCAATTTTACCACCCCTTTGTTAACGCTTTTAATAATCAGATAATTAAATCAATTATACTTTATCATAATACCATGATTTATATATAAAAAAAAAGCTGTAAAAACGTTTGTTTCATACGTTTCTACAGCTTTTCTACTCAATAATAATACGATTAATCGATTTTTACGATTTTAACTTTCATTTCGTTACCATTTGGTAATGGAACATTTACTTCTTCGTTCAGTTTTTTACCAATCAAGGCTTTAGCAATTGGAGACTCATTAGAAATTTTACCTTCAAATGGATCTGCTTCTGCTGAACCTACAATTTTGTAGCTTTCTTCTTCGTTACCTGGAATTTCAGTAAATGTTACAGTTCTACCGATTTGAACGTCATTTTTTGAACCATTATCTTCAATAATTTGAGCATGACGAATCATGTTTTCAATTTTTTGAATTTCTTGTTCAATGAAACCTTGCTCATCTTTAGCTGCATCATATTCAGAGTTCTCAGATAAGTCACCGAAACTACGTGCTACTTTTATTTTTTCAACGACTTCTGGTCGCTTAACTGTTTTTAATTCTTCAAGTTCTTTTTCTAATTTGTTAAAACCTTCCTGTGTCATAGGAAATTCTTTTTGTGTTTCCATTCTTCCATCTTCCTTTACTTTATAATTATTTAAATATTTTTAACTAACGATTGAATTTTCGTAGTCATAATATCAATAGCTACCTTATTACTACCACCTTCAGGGATGATGATATCCGCATATTTCTTAGTTGGTTCAATAAACTGGATATGCATCGGTCTTACAACTGATAAGTATTGATCAATTACTGATTCCATCGTACGTCCTCGTTCTTTAATGTCTCTCGTTAAACGACGTAAAATTCTTAAATCAGCATCAGTATCAACATAAATCTTAACATCCATTAAATTACGTAAATCTTCATTTTCAAGCGCGAATATGCCTTCAAGTATAATAACATCTTTAGGTTCGAATCTAATCGTTTTATCGCTTCTCGTGTGATTTGAATAATCATACGTAGGAACTTCAATTGCATGTCTATCTTTAATTCTTGTTAAATCTTGTTTTAATCTTTCGTTATCGAAAGCGAATGGATGATCATAGTTCGTCTTCAATCTATCTTCAAAAGACATATGTGATTGATCTTTATAATAGTAATCTTGTTCTATTAATGCAACACTATATCCATCTAAATTTTTCATAATTTCGGATGTTACAGAAGTCTTACCTGAACCAGAACCCCCTGCAATACCTATAATTGTAGTCTTTCCCATCAAACGATTCCCTTTCTCATCATGTTATTTGGATAAATCTGACGATCCACTTTTATTTGAATAACTTGAAGTGGATGTCTGGCTGCGTCTAACTCTTCACCATTTTCATCATATATCTTATCAATGACTTGAGTGAAGTTTTCAATTTCAGGTCCAAAAAATTCAATTTCTTGTCCTGGCTTGAAATAATTTCTTTGTTGGATGGTAGCTATTTGTGATACTTCGTCATAGTCTAACACTAATCCACAAAAATCAAAAGGTGTTTTTTTATTTGATTCGTGTCCAAACATTTGTTCTTCGTAATGTGGTACACCTTCGAAGAACGCTGGTGCAGTGTCTCTATTCGCACATTTATCTAATTCAATCAACCATCTAGGATCAATTTTAAAGTTTTCTGGATCCTCAGCATAGCGATCAATTACTTTACGATATACAGATACAACAGTAGCAATATAATGAATAGATTTCATTCGACCTTCAATTTTTAGAGAATCTATACCGATGTCCATCATTTTAGGTATTGATTCGATTAATTTCAAGTCTTTTGGACTCATTGCAAAAGGCGTAATCTCATTACCATCGAAATATGGCTCTAATTCTCCATCTTCTTCTACTGATATTAAATCATAATCCCATCTACAACTTTGACAACAACCACCTCTATTTGAGTCTCTTGCTGTCATATGATTACTTAATGTACATCTACCAGAATATGCAATACACATTGCGCCATGTATAAATGTTTCAATTTCAATATCAACTTTTTCTTTCATTTCGCGCATTTCTTCAGCACTCGTTTCACGAGCTAGAACGACTCTTTCAAGCCCTTCTTCTTTCCAATATTGAACTGCACGGTAATTTGATAAAGACTGTTGTGTACTTAAATGGATTTCTAAATTAGGTGCAACACGTTTACACGTTTCTATAATAAGTGGATCGGCAACTATAATACCGTGTGCACCCGTTTCATTTAGATTTTTTAAATATTTTTCTAGTCCTGGAATATTTTCATCATGTGCAAAAATATTTGTTGTAACATAAATTTTCGCGCCATATTTTGCTGCAAACTCGACGCCTTCTTTTATTTCTTCCATCGTAAAGTTATCAGCATTTGACCTTAAACCATATTCTTGTCCACCTAGGAACACTGCATCCGCACCATAATGAACAGCAATTTTAAGTTTTTCTAAATTTCCTGCAGGCGCTAGAAGTTCTGGTTTTTTTATCTTTGTTTGACGACTTGCGCCAATAGGTTCTAGAACTTTCATATATATCATTCCTTTAATATAACTTAATAAACTGTTTGTTTGAACATAAATCCTTGATCCATTGGACGATGATCTTTTTGAACCTCTTCAATTGGTTCAACTAACATAAATTTTTCATCTTCATATAACTCTGGATCTTCGTTATATAAGTCAATCGCTTGTCTATATTGCTCAGTCGCGATATTAATATATTCTTCTGTTTGAAGTACGCCGTCAATCTTAAACGCATCAATTTGTGCTTCTAATAAATCCTCTAAGTCTTCGATTAAGCAAATATCATTCGGACTCATAATGTGTGTACCATTATAATCTTCATAAATTGGATATTTATTACTTCTTTCTTCATCATATAAAAGCATGTCCTTATTTTCTTTACGATTTTCAATTTTCATGACCTTATCTTGATACATAAAGTAATTACCAAGTAACTTTCTTTTAGACTGGAACATACAAGTCATACCATGTACTTGAACTTCTATTTCGACATTACTTTTTTCTTTAATTTCTAGTACTTCTTCAATACTTAACTCACGAGCCAACACTGCTCTAGCTGAACCTCTATCCCCCCAATAATTACATTGAAAATGATTTGTCACGATTGTTTCAGCATTCCAATTTAAAGGTATAGGATTCTCACGATTTTTCATTGCCATAACTACTGCTGGATCGCCAAAGATGATTCTATCTGCTTTTAATTCATGTAACAGATCAATATAAGATTCCAAATCATCAATATGTTCATTATGAAAAATACCATTTACCGCTACGTATGCTTTTTTACCATGATCATGGATAAGCTTAATGGCTTCACGAAGTTCTGGCTCTTTAAATTCACCAGCAAGTCTTAATCCAAATTTTTCTTCACCAATGACAAATGCATCAGCACCTAATTTAATTAATTGTTCAATATGTTTAACGGACTTAGGTGTCACTAGTAATTCTGTCATTACAATTTCTCCTTTTTAGAAATGGCCATACCATCACCAATATTAATCAATGTCGTTTTATAACTTTCATGATTCATTAACCAATGATTATATTTTTGAACTTTTTTAACCATTTGTTTAACGTTTCTGTTTCTTACAATTTCTATATTACTGACAAAACCATGGTATAAAATATTGTCTGTAATTATGATACCGTCATCTTTAAGCAGTGGTTCATAAAGCTCAAAAAACTTTTGTGATTGTGCTTTAGCAGCATCGATAAAAATCATATCAAATGACTGGTCGGTAGGTAATAATTCAAAAGCTTCTAATGCATCAGAAAAGATAACATTTATTTGGCTTTCATAACCAAAGTCTTTAATATTTGAAATAGCTTGTTCATACATTTCTTCTTTTCTTTCAATCGTCCACACATTAATATCCGGATCACATGAAGCAAAATGCATCGCGCTATATCCAATTGCCGTCCCAATCTCTAGAATACTTTTCACATCTTTAATTCTAATTAATTGTTTAACAAACTCTGTGGAGATTTTATCCATTATTGGAACATTATATTGTTCAGCATAATGCCTTAATTCATCGATATTTGATGAATTTTGAAACAACAATTGTTCGATATATTCTATATCTTTTTCCATGTCATTACTTCCTTACACTCGAATATAATAAAAAACCCAACTAGTCTCCTGACTAGTTAGTATGTATCAGTCATATTTACAATATGATTTCATAAACATTAGATATTTTACCATATTTTCGAATAAAAAGTAAGTATATATAAACAAGAACGCTTTTAAAATTTCAAAGCGTTCTTGTCATTATTATTTATCTCTATTCTTTTCTTGTTCTTTTAAGTTCTCTGCAAATAATACTTTACCCTTTTTGGTTGTTGTATAGTAAAAATAATCTGTTTCTGGAGGGTTAACTGTTGTTCTAGCTGTTTCATCAGATATGTTGCATATTGGACCTATAGGTAATCCTTTATGTGCGTATGTGTTATATTTTGAATCATTTTTATAATCTTTATCTGATAGTGCTTCAGTTGTTTCTTTTTTATTAGCATATCTTACTGTCGCATCTGAATTCAAAGCAATTTGTGGATTGTTTTCAATTCTGTTTAGAAGTAATGAAATATATCTCGATTTATCTGTAACGTTTTTCATTTCTGATTCTACAATTGAAGATAACGTTAAATACTCATGGAAAGTAATCTTTTTTTCTTCATAGTTACTCGTGTATTTAAAGCCGCCATTTTCTTTATATATTTTATAAGTTGTATGGTATGTTTCATTCAACATTTCATTTGTAACGTCATCAATCGTTACATCACTTTTTGAAAACTGATACGTACTTGGTGCTAAATAGCCTTCTAATGGGTATCTTAAGTTTTTATTTAATACTTCATCCGTTAACATATCGGGATATTTTTTTTGATATTTTTTCACAAAATCTTGATCTCTCATTTTCTTTAAAAAACTTTCGCGGCTAATAGAAGTATTTTCTTCTAAAATGCCTGCAATTAATTCTACATTCGAACCTTCTTTTACATCATATTGAACTGCTGTTTTTAAATACACTTTTCCGGTTTCTAAACTTTTCGCAATATCTCTAGGTGACATTGAAGGAGAAAACTTATATTCCCCAGCTTGAAAACTAGAAATATTATTGAGTTTCAAATAATATTTGAAAATAGTAGCATTTCTAATTATTTTTTTATCGGATAACTCTTGGCTTAACATTTCAGTATTTGTGTTTGGATTAACATTTACAATAACTTGCTCATTGCTATCGGCGTTAACAGGTTTCACATTAATACCTACTACAATCAAGCCTATTAAAGTAATTAATATAAGTAATAAAAAGAGGATGCTTATGATTGTTAAACTAATATACTTAGATAATAATCTCGCATCTTTATATATACTATTTTTTTCCATATGTAACTCCTTATGTAAAATAAATACCCCTAATGATTATATCACATTAGGGGTAAAGTGTACTATTACATATTAAACTTTAAACATCGTCCATTTCAGTATTAACGATTTCTTCAATCATATCCCACTCTTCGTCAGTTTCAACTGGTAATAATTTACCGCCTTCACCGTCGTCATTTGCTTCATTAATCATTGGGATTAATTCAATTTCTTCATCATCTGCTGTACCTTCTTCAGCTAAGATAATGTATTCTTTCTTGAATTCTGGATGATAGAATTCTAATACTTTACGGTATAAGACTTCGTTATTATTTTCGTCTATTAATGTTAATAATTCTTCCTCATTGTTAATTTCTAAATGTCCTTCGTGGTTATGTTCAGTCATTATTCATTCTCCTCATCAATTATTTAATAGAATCTAGGTAACCCTGTAATATAAATACAGCTGCCATTTTGTCTATTACTTTTTTTCTTTTCTTTCGAGAAACATCTGCTTCTAATAATGTGCGTTCAGCACCAACTGTGCTAAGTCTTTCATCCCACATTACCATTTTTAATTCTGGTCTTTCTTGTTGAAGTAAATCTTTGAATTGAATGGATGCCTCTCCGCGAGGACCAATAGAATTGTTCATATTTTTTGGCAATCCTATAATGACAGTATCAACATCATATTCATCAATGATTTTTATAAGTTGGTCAATTCCAAAATCTTCGTTTTCTTCGTTAATGCGGAGTGTATCTATACCTTGAGCTGTCCAACCCATCGCATCACTTACAGCTACACCTATTGTTTTACTACCGACGTCTAAACCTATTATCCTGTTTTTAAGCATTGAATTCATTTTCTTGCTTTAAATAGTGTGACACAAGCTCTTCCATAATATCATCTCTATCTAAACGTCTTATTTGATTTCTTGCTTCGTTGTGTCTAGGTATATAAGCTGGATCGCCAGAAAGTAAATAACCGACTATTTGATTTACTGGATTATAGCCTCTTTCTTCTAAAGTTCGATAAACATTTTGTAGTACTGTTTTGACATTTTCTTTTGGAAAATCATCATAGTTAAATTTCATAGTTTTATCAAAATTATTCATCTTTATTTACACTCCCTAACTCCATTAACTTAATATTAATTATATCATATTCTAATTACACGTAAAATTATAGCGTTTTAATGTAGTCTTTAACAAACTGTAATGCTTCTGTTACTTTAGATGGATCTGTTCCGCCGCCTTGAGCCATATCAGGGCGACCGCCACCTTTACCGTTTGTAATTTGAGCAGCTTCTCTAATAATGTCACCAGCTTTAACTTTATCCGTTAAATCTTTTGGTACTGAAGAAACAAGTGAAACTTTATCTCCATTAACACTTGCTAATAATAGAACTGTATCTTGCATTTTAGATTTATAATCATCCATGATTGATCTTAATACTTTTGGATTTTCAGCTTCAACTAATTGTGAAAGTACTTTAATGCCATTAATTTCTTCAACATTGTCTTCAATATTACCTGATTTTAATTCAGTAATTGTTTTGTTCTTTTGTTGAACTTCTTTTTCTAAGTCTTTATTTTGTTGTTGAATTTGTTCGATTTTTTCAATTGTTCTTGCTTGGTCTTTAATTTTGACATGTTGCATAACATCTTTAAGAATTGTTTCAGTTTCTTTTAATGTTTCATATGCTTTTCTACCTGTTACAGCTTCGATTCTTCGAACACCTGCACCTGTACCTGATTCTGAAACAATTTTGAAGATACCAATTTCACTTGTGTTACGTACGTGTATACCACCACATAACTCGATTGAGTATGATGACATTTCAACAACTCTTACAACATCACCATATTTTTCTCCGAATAATGCCATAGCGCCTTTTTCTTTAGCTTGTTCTATTGGCATTTCTTCGATTACTACAGGAATGTTTTGCCAAATTTTTTCGTTAACAATCTTTTCGATTGTTTCTAATTCTTCTTGTGTAACTTGGCCAAAGTGTGAGAAGTCAAATCGTAATCTATCACTTTCAACTAATGAACCGGCTTGATTAACATGCGTACCTAAAACTTCTTTTAAAGCTGCATGTAATAAGTGAGTTGCTGAGTGGTTTTTGATAATTGATTTACGATCATCTTTATTAACAATAGCTTCTACAGTTTCACCAACATGAACTTGTCCAAATGTCACATGTCCAGCATGTAAATTTTGACCATTAGGTGCTTTTATAACTTCTGTCACTTCAATTTCAAATTGATCATGACGAATGATACCTTTATCCGCTACTTGACCACCTGATACTGCATAAAATGGTGTTTCTCTTAAAATAAATTGGATGTTTTCTCCACTTTCAACTTCATCAACTAATTCACCATTAAATATAATATCTGTAATTTCTGTTTGTGCTTCTGTTACGTCATAGCCAACGAATTTACTTGGTGTATTGATGCTGCCAAGCACTTCATTTTGAACTTGCATTGATTGCGTCTTTTGACGTGCAGCTCTCGCTCTTTCACGTTGTTGATGCATTTCATGTTCAAAACCTTCATTGTCAATTGTAATCCCTTCTTGTGCAGTGATTTCTTCAGTTAGCTCTATTGGGAAACCATACGTATCATATAATTTAAATGCATCTGATCCAGATAATACATTACCTTGCTGCTTAGCTGATGCCATCATTGTGTTTAAAATTGCTAAACCTTCTTCAAGTGTTTCATGGAAACGTTCTTCTTCAGATTTTACAACTTTTTTAATGAAATCACTTTGTGCTTTTACATTTGGGTAATAAGGTTCCATTATTTCTGCTACGATATCAACTAATTTATATAAGAATGGTTCGTTAATATTAAGTGTTTGGCTAAAACGAACAGCTCTTCTAAGTAACCTTCTTAATACGTATCCTCTACCTTCATTTGCAGGTAACGCACCGTCACCAATCGCAAAACTGATTGTTCTAATATGGTCTGAAATAACTTTAAATGCGATATCTTGTTCTTTATTCTCTAAGTATTTTAATCCACTAACCGCTTCGACTTGTTCGATAATTGGAATAAATAAGTCTGTATCATAGTTCGTTGGCACATCTTGAGAAATAGATGTCATACGCTCAAGACCCATACCTGTATCAATATTTTGATTTGGAAGTGGTGTATAAGTATGGTCAGCGTTATGGTTAAATTCACTAAATACTAAATTCCACACTTCTAAATAACGTTCATTTTCTCCACCTGGATACATTTCTTCAGCTGGATCTTCTTTCCCATATGTGTCGCCTCTGTCGTAGAATATTTCAGTGTTAGGTCCAGATGGTCCTTCACCGATATCCCAGAAGTTACCTTCGATTCTAATAATTCTACTTTCTTCAAGTCCAATCAAGTCATGCCATAAATCATATGCTTCCGTATCTTCAGGATGAATCGTTACATATAATTTTTCTGGATCCATTGCCATCCATTTATCACTCGTTAAAAATTCCCAAGCATATTCAATTGCTTCACGTTTAAAGTAATCACCTATTGAAAAGTTTCCTAACATTTCAAAGAATGTATGGTGTCTTGCAGTAAAACCAACATTTTCAATATCATTTGTTCTAATTGCTTTTTGAGCATTTACAATTTTAGGATTTTTAGGGATTTCTCGACCATCAAAATATTTTTTTAATGTCGCAACACCTGAGTTTATCCATAATAAAGTATCGTCATCAATTGGCACTAAAGGTGCAGATGGTTCAACCATATGTCCTTTTTCAACAAAAAAGTCAATATACATTTGTCTGATTTCACTAGCTTTTAATTTTTTCATTGTCTTCACTCCTCAATTAAAATAAAAAACGTCCATCCCCTAAAAAAGGGACGAACGTATCGCGGTACCACCCTAGTTATGACTAAAAGTCATCACTTTAAGTTTATTAAACTTTTATAAAAGAAGTAGCATTCAATAATCATTGTCATGTTTCTCACCAACCAACATGTCTCTTAAACAATCAATTATTTACTCGGTTTCTTTTTTGTATTCTATTTGATTATAATCACTCGATTTTTAGATGTCAATTATTTCATAAAATCATATGGTGTTTTATCATTCATATTAATCATCGGATCGATTTCAAACATATTATCTTCAGTTAAAATAATATGTTTCGTTTGAATAGATTCTGTTTCAGACTCAGTATCCGATTCAACATCAGTATCGAAATACATTTTTAATTTCGTATCAAACGATGTCATTCTCTCATGACCTAGCGTTTGGATACCTTGATTAAAGGCTTGTTCTTCACCGCACACAACAAGCGACTGCTTCGCACGTGTAAGTCCGGTATATAGAATGTTTTTTTGTAACATTCTAAAGTATTGTCTGACAATAGGCATGATGACTATCGGGAATTCCGACCCTTGTGATTTATGAATTGAACAACAATAAGCATGTGTAATTTCTGATAAATCTTGTTTAGTGTATGTTATGTCATTCCCTTCATAATCTACAATGACGACATCTTTACCAAGTGCATTTTCTTCTGCTTTATAAACACCTGTCACTACACCAATATCACCATTAAATACATTATCATCTGGACGATTAATAAGTTGAAGTACTTTATCATTTTCACGATATTCAATATCTCCATATTGAAGAAATCTTGTATCTTCATCTTTCGGATTTAATATATCTTGCAATAATTCATTTAATTTATTAATACCTGCTGGTCCACGGTATATTGGAGCTAACACTTGAATATCTTGCATATTATATCCTTTATTAACAGCACCTTGTACGACCTTTTCTACAACTGTCGCAATTTGATTACTACTGCAAGGAATAAATGAGCGGTCGTGATGTTTTTCATTAATAGAAACAGGCAATCCATTTTTTATTTTATGCGCTAAATCTATGATGGATGATCCTTCTTGTTGTCTATAAACTTCTGTTAAGTTCACTCTCGGTATCACTTTAGAATCAATTAAATCTTTAAAAATCTGACCTGGACCAACTGATGGTAATTGATCTTCGTCACCTACAAATATGATTTGAGCATAATCAGGGACTGCTCTTAAAAATTGATACATCAACCATGTATCTACCATAGACATTTCATCTAGAATGATTAAATGGGCATGTATGTCATTATCTAACACATCATCAGGTTGTGTATCTTTACTCCATCCAATTAATCTATGAATCGTCATCGCTTCTAGTCCAGTAGATTCACTTAGTCTTTTGGCTGCACGTCCAGTCGGTGCTGCTAATACAATTGGAAAGTCCGTTCCTTCTTGGTAATCATCATAATTTAAACTCACACCGTGTATTTCAGAATACAACTCACAAATGCCTCGAATAACTGTCGTCTTACCTGTTCCAGGTCCACCTGTTAAAAGCATCATTTTATGATTAATGGCTGTTTCTAACGCTAATTTTTGGCCATCTGCATATGAAACATCATTCATATCTTCAATTTGACCAATGTGTAATTGAAGATCACTTTTTTCAATTTCTTTAAGTTCATCTTGATGTTGATAAAGCCTATGAATAATTTGCACACTTTTCGCTTCTGAATAATAAAGTGAAGGTAAAAAACAATTATCATTTTCGATAATAAGTTTATTTTCTTCACTCATCTCTATAATGACACCATTAATCTGATCTTTATTCACAACTTCGGGTTGATTATGATTTAACAATTCATATGCCCCATTGGTCAATATATCAACAGGTAAAAATGTGTGACCATTCTGTAATGATTGCTGGTCTAAAAAGTAACTGACACCTGCTACAAGTCGATCATGATGATCTTTAGAAATTCCAACTTGTTCGGCTATTTGGTCAGCTCTTTGAAACCCTATACCATTTATATCCATCACCAAACGATATGGAGATTGTTTAATAATATTAAGTGTTTCTTCTTTATAAAATTGATAAATAGCCATCGCGAGTTTCGGACCGAAACCAAGTTCATTAAGTTTAATCATAATATGTTCAATGGCTTGATTCTCACGTATTGATTCTGCAATCGTATCTCTTTTTTGCTTGTTAAGTTTAGGTATTTCTTTAAGGACATCTGGGTCATCTATAATTTTCTGAAGTGCATCTTCACCTAGTTTGTCCACGATTGTTTCTGCTGTTTTCTTACCAATACCTTTAAATAAATCACTCGATAAGTAATGAATAACACCTTGTTTTGTTTGTGGTAATTCTTTTTCAAAAGTTTCAGCTTGTAGTTGTTTACCGTATTTCGGATGGTTTGTTACTTTACCTTTGAAAAGGTACGTTTCTCCTTCAACTATTTGAGGTAAGTAACCAACAATTGTGACTTCTTGATCAAAATCTTCATTTGAATCTATCACATCGACTTTAATAACGGTATAATAGTTATCACTGTTTTGAAAAAGAATTCTAATAACTTCACCTTTTACATGTGAAAGATCAAATAAAGATAAGTTTTCCAATGTTAGTCCTCCTCTTCTAATAATTGTTCAAACATGTTGATAGCATGACCACTTAATAAATGGTCCGGTTGAATGTCGACTGCTTTTCTAAAATAAACAAGTGCTTCTTCAGCATTTTCATTTTTCATATATTTAGCTAAACCTAAATTGTATAATGCGTCTACATGTTTTGAATCTTTTTCTAATACTTTCTCTAGTTGCATGATCGCTTCATCAAACATTTCTAATTGGCATAATGTTAATCCGTATTGGAATCCAATTTCTACATCATCTTCATTTAGCTCATGAGCTCTCATTACATACGGCAAAGCTTCAGTATTCGCACCTAATTCGTTGAAACTCATTCCTAACATAAAATTAGTATCTGCATCATTAAGCCCTCTTTTAATCGCATGTTGATATAATTTAATCGCTTCTTCAAAGCGCTGTTGGTTGTAGTATAAATTTGCAAGACTATAATAAGCACCACCATGACTTTCGTTTACAGTAATAGCCTTTTGAAAGAATTTCTCAGCTCTTTCAATATCATTTGCTTCTGCTAATATTGTCCCTGCATTGATATAATTGGTTACTTCTTTCGGATCTTCTTCTATATTTTCAAATAAATGCGACAATGCTTCGTCGAATTTTTTATTTTGAATTAATTTAACAATTTGTTCTTCACTATGCATGTTGTGACTCCTTTAAATATCATTACTTGCTATTATAACAAAAATAAAAATAGACTGAGACATAAATTTATCTCAGTCTATATATTTTATACCATATAATCTAATTGCTTTTCTGTTTTATAAACTTCATCAATTGTTGCGCCACCTAAACAAACGTCACCGTCATACAATACGACAGCTTGACCAGGTGTAATTGCACGCACTGGTTCGTCAAATATCACTTTAATTTGATTGTCAGAAATTTTTTCTACAGTTACTTGTGTATCTTTTTGTCTATATCTAAATTTCGCTGAACATTTCACCGGTTGTGAAAAATCAAGATTATTCACAAATGAAATATCAGAAGCGATTAAATAGTCACTATATAATGCTTCATGGTGGAAACCTTGTTCAACATATAGAATGTTTTCTTTTAAATTTTTACCGACTACAAACCAAGGATCTCCGTCTCCACCTATACCAAGACCATGTCTTTGGCCAATAGTGTAATACATTAAGCCACTATGTTCACCCATGTCAACACCGTCTAATGTTTGCATTTTACCGTTTTGTGCAGGTAAATATTGAGATAAGAATGTTTTAAAGTTTTTCTCACCAATAAAACAAATACCAGTAGAGTCTTTCTTTTTAGCAGTTGCTAAGTTTTGTTCTTCAGCAATTCTTCTTACTTCACTTTTTTCTAATTCACCAATTGGGAACATCACTTTAGACAATTGATCTTTTGTAAGTTGATTCAAGAAATAAGTTTGGTCTTTGTTGTTATCTACTCCACGTAACATTTCGACTTTATCACCATCACGATTAACACGTGCATAATGACCTGTAGCAACATAGTCCGCACCAAGTTTAAGTGCATGATTTAAAAATGCTTTAAATTTAATTTCTTTATTACACATTACATCTGGGTTAGGAGTTCTCCCCTTTTTATATTCATCTAAGAAATACGTAAATACTTTATCCCAATATTCTTGTTCAAAGTTAACTGCATAATAAGGTATATCTAATTGGTTACATACTTCAATGACATCATTATAGTCTTCAGTAGCTGTACATACACCATTCTCGTCTGTGTCATCCCAATTTTTCATAAAAATACCAACTACATCATAACCTTGTTCTTTTAGTATATGTGCAGTTACTGAGCTATCTACGCCCCCGCTCATCCCAACGACAACGCGGGTAGATTGATTATTCATTTTCTTCCTCCTTAAATTGTTGATATATTTTCATTATCGTACTTACGATATAATTAATTTCTTCTTCAGTCGTTAATGAACTGAAACTAAATCTTACAGATTGTTTCACTCTATTATCTTCACCAAACATCGCTTCTAGTACGTGTGATGGTAATGTTGAACCAGCTGTACATGCAGATCCACTTGAAACATATATATTTGCCATATCAAGTAACGTTAACATCGTTTCAACTTCTATAAATGGGAAATATAAATTTGTGATATGACCAGTCGTATCAGTCATACTACCATTGAGTTCAAACGGAATTGCACGTTGTTGTAATCCTACAATAAGCTTTTCTTTTAAGTTCATTAAATGGATATTACTTTCATTCATGTGTTCATAAGCGTCTTTCAGTGCTGTTGCCATACCACATATATATGGAACATTCTCTGTACCTGCTCTTCGCTTTACTTCTTGTTCGCCACCTTGTATAAACGTTTCGAACTGAACACCTTGTTTAACCAACAATGCACCTATTCCTTTTGGCCCGCCAAATTTATGCGCAGTTATACTTAAAATATCAACTGGCATTTCATCAAATTCAATTGGCATATGACCGATAGCTTGAACAGCATCAACATGAAATACGATATCGGTATTTTCTATGACTTCTGCAATATCATACATAGGTTGAACTGTGCCGACTTCATTATTCACTAACATAATTGACACTAATGTCGTATCAGGTCGAATTGCTCGTCTCAAAGCATCAATATCGACAATACCTTCTGAATTTACATCTATATACGAAACATCGAAACCTTCACGTTCAAGTTCTTCAAAGACATGCAATACAGAATGATGCTCTATTCTACTCGTAATTAAATGTTGACCTATATGTTTTCGTTTTCGTGCTATACCTTTTATTGCTGTATTATTAGACTCTGTTGCCCCACTAGTAAAAATAACTTCTTGAGGACTCGCACCTAATAATGTAGCAATTTCTCGTCTTGATTGATCTAAATACTTTCTACCGTCTCTCCCTATTGAATGAATAGATGACGGGTTACCAAAGTGTTCAGATAATATTTCTGTTATTTTTTCAGTTACAACGGGCTTAACTGGAGTAGTTGCTGCATAATCTGCATATACTTTCATGTTGAACGTCCTTTCTTAGTTTTCAATGTACCTATTCTAGCACCATTTTCATGAAAAGACTAGAACTCTGTTTCACGATTTCTTTCATCTGTATATTGTTCTAATTCTTTTAATTGATGTTTCATAGATTCTGTATTAATTGGTTCTTTGACTTGAACATTTTCATGCGTCATTTGATGATTTTTTATAGTCCAAGTTTGATCTTTAATTTGTGATTTAAAATAATCATCATGAGATACAATAAGGACCGAACCTTGAAATGATTGTATTAATTGAATGATTTTTTCTTGCATGCCAATATCGAAATAGTTTGTTGGCTCATCTAAAATCATAATATGAGGATTTGAAAAATATAATTTTACAAATTGTAACCTACATTTTTCACCCATGGACAATGTTTCAACAACATCATTTATCCTATCTTTATCAAAATAAAAGCTTGCTAATATGGTTCTTGCATCTGCTTCTTTCATTTCAGGAATTACTAATATTTCATCTAAAACAGTATGGTGCATATTTAAGTTCTCAAAATCTTGAGAGAAATATCCAATTTCTAATTCCGGATGAACAGTTATGTTACCTTTAGTTGGCTCGAGTTCACCGAGTATCAATTTGATTAAAGTGGATTTACCTGTACCATTTCTGCCTTCAACAATGACGTTTTGATTTCGCTTAATATAGAAAGATACATCATCGAATATTGTCCGATTATCATAAGAAAACGAAACATGATTAAATTGAACTAAATAATGTGATTTAAAATCATGATGTTGTATTGAGAAAGCTTTCTCTTTTTTGTCTGGATTTGCGATATGCTCTTGATCGAGTTTACGATTTAATTGATGTTCTTTTGATTTAAAACGTTTCGCTAACTTACTTAATTGTTTTTGCTGATATGGACTTCTCACAGAAGCACTTTGAGATGCTTTTTGATACCATGCTTTATATTTTTTAATCGTTTCTTCAATAGCCGCTTGTTCTTTTTGTTGTTTTTCATACTGTAGCTTTAATGTTTCATGCTCTATATCTTTTTGTTGTTTGTATTTATCGTATTGACCGATATACTTCTTACCACCATTATGACTCAATTCTAATATAGCATCTGGTGTTTCATTTAAGAATGTTCGGTCATGAGATACAAATAATATCGCACGTTGTTCTTGTTTAAAAGCTTTCGTCAACCATTCCTTCATTTCTAAATCCATGTGGTTTGTTGGTTCATCGATTAATAATAATGACGCTTTAGACATTTTCACTTTTAAAAATGATACTTTTGTCTGTTCTCCACCACTTAAAGTAGAAATTTTCTGTTCTAGTTGTTCCTCTTTTATTCCGAGCTTTTTTGCTTCTGTTACGATTTCACCTTCTATAAGGTATCCATCTAATTCAATATATTTATTAATCATATCTGTATGATTAAGTTGCAATCTAATCTTTGCGATTTCAGGATAAGATTCAATTATATAATCCATAACAGTCCAATCATAATAAGGTGTTAAATCTTGTTCCATCATCGCTGAATCAACTGATTGATCTTGATGAATGACTTTTAATAATGTTGACTTTCCAACACCATTAACACCTACGATGGCTAAATGTTCATGGTCCTCTATTGAAAAAGTCAATTCGGGTATTAATACTTTATGTTCAACTTCTAATGCTCTTTCTTCAAATAAAAATAGCATAATGTAGCCTCCTCTACCCATGTATTACACATGAAGACGCACCATTACACTATTCTCAGTTTGTAACGGCAACATCATATTATAGACATACTTATCCAATCATCATTGTGTAACACAATGGTTTTTTTACGTTATTTACTATTAGCGCAAAAAAATTATTGGATATCCATGCCTATTATTGATGCCACCTCTCTATAAATTTGCATTAATTATAACTTTTAGTAACACAATAGTCAAATGTTGTTGAGCAATTAAATAGTACAACATAAATTCAGTTGATATACTTCCAATATATAATTATGTTAGGAGCGTCACAAAATGAAATCAAAATTCCCAGTTTCTGCATTAAATCTAGTTCCACTTAGAAAAGGTGAAACTGAGCAAGATGCCATTAAAAACATGGTGTCACTCGCTCAAAATGTAGAAAAATTAGGCTATGAACGATACTGGATTGCTGAACATCATAATGCACCAAATTTAGTAAGTTCTGCAACTACTTTACTCATTCAACATACACTTGAACATACAGAGTCTATTCAAGTAGGTTCTGGCGGTATCATGTTACCTAACCATGCACCTCTTATTGTTGCTGAGCAATTTGGAACAATGGATACAATGTTTCCTAATAGATTAAATCTTGGCTTAGGACGAGCACCAGGTACAGATATGATGACTGCTTCTGCACTAAGAAGAGATTCACATAAAGGTGTATATACATTTGGTGATGATATTAAACAATTACTACAATATTTTGGTCCTGAAGAACAACAATCATATGTAAGACCATATCCAGGTGTAGATACAAATATTCCGATATATGTGTTAGGATCTTCGACGGACTCTGCACATTTAGCTGCTCGATTAGGTTTACCATACGTCTTTGCAGCACACTTTGCTCCAGATCAAATGTCTCAAGCAATCGAAATATATAGAGACTTATTTGAGCCATCAGAATATTTAGATGAACCATACATGACCGTTTGTTTAAATGTTATTGTTGGTGAAACAGATGAAGAAGCGACATATTTATCTTCAACAATGCACTTGATGTTTTTAAGCATTGTAAGAAATGCGCGCATGCCATTACAACCACCTACTGATCAACTTGAAAACATTTGGTCACCTCAAGAAAAATATATGGCGCAATCTAAAACAAACACATCTTTCATTGGTAGTGTAGAAACTGTAAAACGACAATTGAAAGATTTCCAAAACAAATACAATGTCGATGAAATTATGGCAGTGAGCTATATTTATGATTTAGATAAACAATATCAATCATATGAATCATTCAAGAAAATTGTAGATGATGTATACGGGGAAGCATAAAAAAATGATCATAAAGTGATAACTCATCACTTTATGATCATTTTTTTATTTTAAATTACTTTGTATAAATTGTTGAACGTTGCTGTTAAATAATACGCCACTGTTATGGCTATCTGGTACGCCACCATAATGTAAACCAATAACTTGGTTATTTGCATTAAAGATTGGTGAACCTGAATTACCTCCATAAGTACTTAAGTCGTAAGATACGCCACTACCTGAAGCAGATAACACATTACCTTTACTTTCCCATAATGTCGCGATAGGTTTATCTCCTGGATAACCTGTTACCGTAATGTCATCTCCTTTTTTAACTGAAGATGTATCTGCGATTGTCGCTGCTTGAACAGCGTCACCAATAGATTGGCCATTACTATTTTTACCAACTGTAACAACTGCTAAATCTTCACCGCCTGGCGCTACTTTATAATCAGTTGCTGTAAATGTACCAGCTGGGAAATTCCCATCACCATTTGCTGCAGGTGAGAATTTTAATACAGAAGCATCACCATTAGTTGCGTCTACTACGTGTTTATTTGTAAGAACGGTATTTTTACCGACAACAACACCTGATGCAATTGATGTACCTCCGATATCAGCGAATGCAATAGATTGATAATGTGCAGACGTTGTATTCGTAATTTGTGTACGATCATTTTTAGGTAATATAACTCTAGATGACGGACCATCTGTCTTTGCGTTAACTTCAAACGGTAATGCTATGAAACTTAATAATAAAACTGCTACTACACTTAATATGTATCGTTTTAAATTTTTCATATACTCTCCCCTTTGTTGTAGTGTACAACTATCTTAATATGAAAGTTATATCAAAGGGGAATATTACACTACATAGCATATATTCATGCTTAACTGTTAAAATAACGGAATATTTTGTGCAGTTAGGCATGAATTCAATACAGTTAAGCAATAAAAAATAAGATAGCAATCTCCAATATTCGTCTTGAAGATTGCTATCCAATTTAATTTGTGAACTAGATATAGAACATATATCCTTCTAGTTCATCTTCATTTGTATAATTTGCTAAGTATTCTAGTGTTGTATTATCTAGAACTTCTTTTACAGCGTCTCTAATACGAATCCACAATTGTTGTTGTGCGGGTGGCTCGTCTTCTATACCTTCAACAGGTGTAATTGGCCCTTCTAACAATCTAATCACATCACCAGCTGTAATTTCTGATGGTGCTTTTTGTAATTGATAGCCCCCTTTGGCACCTCTTACACTTTTAATAAGACCAGCATTACGTAGCGGTCCTACTAATTGTTCTAAATATAAATCACTTAAATTGTTTTCTTCAGCGATTGACTTTAAAGATGTACATCCTTGACCATAACGCTTAGTCAACGATATCATAAGTGTTAAGCCATATCGTCCTTTAGTAGAAATTTTCATGTACTACACCTCTTATTTTCTAAAAAAATATTATTAATTCATTTTATCATTTTTTGTACACTTTGAGTAATTAGAAAGGTTGATTCCAAATGAAAAACGAACCATTAGCTTATAGAATGCGTCCTCAAACGATAGATGATGTTATAAGCCAAGAACATTTAGTCGGTCCAAAAGCCATTATTAGAAGAATGGTTAACACTAAAAAGTTAACTTCTATGATTTTTTATGGACCACCGGGAATTGGAAAAACGAGTATCGCCCAAGCTATCGCCGGGAGTACTCAATATAAATTTAGACAACTTAATGCTGTCACTAACACTAAAAAGGATATGCAACTTGTCGTTGAAGAAGCCAAAATGTCTGGGCAAGTTATACTTTTACTAGACGAAATTCATCGTTTAGATAAAGCTAAACAAGATTTCTTATTACCACATTTAGAATCTGGCAAAATCGTACTGATTGGTGCAACGACATCAAACCCATATCATGCTATCAATCCAGCTATACGGAGCAGAACGCAAATCTTTGAACTATATCCTCTAAATGAAGATGATATAATAATTGCTTTAAACAGAGCAATTGAAGATGAAGACAATGGATTAGCCCCATATGCCCCTATTGTAGACAAAGACGCTTTAGAATATTTCGCAAAAGCAAGTTACGGTGATGTGAGAAGTGCATTAAATGCGCTAGAACTCGCTGTATTAAGCGCTGATGTTCAAGATGATAAACGTCATGTCACAATGGAAGATGCGCAAGTTTGTATTCAAAAGAATGCATTCCAACACGATAAAGATGGTGATCAACATTATGATGTTATGAGTGCATTCCAAAAATCCATTAGAGGTAGTGACGTTGACGCAGCGCTTCATTATCTTGCTAGATTAATTGAAGCGGGAGATTTACCTACTATTGCGAGACGCCTTCTTGTGATTAGCTATGAAGACATCGGTTTAGCTTCTCCGGGTGCTGCAGCTAGAACATTATCAGCTATTGAAGCGAGTGAACGTCTTGGCTTTCCAGAAGCACGTATACCATTAAGCCAAGCAGTTATCGAACTTTGCTTATCACCTAAATCTAATTCAGCTATTGTATCTATTGATGAAGCTCTATCAGACATTAGAAAAGGTAAAGCTGGTTTAGTTCCGAAACATTTGAAAGATGGACACTATCAAGGTGCAAAAGAATTAGGAAATGCAATTGGTTATAAATATCCTCATAATTATGAAAATGGTTATGTTGAACAACAATATTTACCTGATACTTTAAAAGGTAAACAATATTATCAACCTAAGCTTACATCTAAATCCGAACAAAAATTAGCAGAAATATATAGCAACTTAAAAAAATGAGGCTGGACGTATCCAGTCTCATTTTTATTATCAAAGCTGCTCACTATTTATCTTTGATTCTTTTTACTGGGATATCTTTCAAAATATCATTCACAACATAGCTTGCACAAATTAAACCAACAACACTTGGTACAAAAGCATTCGATGATGGTGGCATTTGTGCCTTTCTAACTTTCGCGTTTTTATCTCCTACAACTTCTTTTACATCTTCTCTTATCATAATAGGACTTTCATCACTAAATACAACATTAATACCTTTATGAATGCCCATTTTTCTTAATTTTAGACGTATTATTTTTGCCATAGGATCTGTATGTGTTTTAGAAATATCAGCTATTTCAAATTTAGTAGGGTCTGTTTTGTTTGCAGCACCCATACTTGAGATAACATCGATACCTCTTTCTAAACATTCTTTCATAAGATGAACTTTATACATGATTGTATCACTAGCATCTACAAAATAATCAATGTCGTATTCATTAAATAAAGCTTCGTAAGTTTCTTCAGTATAGAACATATGCAATGAAGTGACTTTACAATCAGGATTAATTAATTTAATACGCTCTTCCATTAAATCTACTTTTGATTGACCAATTGTTGTTGTTAAAGCATGTAATTGTCTATTTACATTTGTGATATCTACATCATCTTTATCTATTAATATGATATGACCAATATTAGTTCTCGCTAATGCTTCAGCAGCAAATGAACCTACACCGCCTACACCTAGGACAACTACTGTTTTACTTTTTAATAAATCTAAGCCTTCTTTACCAATCGCTAATTCATTTCTTGAAAATTGATGCTTCATCATTATTTACTCCTTTACACAAAAATACGCAAGACATAAAGTCTTGCGTACCGATAGAATCCAATTGTGCCGTAATATTAAGTGCTAGATCATTTTGGCCTGCTATATACAGGTGGGTGCCCTGTTTCTTATTTTGCATGTCCTCCTTACGAGGCGTATGCGCTATTAAGAAAACCAATTAGGCTCCCTTGATCAAAAGTGTTAGGTCAAAATATAAAAAGCTTATTACGAACACTTCAGATGACTACCTTATAAATTTATTTTATCATAATTCTTCTAAATAACAAGTATTTATACTTTTAATTATTTTTCATCTAAATCAAGTTGCAAATGTAATTCATGTAACTGACTGTTAGATACTTCACTTGGCGCATCTGTTAATAGACAAGAAGCACTTGCTGTTTTAGGGAATGCAATTGTATCTCTTAAGTTTGTTCTTCCTGACAATAACATAACTAATCTATCTAAACCTAAAGCAATTCCGCCATGTGGTGGTGCACCATATTTGAACGCTTCAATTAAGAATCCAAATTGTTCTTGTGCTTGTTCTTCTGTAAATCCAAGCGCTTTAAACATTTTTTCTTGAAGTTCTGATTTATGAATTCTAATAGATCCTCCACCTAATTCAAAGCCATTTAAAACGATATCGTATGCATTGGCTTCAACATTTGTTGGATCAGTTTCAAGCATTTCTTCATGCTCTTTTTTAGGTGCAGTAAATGGATGGTGCGCTGCAACATAACGTTCTGACTCTTCATCGTATTCAAATAATGGCCAATCTGTTACCCATAAGAAATTATATTTATTTGGATCAATTAAACCACGATCTTTACCAAGTTTATTTCTTAACTGCGCTAAACTTGCTGCTACGACATCTTTTTTATCTGCTACAAATAATACTAAGTCTCCTGCTTTAGCTTCAGTTTGGTTTAATAATTCAGCAGTAATATCTTCATCAAAGAATTTGCTAATTGGACCGTTTAAGCCTTCTTCTGTTACTTTAACCCAAGCTAAACCTTTAGCACCATAAATACTTGCAAATGATTGTAATTGGTCGATATCTTTTCTAGAGTAGTCAGACGCACCATCTTCAACAACGATTGCTTTAACTTCTCCACCATTTTCAACTGCAGATTTAAATACTTTAAAGTCCATTTTTGAAGCAAGTTCTGATAAGTTAATCAGTTCCATACCAAATCTTGTATCTGGCTTATCAATTCCGTATCTTTCCATTGCTTCAGCGTATGTCATACGTGGAAATGGCGTTGTAATATCAATACCTTTTACATCTTTCATGATGCGTTTCATAAGACCTTCATTCATTTTGATAACGTCTTCTTGATCAACAAAGCTCATTTCGATATCGATTTGCGTAAATTCAGGTTGTCTATCCGCTCTTAAATCTTCGTCTCTAAAACATTTTACGATTTGATAGTATTTATCAAATCCACCAATCATTAATAATTGTTTAAATATTTGTGGAGATTGAGGTAAAGCATAGAACTCTCCATCATGTACACGAGATGGTACTAAATAGTCTCTTGCACCTTCTGGCGTTGATTTAGTTAATACAGGTGTTTCTACTTCGTAAAACTCACCTTCATCTAAGTAATTTCTTACTGCACGAGTAATTTGATGTCTCATTTTAAATGTTTGAGCTAAACTTTCTCTTCTTAAGTCGATATAACGATATTTTAATCTTACATTTTCGTCAATATCATTCATATCTGTTATAGAAAAAGGCGGTGTTTCAGATTCATTTAAAATTGTAATTTCAGAAACTTGTACTTCGACTTTACCAGTCTTGATTTTGTCATTAATTGATTTTTCATCTCTTTTAGTTACTAAACCTTTAACTTGAATGACATATTCAGAACGGATTTTCTCAGCAACACTTAAAGCTTCTTGAGAGAAATCTGGGTTAAAAACGATTTGTACAACGCCTTCGCGGTCACGTAAATCAACAAATATTAAACCACCTAAGTCACGTCTTTTTTGTACCCAACCATTTAAAGTAACCGTTTGACCAATATATTCTTCAGTTATTTTACCAGCATATGTTGTTCTTTTTTCCATTATGATTCCACCTTTAAATAATTCTCTAATTCTGATAATGAAACAAGTGTCTTTTCACCAGTTTCCATATTCTTAACTTCTACTTCTTGTTTTTCTAATTCATTTTCACCTAATACAATCGTGTATCTCGCATTTAATCTATCCGCTTGTTTCATTTGACCTTTTAATTTACGTTGTAAATAGTCTTTATCACAACTAATACCAGCCATTCTTAATTGATTGATTAATTGAACTGAAAGTCTATCCGCTTCTTCACCCATTGTCGCGATAAATAAGTCGATTGAATCTTCTTCTTCGATTTCAATACCTTCAGCTTCAAGTGCTAGTAGCAAACGTTCAATACTTAATGCAAAACCTATACCTGTTTCTTTTGGACCATCAAGTAATTCTAGTAAGCCGTTATATCTACCGCCACCACATAAAGTAGTAATAGCACCAAATCCTTCAGCATTACTCATCACTTCGAATGCTGTGTGAGTGTAATAATCTAAACCACGCACTAAATTCGTATCTATTTCATACTCGATACCAAGTTCGTCTAATAAACTTTTAACTTCTTCGAAATATTGTTTAGAATAGTCATTTAAGTATTCCGTAATTTTAGGTGCATTTTTAACAGCTTCTTTATCACGGTCTACTTTACAATCCAATATACGCATTGGATTTGTGTGTAATCTACTTTGACAATCGCTACAGAAAGTATCAATTACTGGTTCAAAATGCGCTTGTAATGCTTTCGTGTAATCAGCTCTTGATTCTGCATCACCAATACTATTGATGACTAATTTTAAGTCTTTCAATCCGAAAGATTTGTAAATGTGTACGAGCATTGAAATAATTTCAACATCAATAGAAGGATTTTCTGATCCAATCGCTTCTACACCAAATTGAACAAATTGACGATAACGCCCTTTTTGTTTTCTTTCATATCGGAACATTGGACCATTGTAATAAAGCTTTACAGGTTGATTTGGTTCACCTTGCATTTTGTTTTCGATGTAACTTCTAACAACACCTGCAGTACCTTCAGGTCGTAATGTAATGCTTCTATCACCTTTATCTTTAAAAGTGTACATTTCTTTTTGTACAACATCTGTTGAATCACCAACACCTCTACTAAAAAGTTCAGTACTTTCAAATATTGGTGTTCTAATTTCTTTATAATTATATATTCTCATTAACTCATGTAATTTGTTCTCAATGTATTGCCATTTATAAGTATCTTTTGGTAATAAATCTTGTGTACCACGTGGTATATTAATCATAATATTTCCTCCTTTAAAATATAAAAAGTCCCTTGTATGCATATACATACAAGGGACGAATTATCCGTGTTGCCACCCTAATTAGTATTTAATGATTCATTAAATACTCACTTAACAACATTGTAACGGATGTTAACCGATCTTATTTTCGTAAGATTCCCTCTTCTTGTGTTCAAAAGTATACGCAGTATTCATATAACTTTCAGCAAATGTTATACTCTCTGTTTCCTACTATAACGGTATACTATTCAAGAATAAACGGTATATAATCTATTTCATAATTTATATTAATATTAACCCCATAATCTGTAGTAGTCAATATCTAATTTGAAAAGTAAACTTTCAAACCGTCAACAATCCCTGTTTCTACAATGTGTCTATATTTTCTATCAACAATTAAATCTTCATCTGTAGGGTTACTAACATAACCTAACTCTAACAATACGGCAGGCATTTTAGTTTGACGAATCACTTGGAAGTTTTCGTTTCGTACGCCTCTATCAGATAGTATGGATTTTTGATTAATTGATGTTTGTAACGTATCTGCAAATTCTTTTTGAGAATCATGATGATAATAAACTGTTAAACCATGTGGTGCTGATGAATCTAATGCATCATTATGGATACTAATAAAGACATCTCCATCACCTTGTCTATCTTTTAATTTAACATATTCATCTTTTGTTCTCGTCATTTTTACTTTAGCGCCTTCAGCTTCAAGCATTTCTTTAAGTTCTTTTGCAGTTTTTAATGTAATGACTTTTTCGGTTACATCTTTATGTTTTGAACTCGATGCACCTTGGTCACTTCCACCATGACCAGGGTCTAAAATAATCACTTTTCCTTTTAATGGTTTTAATACTGGATTAACATCTTCTTTAATATCAAGATTTGTATGCCAACCAGCAATCCAGCCTTTTTCATTTTGATCATTTTTAACTTCGAACCATTTTCCTTCTCTATCTGTTATATCAAAACTATCTCCCTTTTTTACATCAAAGATAATAGGATAATAAGCGGCAGGGCCAGTTCTTAACTCACCATCTTCTTTCATAGATAATGTTTTAGGTTCGTCCTCTTTAGGAATCAATAAATAAATTATAATGATTAACAAAACAATCAGTAAAATGGCAACACTGATGACAGGAACAGGCTTTATTCTCCTCTTTTTAAACCATAAATTAATTCGGTTCATTGAATGTTACCATCCTTACTTTCGAATATAATCGTAATTGGTCCATCATTGATTAATGACACATCCATATGTGCGCCAAATTCTCCTGTTTTCACATTAATGTTATAAGAATCTAACTGTTCATTAAAATATTCATATATCTTTAATGCTTCATCTGGGCTTTTAGCATTCGTAAACCCAGGTCTATTCCCTTTTTTTACTGAAGCATATATTGTAAATTGAGATATCGATAAGATTTCACCACCGACTTGGTGTATATCTAAATTCATTTTACCTTCTTGATCTTCAAAAATTCTTGTCTTTGCTATTTTCTTAGCGATAACATCTGCATCTGCATAAGTAGATTCTTGTCCAACACCGACTAATAATAAGAATCCTTGTTTAATTTCATTTTGAGTATTTTCAGATGTCACTTTAGCTTGGTTTACTTTTTGTAGAACAACTTTCAAAAAAATTCACCTCTTAATTCCATACACGACTTACTGTATAAATATCGCCTAATTGTTTAATTCGATCAACAATTCTATATACGTCATTCACATTTTTAACCATTACGCTAATGTTAATAACAGCATTTTTATCTATATCAGCTTTACCTGAAACTTTTACTAATTGAACTTTAATTGCATTCACAACTTGGAGTACTTCGTTTAATAAACCATTTCTGTCGTAACCCGTAATTTCTAAGTCCACTTGATAATTTTTTTGTTCATTTGTATTTTTAACCCATTCAACATCGATTAATCGTTCGTTTTCGTTAACGATGTTCGGACAATCTTTACGATGAACTTTAACGCCATGACCTTTTGTAATATAACCAATGATTTCATCACCAGGTATTGGATTACAACATTTTGAAAGTTTAATAAGCATGTTATCTAAACCTTCGACATAGACACCAGTATCTGTTCTAATATCTTGTTTAATTGGAATAGATTTATTAACTTCTTGCACTTGGTTAAGCGATTGTTTCTTACGTTCAAGTCTTAACTTTTCTGTAAGTCTGTTAACAGCTTGTAACGCAGTTATGCCACCAAAACCAACTGCAGCATATAAATCATCTTCATTTGAAAAATTATATTTTTCGTTTACAAGTTTAATGTTTTCAGCATTTAATACTTCATCAACATTGTAGCCGTGCTCTTTAATTTCCGCTTCAATCATGAATTTACCTTTTTCAATGTTGGCAGAACGGTCTTGTTTCTTGAAGAAACTGCGGATTTTACTTTTCGCACTTGAAGAGCGGACGATTTTCAACCAATCTCGACTTGGTCCGTATGAATGTTTACTCGTTCTAATCTCGACAATATCGCCAGTAGATAACTTATAATCAATAGGAACGATTTTACCATTAACTTTCGCACCAATCATTTTATTACCTACTTCACTGTGCACAGCGTAAGCAAAATCAATTGGAACTGCTCCATATGGTAATTCAACAACATCACTTTCAGGTGTAAAGACATACACTTTATCACTTTGAAGGTCATATTTTAAAGATTCCATAAATTCTTCTGCATCAGGTGAAGTATTGTCAGTTTCAGCTATTTCTTGTAGCCAACTCATTTTTTGTAAATATTCTTCTGATTTATTGCTTAAATTTTTACCTTCTTTATATGCCCAGTGTGCGGCAACCCCATGTTCTGCAATTTCATGCATTTCAAATGTTCTAATTTGAATCTCTAAAGGATCTCCATTTGGACCAACGACTGTAGTATGCAGCGATTGATACATATTCTGTTTAGGCATCGCTATGTAATCTTTAAATCGACCAGGCATTGGTTTCCATAATGTATGGACAAGACCTAGCACAGCATAACAATCTTTGATTGAAGGGACAATCACTCTTATTGCAAGTAAGTCAAAAATTTGTTCGAATTGTTTTTTCTGTTTGACCATTTTTCTATAAATACTATAGATATGTTTAGGTCTACCACTTATGTCGCCAGAAATATTCATAACTTCCATTTCAGACTCTATATCTTTAATCGCATTCGCAATATATGTTTCTCGTTCACTTCTTTTCTTTTTCATCAGATTAACAATTCTAAAATATTGAACACTATCAATATATCTTAATGAAATGTCTTCAAGTTCCCACTTAATTGTATTGATACCTAATCTATGCGCAAGTGGTGCATAGATTTCTAACGTTTCTTTAGCAATACGTTTTTGCTTTTCTTTAGGCATCGCTTTTAAAGTACGAACATTATGTAATCTATCTGCTAATTTAACTAATATAACTCGGACATCTTTAGCAATCGCAATAAATAATTTTCTATGATTTTCAGCTTGTTGCGTTTCTTTAGATTTATATTTAACTTTTTTTAATTTTGTAACACCATCTACAATTATGGCTACTTCTTCATTAAACATTTCTACCAAATCATCATACGTATAAGGTGTATCCTCAATTACATCATGAAGGAATCCAGCAACTATAGTTGGACCATCCAATTTCATTTCGGTTAAAATACCCGCTACCTGAATAGGATGCATGATATATGGCAAATTATTTTTTCTAATTTGTCCTTGATGTGCTTTAAAAGCCAAATCATAACTCTTTTCTACTAAACGATATGCATCTTCAGATAAGTAACTTTTAGCTTTATATAAAACATCATCAGCACTGTATGGATATTCTTTATTCATAGGGACACCACCTCTTCATATAAAATTCTCTTGAATATTACTATTATAGCAATTTTCAATAGTAATATGCCACCGTTAATTATAATAATTAAAAATAAAATAGCCACAAAGTGACTATTTTATTCATCGTATGAAATTAACGAAACAACATCGTAACCTTTTAATTTTTCAATGCCGTTTAAATATTTAAGTTCAATTAAAAATGCGATACCCACTACAATTCCACCTAATGATTCTACTAAGTGAATTGCCGCTTCAATTGTACCACCTGTTGCTAATAAATCATCTGTAATCAATACACGTTGACCAGGTTTGATTGCATCTTTGTGCATTGTTAACACATTTGATCCATACTCAAGATCATATTCATAACGAATCACTTCACGAGGTAATTTTCCTTCTTTACGTACTGGTGCAAAACCAATACCCATTGCATATGACACAGGACAACCAATAATAAACCCTCTTGCTTCTGGTCCTACTACGACATCAACTTGTTTGTCTTGAGCATATTGTACGATTTGGTCAGTGGCATATTTGTATGCTTCACCATTATCCATAATTGTCGTGATATCTTTAAAGTTAACACCTTGTTTTGGCCAATCTTGTACTTCTGAAACGTATTGTTTTAAATCCATTATACTTCCTCCTCAACATCACTTAACAATGAATGTATCCAACTGATTAATGATTGGCTATCATTGTACAACAATGTCTTTTCTATTTCTATTTGTTGTTTTCTTGCTTGATATAACGGTGCGTTTTGTATGTCATTTTTTCCCGCATCTTTATTTATTTTAATTATACCATGATTCATTGTAATAAATTTTAACTCATAAAAGCAATTTAAAATGAATTTCAATTGATCAGGTTTAATTTTTAAAGTTTCACATAATTTCATACCATCATTTTGTATATTGGTTGATTGGTTCATATATAACGCTTTATATGCTTGCTTGAACTTTTCATCACTTGGAATGCCTTCAAAGTATGAATTAGTTTGTCCTTTAAATACGAGATAATATTTCTCGGCTTTGATATTAGATAAAGTTTGTTTAAAGGTTTCTAAATCTTGCGGTAAATCCCTCAGCACGCATGTTTCTATTTCATTTGGATATGCTTCACCATAATGTATATATTGCTCATTTATTTTCTCGGATGACGGGTTAATCACAAACAATGCATTGTCTTGATCAATTTTTAACAACTCATGTTTATTTTTACTTCTATAATCAAAAATAGCATGGTCATTACTCAATGCTAAATCTTTAAGAATAATTTGTGGAGATTGATGTCCGTTCCATTCATTAACATTTAAACTACCTGCAACATTGATTGTCGTATCATTTGAAATATTATGAACTAGATGTCCAGCATTCCAATGTAATGCTGCAATATTTTTGTCTGTTAATGTTAATTTAAGATGTTTATTACCTTGTCCGATACCTTTAACAGATTTGACTTGAACATTATTGATTGAAAATAGCGGTGCTAATAAATCCGTACCAAAAGGTCTTAATCTTTCTAAATCAAATATGTTATCTACCGTAATATCTGAAGTCTCTACTTCTGCATCAACGATTAACTGTGGTAATAATTTTTTACCTTCTGTTATTTGTTGCATATCTTCATTCAAAGCTTTCTTCAATGGTTCAATCGCGTCGATATCTAATGTCATACCAGCCGCCATATGATGACCACCGAATTTTCGAATCAAGTCACTATGATTTTGAAGGAATTCAAACATTGAAACTTGTTCTATACTTCTAGCAGAACCTTTCGCGTGATTTTGTTCAATATCCACATTTAATACAATTGTTGGTAAATGATACTTCTCAACTATTCTTGAAGCCACAATACCTAATACACCTTCATTCCAATCTTCTTTTGCAAGTATTAGAAATTGGGCATTTTGTTGCATTTCAATCTCAGCTAATTCCATTGCTTCATTAGTAATATTTTCAACAATCGCTTTTCGTTCTGTATTAAATTGGTCCACTTCTTCAGCAAGGAACATCGCTTCATCCTCATCATCGCTCATAAGCAATTCTCCAGCTAATCGGGCATCATCTAATCTACCAACTGCATTCAGACGAGGTCCGATAATAAAGCCGACTGTTTGTTCGCTCACTTCATCCGTATAATCAGCAACAGATAATAAACTTTTAATACCAGTTAAAGGTTGTTCATTCAATATGCGCAACCCTTGTTTAACCATATATCTATTTTCATCTGTTAAACTCACTAAGTCGGCAATCGTACCGATAGCAACTAAACCTAAGAACGCATCTGGTATATCTGCTTTAAGTGCTTTAGAAAGTTTATATGAAACACCCACTCCAGCTAAATATTTAAATGGATAATTAAAATCAGGGTGCATAGGGTGAACAATCGCATATGCATTAGGCTTTGTTTCGCCAAATTCATGATGGTCTGTCACAATCACATCAATACCAAGTTCGTTGGCAACATCAATTTCATGATGACCTTGAATACCATTATCCACTGTAATGATAAGAGACACACCTTCATCATGTGCATTTCTAAAAGCCGCTTCACTAGGTCCATATCCTTCAGTAAATCTATTAGGAATATACCAACCTACAGTAGCTCCCATAGACTCTAAAGTCTTGACGAGAATCGTTGTAGATGTAACACCATCTGCATCATAATCACCATATACTAATATTCTTTCATCATTTTCAATAGCTTTATGTATTCTCGAAGTTGCCTTTTCCATATCGCTTAGTAACATCGGATCGTGGAATAACACTTCATTAGATAATAAACTTTCAATTTGTTCTTCAGACGTATAGCCTTTTGAAATTAAAGTTTTTTCTAAAAGTGGCGAAATTTTATATTTTTTTATAATTTGCGGATCAATATTTTGATTGAGCTCTGATTTTTTCCATTGATAACAAGCTTTAGTCATATCAAATCTCCTCATTTCTACTCAAAACATTATACATGAAATATCATACTTTCTCTACTAAACAAATAAAACATAATTAAAGAGTATGTATGAATAAAAAGGCAGCTGTTAGTTACAATTCTCCCCACTTTTGTTACTATGGGCCGCCTTAGTTACAATTCCAGCGACTTTTGTTACCATGGGCACCCTTAGTTACATTTCCTCAGACTTTTGTAATCATGACCCCTAAGTTAAACCTTTATCATTTACTCTAAACAAAAAAGTACCTGCCCTTTTAATAAGGACAGGTACACGATTTATTAAACTAATATTTTTTCATCGTTAGATTTTTTCTCAGTATATACAACTAATTTACCATTTTCTGATTTTTTAAGTTGTCGTTTTTTCAAGATACCCCATAAAGGTACTGCGACGAATACTGATGAGAATACACCGGATACTAAACCAATTAATAGTGCTAATGAGAAGTTGAAGATACTTGATGAACCAAGTATTAATAATGCGACAACTACTATAACAACTGTTAATACGGTATTGATCGATCTTGTCATCGTTTGTCTAATAGATGAGTTAACAATCATATCAATTGTTTCTGGTTTCGTTATCACTTTCACTTTACGTAAATTTTCCCTTACGCGGTCAAATGTAACGATTGTGTCATTGATTGAATAACCAATTATTGTTAGAACCGCTGCAATGAATGTAATATCCACTTCGAGTCTGAATAAACTGAATACCGCTACAATCATAAACACGTCATGTAATAATGCAAGTACTGCAGTAGTACCCATTCTCCATTCGAATCTAAACGATACGTATAAAACAATTCCTAGTGCTGCATAAAGCATTGCTTTTAATGCATTTCCAGCTAACTCTTGACCAACAACTGGTGAAACCGTACTTACGTTTGGATCATGACCCAATGATTTACCAAAGTCAGATTTAACTTTTTGTATTTCAGATTTGTTTAAGGCATCTTTAAATTGAACAGTTGCCATTTTGTTACCAGTTCCACTTGTTGTAACTTGTGATGGTTCTAATCCCATATCTTTAAACTGTTTTGAAACTTGTTCAGTCTTAATAGCTTGATCGGATTGTAAGTCAACACGAGTACCACTTGTGAAATCAATACCTAAATTCAACCTGAATATCGATACAATGATGGCACCAACGATGATTGTAATAATACTAAATGTTAATAATGGTTTAGCAAGTTTTACGAAATTAATTTTATCATAGACTGTTCTTAAATCATGAACGTCTAATCTTTCACTAATATCATGTCTATCTTTCTTAGAAACACCAAACCAATTATATTTTTTCTTGAAGTAGTTTGAGTTTACTAATAATGCTAATAATATTCTTGTGAAGAATACTGAAGTTACGAAACTCATGAGAATCGCAAGTAATAACATTGTTGCGAAACCTTTTACTGAACTTTCACCAAATACGAATAATACAAGCGCTGCTAAAATTGTTGTTAAGTTAGCATCTAATATCGTAATAAATGAAGAACCAGAACCTTTTTTGAAGGCTTGTTGTAAAGTCCTTCCTATCCGCAATTCATCTTTTATCCGTTCGTACATGATAATGTTAGCATCAACGGCCATACCTACACCTAATACTAAGGCAGCAAGTCCTGGCAATGTTAATACTCCTGAAATAAAGTTAAATGCTACTAATGTTAAGTAAACATAAGCACTTAATGTAATAACAGCTACTACACCAGGTAGCCGGTAGTAAATGAGCATGAATAAGAATATAATACCTACACCTATTGAAGAAGCAAGAACTGTTTCATCTAATGCATCTTTACCGAATTGTGCACCTACCGATGTAGAATACACTTCATCTAATTTAACAGGTAGTGAACCTGAATTTAATAAATCTGCAATTTGTTTTGCTTCTTTAACACCTTTTTCACCATTGAATCCACCAGAAATTTCAACATTTTCTGAATTGATTGGTTGGCTTACAGTTGCTGCAGAAATATATTTCGGCTCTTTACCTTCTTGTTCTTTCTTAGCTTCTTTCGCGTAACTGTCTCCTTTTTCATAGTCCATCCAAATGACCATTAAATTAGGATTCATTTTCGAAACTTTTTCAGTTACTTCTTTGAACTTTTTAGCATCTTTTAGTTTAAGTGTAACGGCTACTTCGTTTGTATTGTCTTTAAAGCCTTGCTTAGCGCCACCTTGAACTAAATCTTTACCAGATAGTAATACTCTATCCTTTGCATCTCTGATCGTTAAATTTGCTTGTGTAGAAAGTACTTCACGAGCTTCATTCTGGTCTTTAATACCAGCTAATTGAACTCGGATACGGTTACCTTCTTCAACTTGAATTTTCGGCTCAGAAACACCTAATACGTTTACACGTGATTCTAAAGTCTTTGCAGTGGATTTAACTGCGTCCGTATCAATCTTATCACCTTTGTCTAAAGGATTAACTTGATATAAAACTTCAAAACCACCTTGTAAGTCTAGACCTAAATTTACATTCTTTGTTATATCTTTTGTTGTTGATCCTATTAAACTAAAAACCAACACTGCAAGAAGTAAAAAGGCTATAATTCTACTCCGCTTTTTCACGATAACACCTCTTACATATTTTTAATTCACTATATATGTTATAGCATACATCAACTATAGTTGAATAGCCATAACATTCATGTATGAAAAAAAGACATGGATAACCATGTCTTTTAACATTAAATATGATACATAATATTAAACCAATTTCCTATAAAAGTAAACTGTTTTATGAAGGGTCTACTTGTTTAATAGCTGGTTTTTCAAATGTAATTTCGTGTCCTTTATCGTTAACAGAAACAACAACGATAGACTCATCTACTGCTCTAACAGTACCTTTAATACCGCCGATTGAAGTTACTTTTTGACCAACTTCTAAACGGTTTAATAATTCACGATGCTCTTTAGCACGCTTTTGTTGTGGTCTAATCATTAAGAACCAAACAAGCGCAAAAATTAAGATAATAGGTAATAATTGTACTAATACTTCCATATTCAATCTCCTTTAAAAGTTTTTGGGGTTATCTACATTTAGTCCATACTGCTCGAAAAACTCATCTTTGAAATCAAGTAATCGATCTTCTCTTATTGCTTGGCGAATGTTCTCCATAAGTTTTAATAAGAAATACAAATTATGATATGTAGTAAGACGAATTCCAAATGTTTCATCTGCTTTAATCAGATGACGCAAATATGCTTTAGTATAGTTTCTACATGTATAACAATCACATTCTGGATCAAGTGGTGATAAATCTTGCTGATATTTAGCATTTTTTATAACAACTCTACCTTGAGATGTCATACAAGTACCGTTTCTAGCTATACGTGTAGGTAATACGCAATCAAACATATCGATGCCCCTAATAGAACATTCGATTAATGCGTCTGGAGAACCAACTCCCATTAAATATCTTGGTTTATTAAATGGCATTAATGGCGCTGTATGTTCAACCATTCTGTACATGACAGGTTTAGGCTCACCAACAGACAAACCACCAATAGCATAGCCAGGAAAATCAAGTGAAACGAGGTCTTTAGCACTTTGCTCTCTAAGATCCTTATATTCTCCACCTTGGATAATACCAAATAAAGCTTGATCTTCAGGGCGACGATGAGCTTCTAGACATCTTTCCGCCCATCTTGATGTTCTCTCAATTGAATTTTTTACATATTCATATTCAGATGGCATTGGAGGACATTCATCAAACGCCATCATAATATCTGAACCAAGATCATTTTGAATATGCATCGCTTTTTCAGGACTTAAGAACAATTTAGAACCATTTAAATGATGTCTAAAATGTACACCTTCTTCTTCGATTTTTCTCATATCACTTAAACTGAATACTTGAAAACCTCCAGAATCAGTAAGTATAGGTCCATCCCAATTCATAAACTTATGTAATCCACCCACTTTAGAAATGATATCACTTCCAGGTTGTAACCACAAATGATAGGTATTACTAAGTATAATTTTTGCTTCCATTTGTTTAAGTTCTTCAGGGCTCATTGTCTTAACTGTTGCTTTAGTTCCAACAGGCATAAACATAGGCGTTTCAAATGAACCATGAGGTGTATGCACAATCCCGAGTCTTGCACCTGATTGCTTACAAGTCTTAATGTGCTCGTATGTTACTGCAGGCATAATGTTGCTCCTTTTCTATATTAAAATCATTGCATCTCCAAAACTAAAAAATCTATACTTTTCTTCAACTGCATGTTTATATGCATTTAAAATATGTTCTCTAGTTGATAGTGCGGATACCAACATGATGAGAGTTGATTTTGGTAAATGGAAATTGGTAATTAAACCATCTATCGCTTTAAACTCATATCCCGGATAAATAAATATGTCAGTCCAACCACTTGCTTCAACAAATTGATCATTTTTAGAACGAATTGTCTCTAGTGTTCTAGTAGACGTTGTACCTACAGATATTATTTTATGACCACTTGCTTTTACACGGTTTAATAATTCAGCCGTTTTAGCAGTCATTTGGTAGTATTCTGAATGCATTTCATGATCATCTATATTATCTACACTGACTGGTCTAAATGTACCTAAACCAACATGTAATGTAATAAAAGCAATGTGCACACCTTTATCAGCAATTTCTTGTAATAAATGTTCAGTGAAGTGTAAACCTGCTGTAGGCGCAGCTGCAGAGCCAACAGCTTTAGCATAAACTGTTTGATATCTATCTTGGTCGTCTAATCGTTCTTTAATATATGGTGGTAAAGGCATTTCACCAAGCTCATCTAATCTTTCTTGTAAAATCCCTTCGTATGAAAGTTTCATAATGCGTCCACCTTGATCAAGTTCTTTGACACAAGTCGCAATGATTTTACCTTCTCCAAATGAAACAGATTGACCAACTCTTATACGCTTAGCTGGTTTAATTAATACTTCCCATTCGTTATCTTCATGTTGCGTTAACATCAGCATTTCTACTTTTGCACCAGTTTCTTCTTTTAAGCCAAACAATCTTGCTGGCATGACTTTCGTATCATTTAATACTAAACAGTCACCTGGTGAAAGTTGATTGACAACTTCTTTAAACGTTAAATCTTCTAATTCACCTGTCGTTTTATTACATTTTAATAACCTACTGCTCTCTCTATCTAACAGTGGTGTTTGTGCAATTAATGATTCAGGTAAATCAAAATCGAAATCTTCAATATTCACAAACTTTGCCTCTTTCCTAATTCTTTTTAATGTCGAAGTGATCATAACTTAAAGCAGTGGCACGACGACCTCTTGGCGTTCTTTCTATAAATCCTTTTTGGATGAGATAAGGTTCATAAACGTCTTCAAGTGTTACACGTTCTTCACCTATCGTGGCTGCTATCGCATCTAATCCAACTGGACCACCTTTATAATTATTCAGGATACAGTGCATAATTTTATAATCTATATGGTCGAGTCCTTCTTCATCTACTTGTAGTAAATCTAAAGCATGCTTTGTAATATCCATAGAAATAGCTTCGTCACCTTCTACTTGAGCAAAGTCACGCACTCTACGTAATAAACGATTGGCTATACGAGGTGTTCCTCTACTACGTTTCGATAATTCAACTGTACTATTTTGGTCAATATCTACTTCAAATACTTCAGCAGTACGTTTTATAATTTCTTGCAAACTATGATCATCGTAATATTCTAATCTAAGATGCACACCGAAACGGTCTCTCAAAGGTGCTGAGAGGCTCCCTACACGCGTTGTAGCACCTACTAGCGTAAACGGTGGTAAATCAATTCTAATACTTCTAGCTTCTTCACCTTTACCAACAACGATATCTAAGAAGAAATCTTCCATAGCAGGGTATAACACTTCTTCAACGACTCTGCTTAATCGGTGTATCTCATCAATGAAAAGTACATCCCCAGGTTGTAACGCAGAAAGTATGGCTGCTAAATCGCCAGGTCTTTCAATTGAAGGCCCACTTGCAGTTCTTAAATTAACATTCATCTCATTAGATATAATATGAGCTAAAGTCGTCTTCCCTAAACCAGGTGGACCATAAAGTAAACAATGATCTAAAGGTTCTTCCCTTAACTTAGCAGCTTTAATAAATATATCTAAGTTTGATTTAATATTATGTTGACCAATATATTGATTTAAAGTATCTGGTCTTAATGAAAGTTCACTTTGGATATCATCTTCGTGACCATGTTCATCCATTAATCGCTCATCCAAAAAATCACCTCATTTACTGAATAAGTAATGCTAAACCTCTTTTAACACAAGCATCTACTGAATCAAATGATTCTTTTTCTAGGTTCTTCTTAACTTTTGTAATTTCTCGTTTAGAGTAACCTAATGCTTCTAAAGCTAACAATGCTTCTTCTAATACATCTTGACTGGCATCTTTAGTTTCTGGGAACAACTCAGACTCTTCAGTGATGATTAATTTCCCTTTCAAATCAAGAATAATTTGTCTTGCTGTTTTTTTACCGATACCAGGGAACTTTGTCAAATATGATTCATTCTCATTTTCTATAGCAATTGCAACTTCATTAGGCGTACTTGTCGCTAAAATTGCTAAAGCTGACTTCGGTCCAATACCTGTCACTTTAATTAAGCTTAAAAACATATCCTTTTCTTCAAGATTCACAAATCCATATAATAATTGGGCATCTTCACGCACAATTAATTGTGTATATACTTGTGTTTCTTTATCTAATTGAGATTGAAAACGATATGAGTTAGGTGTTTGAATTTCATAACCAATACCATTTGCCTCTACAACGATATGAGAAGGATATAATTGTGAAACGATTCCTTTAATATATGCATACATTTAAACAACTTCCTTTACATACTCATTCCAATAACTTCTACTTCATCAACATACGGACTTTCTTTAATTGCATCCATTAACTCTTCTAATGATAACTCAATATTTGCAGCATTAAGAGAAATTGTAATCGTTGCTCTATCCTTTATTGGTAGACTTTGATGAATGGTAAGAACAGAACCATTCACTTCAGCAATTTTATTCAAGACAGTAGCAAGCATACCAACTTCATCTTGCACATATAAAATTAATGTAATATTTTTGGTCTGTTCTTCTAATCTATCAATTGGAAATATTGTATCTTTATATTTATAAAAAGCACTTCTAGATAAATTAAATTCTTTAACTGCATCATAAATCGTTAAATTATTATTTTTTAATAATGCATTTTTAACTTTGATTGTCTTTTGCACTGACTCTGGTAAAACATCTTCTCGGATTAAATAAAACCTTTTTGTTGATTCATTTGATTTTTTCAATTGGAACACGCCCTATTCGACAAATTCAAATTCTCCACCTAAAATTCTTACAATATCACCATTTGATGCACCACGTTCTCTTAAGGCATCATCAATACCCATTGAACGCATTTGTCTTGCAAATCTTCTAACTGCAGCATCACGATTGAAGTCCGTCATTTTGAATAACCTTTCAATCGAATTACCTGATACAACATATGCACCGTCGTCATCTCTCGTAATAACAAAATGATCTCGTGATTTCTCGTGTTTATATACAACACGATGTACGCCAGTTTCTTCTTCGACTGAATCGAAGTCCATTCCTTCAGTTTCATCTAATAAATCAGCAATTTGATAAAGTAGTTTATCAACGTTATGACGTGTAACTGTACTAATAGGAATTATATTAACATCTTCTTGAAGTTGTTCTTTGAACATTTCTAATTGTGTTTCTGAATCTGGTAAATCCATTTTATTCGCAACGACAATTTGTGGTCTTCTAGAAAGATTTTCGTTGTATGATTTTAATTCTTGATTAATTGTAACATAATCTTCATATGGGTCTCTGCCTTCCATACCACTCATATCAATTATGTGAACAATCACTCTTGTACGTTCAATATGTCTTAAGAATTGATGTCCTAAACCAACACCTTCAGAAGCACCTTCTATTAAACCTGGTAAATCTGCCATTACAAATCCTCTACCATCATTCGTTTGGACAACACCTAAATTAGGTTTAATTGTTGTAAAATGATAAGCACCGATTTTTGGCTTAGCTTTAGAAACGATAGATAATAATGTTGATTTACCAACGCTCGGATAACCAACTAAACCTACATCTGCCATAAGTTTAAGTTCTAACATGACTTCAAGTTCTTCACCAGGTTCACCATTTTCACAGAAATCTGGTGCTGGATTACTTGCTGAAGCAAATCTTGAGTTACCTCTACCACCACGGCCACCTTTAGCAACTGTAGCGCGTTGACCATGTTCAACAAGGTCTGCTAAAATCTCTTCATTTTCAGCATTTTTAATAATTGTACCAGGTGGTACTTTTAATACTAAGTCGTCTGCTCCACGACCGTGCATATTACTACTTTGTCCATTTTCACCTTTATCAGCTTTAAATTTTCTTTGGAATCTAAAGTCTAATAAAGTACGTAAACCTTCATCTACCTCAAATACGACTGAAGCACCTTTACCACCGTCGCCACCTGCTGGTCCACCAAATGGAACATACTTTTCACGACGAAAAGCTACTAAACCGTTTCCGCCATCACCGGCTTTTAACGATATTTTGACCTGATCTATAAACATGTTTACACCTCTATTTCTTGTAAGTTAATAAAAAATTCTAATTCTATATGATTTTGACTTTCTGATAAAATTTCAACGTTATATTTAGAAAATGATTGTTCAATTTGATTAAAGTCCTTATTAGTTGGACTTAACCAAACAAGCATTGTGACAAATTCTTCTTCCACTGTAAGACTAATATGAATGTTTTTTTCATCCATATCGTTAATCACGCTAGCTTTTAAATCATTAAATATATTTGTTAAAGTATCATCTGTTTTTACTAAGTTCTTTTGATAATAATCAATATTTGAGTTGTCAATTTCAAATGTCCATTTAGAGCCTGACAAAGATAGTTTGTATTCAAATACATTATGAACAAATTTTCTACACGGTGCATTTAAAAACAACTGTTCTTGCTTGAGATTTTTGTACAATTCATCAATTAATAAATCAACCTCTTCATGTTTTCCTAACTGTTTATATGTATATAACAATTGGAACTGATTCACAAAATCATGTCTAGACTTTAAATACACATCTAAATTATTCATTCCATCACCTTTATTATCGTTATTCATAACACTCATTATAACATTTTCGTATTATGAATAAAAAAAGAAACTGCAATTCTGAATAGCTTCTTTATATATAAACCACACTATGCATTCTTATTTAAATAACTGCCAACATAATGATTGAGGCTGGGACAATTATATATGTCCCAGCCTCATCTAAATATAAAGATTATTCAGCAGCTGCGTATACAGATACTTTCTTTTTGTCACGACCAAAACGTTCGAATTTAACAACGCCGTCGATTTTAGCGAATAATGTATCGTCTCCACCGCGACCTACGTTTTCACCAGCGAAAACTTTAGTTCCACGTTGACGATAAAGAATAGAACCACCAGTAACGAATTGACCGTCAGCACGTTTAGCACCTAAACGTTTTGATTCAGAGTCACGACCGTTCTTTGTAGAACCTACCCCTTTTTTCGATGCGAAAAATTGTAAGTTTAATTTTAACATGAGTTACACCTCACTTGTAATTTAGTTTAATATATTGCCCATATTCTTCTTCGATTGTTTTCAAAGAAACGATAAGGCCTTGTAATAATATTTGCGCTTGTTCATTTTCTAAGTTTACACTACGTATATGAAAATATCCACCGTCGTCACTGTAATCTATATCAGGCGACTCATCAGTTAATCCAATGATAGCATTTGTTGTACCAAAGACAACTGCTGAAGCACCGGCACAGACTAAGTCTTTACCGTATTCACCTGAATCAGCATGTCCAGACATTTCAATATCTGTAACTTGCCCTTCTTGATTCAAACTAACATCTACATTAATCATAAATTATGCGTTGATTTTTTCGATTGTTAATTTAGTGTAAGGTTGACGATGACCTTGTTTACGTTTGTAGTTTTTCTTAGCTTTGTATTTGAATACAGTGATTTTTTTACCGCGTCCTTGTTTTTCAACTTTAGCAGTAACTGAAGCACCTTCAACAACAGGTGATCCAACTTTAACTGAATCTCCACCTACAAATAATACTTGGTCAAATGTGAATGAATCACCTTCATTTACGTCTAATTTCTCAACCCAAATTGTTTGACCTTCTTCAACTTTAACTTGCTTTCCGCCAGTTTCAATTATAGCAAACATACTTGCACCTCCTAATTTTTTAAGTCACGCCATTCATAGGTGACATATGTACTTTAAGACCTATGATCGAGCGGTTGTATGTAGCTAGAAACTACTCAACTTCAATAGATTACCACCTACAGCTATTGATGTCAATATTCTTTCATTAATTCGTATTTCTTTCTAATAATTTTAATACAAATGGGAATATGATGATTAAGCATATCAAATTAAATAGGACAGTTGGTATTAATCTAAATAGAATAATTTGACCAATATTGATAGAAGCAATACCTAAAAATCCATAAAAAACCATTACCCATATTTCAAGTAATACAACTGATGATATTAAGAGTATAACCATCATTAAAATGTCTCTATAAAATACTTTAAATAGTTTATCCATCATAATTACAAAAATTGCGTATCCAAATGTATAGACACCGTATATACCGCCATAATAAATATCTGTAAAAATACCTGTTACGATTGCTAAAATAATAGCAACTTTAGGATTTTTGTATACAGCAATTATGAGCAAGTACAAAAATGTTAATCGAGGTACGATTATAAATGTCTCATTAAATAAAGTTAAAGGTGATAAACGTGTTAATAATGAATCTAAATAAAATAGTAAGACACCAATTAGAGGAATAACGTAAAATCTCATTATTCCTCACCACTTTCATCAGATGAAGGTATCGTTTCTGGATCACGTTTAGCTACGTATACATGGTTTAAATCTTTAATATTTGTAGATGTCTTAATGTAAGCAACTTTAGATAATCCATATTCATCATTTTCTACTTTTTCTACTTTACCTACTAATATACCTTTAGGAAGTTGGTCACCTAAACCATTTGTTACAACTTTAGAGCCTTTTTTGATACTGTATTTATTATCGATATCACCAATAACAAGTAAATCTTTATTTTCATCATATCGATTAATCATACCAAATATATTTTCATCATCTTGTTGAATATCAACTGAAAGCTTACTCGTTTTAACACTTGTAGATATTAACTCAACTTGTGAAGAAAATTGATTTGCTTTTTTAATTCTACCTACTAGACCTTCACTCGTAATGACAGCCATATTTTCTTTCATGCCGCTCTTTTTACCTTTATCAATGATGACTGTATTCATCCATTGATCTGGACTTCTACCAATTACAGTAGCTGATATTGGATTGAATTGCGAAATATCTTTCATATCCAATTCTTTTTTTAAGGCTTTGTTTTCTTTCTCTAATCTCGCTTTATCAGCTTTGATTTGATCTGTACTTTTTACTTCTTCTTTTAATTTATCAACGTCTTCGTCTGAAGTGAAAATTCCAGAGAAGAAATCAGAAACAAAAGTAACTGGATAAGATACGATTCTTCCACCAAACGATGATGTATCACTCGCATATTGTTCACTAAGCGATGCAGATTGTGCTCTCACTGAATAACCAACAATTACAATTAATAAAACCATAGAAATTAGAAAAATCATTATTTTATTATTTTTAAAAAAATTCGACAATCCAAACACCTCTTAATCTTCAAATGACTCATTAACAATGATATTACTATTTTAGCTTACACAGCACTTTAAATAAAGTAAGAGACTGCCGAAATAAAAATTTAATATGCAGTTTTAGGTAATAATTCTATATTTGAGTGCATTGCACTTAAATCATTCATTAAATCTTGCTCTGTTTGATAGACATACATCTTTGGTTCACCAAATTTATACAAGATATACTCTGTTCCTCTTTGCCCTGCAACATAGTTGTCGTCATATCCCATACGTTCTAGTCCTGAAACATCCATGAATTCACTTTTATTAATCCAATTAAATGCTTGTTTAGTTTGACCTAATGGTACATTTTGTAATAATGGATTATCTTCAATTTTATAAGTTGCATTTGCATGTTGTGGAGCCATTTCTTCAGTCGTTTGTTCATTACTGTGATCAAACGGGTTTAAATCACTCAATGCTGGTACATTTCTATATACAATAACAATGATAATGACAATTGCTAATAACGCTAATAAATTTCTAATTAATCTAAATAACCATCTCAAAATTATAGACACCTCTCATTCATTTATATTATACGAAAATTGTTTAAATATCATCATCGGGCTTTAGACCTAAACCTTTAATCATTCTGTAGTCTGATGTAATTACTTGCTCTATTCTATATAATGAATTCAAGAGGTGATAAATTTGGAATTAATATATATATTTTTAGCTATCTTGTTTTTAATTATCTTTTTTAGATTTTTCGTTGGATTATTAAGAGTTGTAATAAAATTAGCAATCATCGCTTTAGTTATTTACTTCATATATCAAGGTGTACTTTACTTTATGTGACCGCAATGATGAGTTTAAAAATATAAAACAATGGCCTGGGATTACATATCCCAGGCCATTAGTTTGTGTAGCACGATTAATCTGTTAAAGACTGCATTTGATACATTTTGTAATATTGTCCTTCTGATTTAATTAACTCATCATGATTACCTTTTTCAATTATGCGACCTTTATCAAGAACAATAATTTGATCAGCATTCTTAATCGTTGAAAGTCGATGTGCAATAATAAATGATGTTCGTCCTTTAGACAACACAGTCATTGCTTTTTGTATAATTTCTTCCGTTTCAGAATCGATACTTGATGTCGCTTCATCTAAAATCAAAATTTCTGGATCAAATGCCAGTGCTCTCGCAAATGAAATGATTTGTCGTTGTCCAGAACTTAATGTTCGACCTCGTTCAATAACTGGCTCATCAATTCCTTTTTTGAAGTGTTCTAACACTCTATCTCCACCTACTGCATTTAAACTTTCAACAGCTTTTTCTCTCGTCACTTTAGGATCGTCTAATGTAATGTTGGATAAAATAGTCCCCGTATATAAGTATGGGTCTTGTAATACAATGCCCATATGTTTACGCATATCTCTTTTTTCAGTCTTAATAGTTGGTATACCATCAATTTCAATCGTTCCAACAGTAGGATCATAGAATCTGAATAGTAAATTCATGATAGAACTTTTGCCTGATCCTGTATGTCCAACTAACGCAATTGTTTGTCCTTTATCGACTTCTAAATTGATATTTTCCAAGACGTATTCACCTTCATTATATGCAAACGATACATCCTTAAAATGAACGGTACCTTCTATTTTTTCAGGCAATTGAACTTGATGTTCTGGCATCTTTTCTTCAGATACATTCATCATTTCAAATACTCTTACGCAAGAAACTCTTGCTTGTTCTAATTGTCCCAATACATTTAATACACCAAACAAAGGATCAAATAATCTCGTGATATAGTTTACAAGAATATACAACGTACCCACTGAAATCGCGACAGAAGAATTTAGAAATTGTGTTCCAAATACGACAATCAACATTAAAAACACAATACTTCTAATCGTACTTAACAAATTATGTTCTGTCAGCGAATCAAATTGTATGATTTTCTTATAATTGTTTAAATACGCTTGATTCATTTCATCGAAATCATCCATAATTTGTTTTTCTTGTTTAAATGCTTGAATGATATTCATACCATTTATAGATTCATTGATAAGTGCATTCATATCACTGTTTTTTTCTCGAATTACATAGTTGTATTTACCTGTTACTTTTTTGTACCACAACAACCAAAGCATGACAAAAGGAATTGTAACCAGTGCGATGAGTCCAATTTTTGTATTAATAAAGAATATCGCAATAATGACACCTATCATCGTGATAAAAGCTGAAATAAAGTTTGGTAATATAACAGTGAATAGTTCGAGTATCATTTGTGTATCATTCGTGATTCTTGCGACTACTTTTCCTGCTGGTAAATTATCAAAGTATTTAATCGGTAACTTTTGAACGTGTTCAAAAAGTTTAATTCTTAACTCTTTAATAACATCTGAGCCAGCACGTTGAAGAACAAGTGTTTGAAAATAACTTAATATCGCATGAATAAGTGACACCACAAAGAACAAACTCAATAATAGTAGCACTGGTCGTAATTGTATAATTTGTGCAGCAGATGTTTTAACATAATGATCAATAATATACATCGCAACCAATGGCCCTAATAATTCAAATCCCACTGCACCAATTAAAATAACAATACCAATGATGAATCTTTTCTTATATTTGCTAACAAATGGAAAGAGTTGATTTACAATACTCACTTGCTATACACCTCCTTCAACCGTTGTCTTTCAAATTGAGATTTGTACCAACCATTCATTTGGAGTAATTGGTCATGTGTACCTGACTCTGTTATTTCTCCATGGTCCATTACAACAATTTGATTAGCATGTTTAACACCAGATAATCGATGTGTCGCAATAATGGTTGTTTTACCTTGTCTATTTTTTTGAATGTTTTGTATAATTTTCTTTTCAGTTTTTGCATCAACAGCAGATAGTGCATCGTCTAAAATTAATATTTTAGGATCCATAATCAATGCTCTAGCAATCGCTATTCTTTGCTTTTGACCTCCAGAAATTGCTATACCTTTTTCTCCTACTAAAGTTTCTAAACCTTGTGGTAAACGTTCAATATCTTTTTCAAAGTATGCTAATTTGATTGCTTCTTCGATTTCATTATCAGTAGCATCAGATTTACCAAATCTAATGTTATCTCTAATCGATCTAGAGAATAAAATATTTTCTTGAGATACATAACCAATTAAACTTCTTAAATCACTTTTTGAAATTTGATTGATATTCGTTTCTCCAAGTACGATTTCTCCATCTCCAGTAGGATATTCTTTCAAAATTTGTTTGATTAACGTCGTCTTACCTGAACCAGTTGCACCAACAATACCTAAAGTTTCACCTTTACCTAGTATGATATTGATGTTGTTTAAGTTAATGGATTCACTAGATGGGTATTTAAACACAACAGAATTCATACCTATATCATGTGAAGGCATGCCTTTATTTTCTACATCAAGTACTGTTTCCGCTTCATTTAACGTTTCTTCAACACGATCAATAGACGCATTACCTCTTTGCATAATATTTATCAAAATACCTACTGAAAACATTGGCCATACGAGCATATTTAAATATACGGTGAATGAAATCAGTCCACCAATTGTCATTTCACCACTGTTAACGAGAAAAGCACCATAACCTATTCCGATAACTTGACTCATGGCAGTTATAATAATCGTTATTGGTTGAAAAAATGCATCCATCTTTTCAACATTCATAAATTTTTCTACGACACTTTCAGTCATATTTTTGAAATCTTTGTTGAGTTTATCTTCTTGTACATACGCTCTTGTGACACGTACACCTTCAATAGACTCAAGAACACTGTCATTCATATCACCAAACGATTTTTGTGAAACTAAATAGCGTTTATGGATTCTTTTACCTAATTCAATTTCTAATATGGCTAGTAAAGGTAATGGAATCAGTGCAAATAGTGTAAGCTTCCATGATACTGTAATACCCATCGTTAATATTATCGTTCCCATAAATGTTGTAGAATCAATTAAAGTTAAAATCCCTATCCCTGCAGTATTTCTAATTTGATTCAAATCGTTTGTAGACTTTGCCATCAAATCTCCAGTTCGATTTTTCTCAAAAAATGTTGGACTCATTGATAAAAATTTTTGCATCAGTTTACGTCTCATAATTGATTCAAGTATTTGAGAACCTGAAAAAATTAAAGTTCTCCAAATATAATTCACAATATAAGACAAAATTAATACAATTATAAAAATAATCACTAATTGGTGATATATTTGTTCAGTTAAAGAACGGTCACTTATCTTATCTATAGTCTGCCCTACTATCCAAGGTGGCAGTACTTCTACAACGTTCGCAATTAATAACAGAATAATTGCAATCGAATATCTCTTCCAATGATCTTTAAAAAACCACATTAACTTTTTAATTGCTTGAAACATGTTGTCCCCCCTTAACCCCTATCATTAAACACAAAAAAGCACACGCATCCTTAAAGAAAGCGTGTGCTTTAATTACATTCTAAAGGAAGTGTATATACTACTCCCTAATGCTTCATATTTAACGTAGGGGTAGTGATGTATGATGTTGTTTGTTTATAAAATCTTCTTCTGATGTTTCTCATAAGTCACTACCTCCTCTCTTATAAATTTAAGTTAATGATAGCCTTTTCAAAAATTAATGTCAATATAATATCCGAAAATTTACAATTTTATTTATTTGTTTAATATTTTGTTTAAAATGAATAATGTAATTGAAACGAGAATACCCCAAGCAATTCCTGCAACAATTGAACCAAGTATTAAATTAATTGAAAGTGCAGAACCGTCTTTTGTTAAAGTAAGAATAATGGATGCTAAGAAAACACCAATGATACCTAACACCAACGTGATGCCATAGTCTTTTCTAACAATTGGTCTCTTTTTCTTACGTTGAAATAAAGAAATAATAAATAGTAACGGTAATACGACAAATAAGAACGTTATGATTTGCAAAATAAAAACTCCTGACTCATTTTTAATTACATTATAACATTGAATCATTCAGTTATATTATTAATTTCTAAGTCTTCACGCATGATATAGTCATTTTCAAATATGCTGATAAATTCTCCATCACCAATGATAATATGATCTAATAAGTCGATACCCATTAAATCACAACAATATAATATTCGCTTTGTCGTTTTAATATCTTCTAATGATGGTGTCGGATCACCACTTGGATGATTATGTGCAATGACAATTGAAGCAGCAGAATGCTTAACTGCCTCTCTCAATAAATCTCTCGGATGGACAACCGCCATATTTAATGATCCAATAAAAATCGATTGTTCGTGTATAATTTGATTCTTTGTATTTAATAATAAAGCAACAAAGTGTTCTTGCTTTAAATATCTTAATTTTTCCATTAAATAATCTGCAACATCTTGTGGTTCATTGATTTCTACTTTGTCGAGAACGGTATTGCTATGCATTCTTTTAGCTAATTCAATAACTGCTAAAATTGTAATAGCTTTAGATTCACCAATGCCATTAACACTTAGTAATTCAGACAATGTTAAATGTCTTAGCTCTCTTGTATTTTCAACTAAATTCAATACTTTATTTGCACATTCTAGACTAGAATATTGTTTGCTTCCTGAATTAATAATGATCGCCAATAATTCTCTATTTGTTAATTTATCTGGACCATATGATTTAAGTCTTTCTCTCGGTTTATCTTCATGTTGTAAATCTTTAATTTTAATAACCATAGTAGCCTCCTAAAAAATAATCATTAAGTTGAGTTTGGAATAATTGTACAAATATAACTGCAAGTGTCATAAAAGGAACGAGTGGTACTTTTTGAATTTTGTTTCTTGTAATACATACATATAGAGTAGTTAATATACCTGCAAATATAAAAGTAAACATAAAACATAATATAAAATGTGATACTGGCAAAATTAAACTGAGTAACGAAAATAATTTAATATCTCCATAACCTAGCCCTCCTTTTGATACGAAATATAAGACATGCAAAATCAATATGATAAACAGTGCGTAAAAAACTTGTTCTCGCGTTATTCCAAATAAATAAATGCTACATACTAACATAAGGATGAGCATATGATTCGGTATGACAAAATGATGGAAATCATAAATAGATAAAGGTATTAAAAATATAATTGAGAAGTAATACAAAAGAGGATTTAATTGAACGAATGAAAGAATTGGAATGAGAAATAGTATGCCAAATAGGACTTCACAAATTAATAAACTTATTGGAATGCGCTTCTTACAATAACGACATTTACCGCGTAATGCTACATAACTTACAACGGGTATTAAATCTATCGGTTTAAGTGTTGTATAACATGATTCACAAACAGATTGCTTCGTTAATAAATGAAAGTTTACTTTTTTTACACCCGTAAGTTGATACATATAACTTGCAATGATTGCACCGAATATAAACATTTTGAACATGCTTTTTTAACTCCTTTTTGATATAAATTAATATACCAAATAACACCTCAATATTTATAATCGCATATTGTTAGTAAATAGCTTTAATACTTTTAAACGATTTATAATTCCATTAAAAAACTTGAAAAACACCTAAAGAATACATGTGTTTTTCAAGTTTTGTAAAATTTTAAAATTTAATAACCTAGGGCTAACGCAATAAAAATACCAACTAAACAGATAACTACCCACAGTAATAATAACTTCCAAATAAATTTAACCCAAGTTGTATATGAGATACCTGCTACAGCTAATCCTCCCATTAACGAAGCTGATGTTGGGAAAATACTATTACTCACTGCATCACCATATTGGAAGGCAAGTACTGCCATTTGTCTATTGATATTCAATAAATCAGAAATTGGCACCATTAATGGCATCGTAGTCATCGCTTGACCAGAACCAGATGGGATAAAGAAGTTCAAAATCATTTGTATGATAAACATCATCCCTACCGTAATACTTGCTGGTAAATCTTGAATTGTATTTGTTAAATAATAAACGATTGTGTCGATAATTTTACCATTTTCTAATACAACGACGATTGCTTTAGCGAAACCAACAATTAATGCCCCAAATAAAATAGACTGCATACCCTCGATTAAAGCATCGAAAGTACCATTAAAACCTAACCCAGCAATAAATCCTGCCAATAATCCGACAAGCAAGAAATTAGCACTCATTTCATTAAATGACCAACCAAATGTAAAAATACCAAATACGTTAAAACATATTGCACTGACTAATAAAATTAAACAAAACATTTGTCGCTTTGTAAATCTACCAATCTCTTCTTGTGGTTCTGTTTGATTCTTTTCTTGTTGTTCTAACTCGTATACTAAACTTTTCTTTGGATTCTTTTTAACTTTTCGAGCGTAAAACATAACGTATGCAATACCAACAATTAATACACAAATATAAATAATCGTTCTAAATTCCCATCCAGAAAAAAGCGGAATTTCTGCAATCTGTTGAGCAACTCCAACTGTAAATGGGTTGAGCATTCCACCCAGAAAGCCAGCAGCAGCGCCCATGATAATCATTGCAGCACCTGTCATTGCATCATATCCAACTGCTCTAGCAATCGCTATACCGATTGGAACAAAAATAATCGTCTCTTCAGCTAAACCTATAGAGAAACCAAGCAATGAAAAAATAAACATCGTTAGTGGAATCATTAACTTACCGTTTTTACCAAGCTTATTCATTGCAGCATTGACGCCATTTGTAATGGCTCCTGTCTTATGAATTATGCCAAATGCACCACCAACTAAAAATATGTAAAAGATAATATCAGCACCACTGATTAATCCTTCAGGTATCGATCTAAATATTTCTAAAAAGCCAGAAGGTTCACTATCTACTAAATGATATGTACCCGAAACAACTTCTTCCCGATCATTAACAGACTTCCTGTCAAATTCCCCAGAAGGTATCACATAAGTCAGTAAACAACTCATAGCAATAATGAAAAGCAATATAGCATATGTATGAGGATTCTTGAACCTTATAAATTTTCCAACTATATCTTTCAAATTAATCCCCCCTATTTATAAGTACCATCATACACTATTATCAGAAAATATTGAATATTATATAAAAATCTATGATTTTGTTCGTGCATGCTTGCCTAGGGTATGGTTCGAGCCTGTAGTCTCTCACTCATACAATTCCCTCAGGCGTCAGCACGTTACAAAATCGTTAAAAATAAGCTGAGAACTTATCCGCGAAAAGTATGGGCATAAAAAATGAGTTTGGGACATAATTCCTAACTCAAATTAAAAAACACCTCATTTACTGATTTACTCAGTAAAATGAGGTGTTTTTATGATTTTTAGCTTAATTTGTGAAGGCGTGTTTATAGTATGGTGCCCATAGTAACAAAAATCGTCGGAAGTGTAACTAAGGATGTCCATAGTAACAAAAGTCAGCGCAAGTGTAACTAAGGATGCCATAGTAACAAAATGACACTCGTTAAAGATATATAAGAAAAGAGACTGGGACATAATGTAATGTCTCAGTCTCTTTTATCATATTAGCAGTAGAAGTCTGAATTGAAAATGCGCTTGTACTAAGCTTTTTTTCAACTCTAGTCATCCTTGCCAGGACAACGAAATCTTTTTATACAAATTAGATTTCTGTCCCACTCCCATTCTATATTAATCTTTAAATAATTTTCTTACTTCGCTAATAAAGTATAAACTTCCTGTTACAACGAGTAATTCTCCGTCGTACTTTTCAATAAATTGAGGATAGTCTTGAACTTTTTCAATATGGTGATGCTCTAAATAATCGTATACTGCATCTATTGGTAATGCTTTTGGAAAATCAAATGTTGTTACATAAAACCTATTAGTAATTTCTTCTATGCTATTCATCATTTTCCCTATTGGCTTACCATCTATCGCTGCAAATAACACATCGATTTTTTTGTCAGAATAGTATTGTTTTAATGTATCTACTAATGCATCAATACTTTCTTTATTATGTGCACCGTCTATTAAAATAAGTGGTTGCTCTTGAACTTTTTCAATTCGACCTGACCATGTTGTATGTTCTATCGCTTCAATCATTGTATTAAAGTTTAATTGAATCATACCTCTTTGATACATTTCAATAAGTGTTGTAATCGCTAGTGCAGCATTTTCATGCTGATGTTGACCTATCATTCTTAGTTGAATGTTTTCTAATTCATAACTACCATATCGATACGTAAATTCAGTATTATCTGACAGTACATGAAAATCTCGATCTAGTTCTAGACCTTTATTATAATTTTTCTCAACTACTTCTCTAACGAAATGTAACGCATCTTTAGGCTTAATGGCATATACAAGAGGAACACTTGGTTTAATGACACCAGCTTTTTCTCTTGCAATATCCATATACGTATCGCCTAAAATATTAGTATGATCTAAACCGATACTTGTTAACACAGTCATTATTGGTTGAAATACATTCGTTGAATCATTTAAAGCACCTAATCCCGCTTCAATGATGACAAAGTCTACAGGATGTACTGTACCAAAATATACAAACATCATTAATGTAATGATTTCAAATTCAGTAGCTGGACCTAAATCAGTTTCAGATTCAAGTCGTTCAGATATTGGTTTAACTATCTGAACTAACTCAACCAATTCATCATCTGTAATTGGTGTTCCATTAATACTGATTCTTTCATTGAAAGTGACTATAAATGGCGATGTGAAAGTACCAATTTTATATTTATTAGCTACTAGGGCTTCTCTTAAATAACTGACAGTTGAACCTTTACCATTTGTACCGACTACGTGAACTGCTTGAATCTTTTCTTCAGGATTACCTAATTTGTCGAGCATCCACTTCATTCTTTTAACGCCTGGTTTAATACCGAACTTCGTGCGTTCATGTATCCAGTGTAAACTATCTAAATAATTCATAAGATTTCCTAGCCTTTCAGTTGTTCAATTCTTGCTAATACACCATCATATTTTTCTTGATAATTAACTTTTTTATCTTTTTCTTCGTTAATAATCTTTTCAGGTGCATTTGCAACGAATTTTTCATTGCTTAATTTTTTATTAACACGATCTAATTCTTTTTGCCATTTTTGAAGTTCTTGTTCAAGTCTTTCTATTTCTTTATCCATGTCAATTAAACCTTCTAAAGGTAATACAACTGTCGCACCAAAAACTACTTCAGTCATTGCTTTTTCTGGTATTTCAACTTTTGTATCAATCACTAACTCACTTGGATTACAGAAACGCATTAAATAATCTTTATTGTCTAAAAGTTGTTTTTTCAATTTTTCATCTTTAGCTCCAATGTGAATTGGTACTTCTTTAGACATTGGCGTATTCACTTCACGACGTGCTTGTCTTACAGATTTAATGATTTCAACTAATAGTTGCATAGATACTTTACTATTTTCATTTGATAGTTCTGGTCTTACTTCAGGCCATGAAGCTTGAATAATTGTTTCACCTTCATGTGGTAATGCTTGCCAAATATGTTCTGTTACAAATGGCATTAATGGATGAAGCATACGCATTGTTTGATCTAACGTATAAGCTAATACTGAACGTGTCGTTTGTTTTTTAGCTTCGTCATCACCATTCATTGGTATTTTACTCATTTCGATATACCAATCACAGAATTCATCCCAAATGAAGTTATATAATACACGACCAACTTCACCAAATTCATATTTATCACTTAAATCCGTAACGTTCGCAATAGTTTCATTTAATCGTGTAAGAATCCATTCATCTGCAACTGATTTTTCACCAGATAAATCTATATCTTCAAATTTGAAATCTTCACCGATATTCATGATGCTGAAACGTGACGCATTCCAAATTTTATTGATAAAGTTCCATACCGCTTCAACTTTTTCAGTAGAATAACGTAAGTCATGACCTGGAGATGAACCAGTAGCTAAGAAGTATCTTAAACTATCTGCGCCATATTCATCAATTACATCCATTGGGTCAACACCGTTACCAAGTGATTTACTCATTTTACGGCCATCTTCAGCTCTTACTAAACCGTGTAATAAAACGTCATTGAACGGTTTTTTACCTGTAAATTCTAAACCTTGGAATATCATTCTTGATACCCAGAAGAAAATAATATCATAACCTGTTACTAACGTATTAGTTGGATAGTAACGTTTGAAATCTTCATTGTTTTCATCTGGCCAACCTAATGTTGAGAATGGCCATAATGCAGAACTAAACCATGTATCTAGAACATCTTCATCTTGAGTCCAGTTCTCGATATCTGCTGGTGGTTCTTCGCCAACGTAAGTTTCGCCTGTTTCATTATGGTACCATGCTGGGATTTGATGACCCCACCATAATTGTCTTGAAATTGTCCAGTCACGAATGTTTTCCATCCATCTATTGAATGTTCCTTCAAAACGATCTGGTACAAAATTAATACGACCATCTGTATCTTGATTGTCTAATGCTTGTTTAGCTAATGGTTCCATTTTAACAAACCATTGTGTAGATAAATAAGGTTCTACTACTGCACCACTTCTTTCTGAGTGACCAACAGAATGAACATGTTCTTCTATTTTGATTAATTCACCAGTTTCTTTTAAGTCTTCGATTAATTGTTTACGGCATTCAAAACGATCTAAACCATTATATTTACCAGCAAGCTCATTCATCGTACCGTCTTCATTCATAACATTAATTTTTTCTAGTTGATGTCTTTCTCCAATTTCGAAGTCATTAGGGTCATGAGCTGGTGTAACTTTCATTGCTCCACTACCGAATTCAATATCAACATAGTCATCACCAATAATCGGTAATTCACGACCAATAATCGGTAAGATAACTGATTTACCAATTAAATGTTTGTAACGATCATCATTTGGGTTAACAACAATTGCTGTGTCACCTAACATCGTTTCAGGACGTGTCGTTGCAATTTCAATTGCACCTTCACCGTCTTTAAAAGGATATTTAATATGATAGAAATGACCTGTAATATCTTCGTGAATAACTTCAATATCAGAAATAGCTGTTTTAGTTTGTGGATCCCAGTTAATGATTCTTTCACCACGATAGATAAGACCTTTGTTATACATATCAACAAACACTTTTTTAACTGCTTGAGATAAGCCTTCATCTAATGTAAAACGTTCACGACTATAGTCTAATCCTAATCCTAACTTAGCCCATTGCGCTCTAATAAAGTCAGCATATTCTTCTTTCCATGACCAAGCATGTTCAAGGAATTTTTCTCTTCCTAAATCATGTCTTGTTAAACCTTGTTCTCTTAATTTACCTTCAACTTTAGCTTGTGTCGCAATACCTGCGTGGTCCATACCTGGTAAATACAATGTGTCATAACCTTGCATTCTTTTCATTCTTGTTAAAATATCTTGTAAAGTTGTATCCCATGCATGTCCTAAATGCAACTTCCCTGTTACGTTTGGTGGTGGAATAACAATTGTGTATGTTTCCTTTTCTTTATTTTCACTTGGCTTAAAATAATTATGATCTAACCAAAATTGATAACGGCCTTCTTCAACCTTCTTAGGGTTATACTTAGGTTCCATTTCCATTAAAATCACTCCCTTTATAATATAAAAAACCCGTCCTAATAAATAGGACGGGTTAAACCGTGGTACCACCTAAATTCAATATAATCACTTATATTGCACTCTAACGATTATCGCTCGCACACGCATTAACCTACTTAGTTTCAATTAACGTTCAATTTAAGGCTACCTTCAATCATCATTAATATGCATTTACACCAACCATGCACTCTCTATCATTAATCAATGATTTACTCTTCCTTGATAAATATTCGATTACTTTAATAATATAAGCAGAATCCATATAAGTCAATATTGATTCAATTTAATTTCCATATTTTCTAGTTCGTGCTGTTAAGAATATTTTAATTAATGGCGCAACAATCAGTAGAATAAAGAATATCCTAAATATATGATAACTTGAAATCATGGCGACATCTCCGCCTGTTTCTAATGCTACAACGATGATTTGAGCCATACCACCAGGTGCTGCACTTAAGAATAAATCGTTTATATTGTCGTCTATAAATAACTCAAATACAAAGACAAGTACAAATGCCCCAATAATGAGTGATACATTTTGAAATGCTATAGCAAAAATCGTTTTTCTCGTTAAATTATTGATTAAATCTGATATTTGAACACCTATTCTTATACCGAATAATACTTGTGCAACGACAATAATCGGATAATCTAACGAGAAGATTTGCCCAGTATATAAATTCCATACTAATAATACAAATATCGGTGCAAGTAATTGCGGCACAGGCACTTTCAATTTATAGAATATAAAGTATAAAGCGATGATACCGATTAGTAGCACAAATAGTCCTGTGAAATCTAGCGCTGTAAATATAGATGGCGCCTTTTCAATTTCTCCTGACGCGGTACCATCATTACCATAAATGGATGAAATAATTGGAACTAATATTACGACAAACATGATTCGAGATGTTTGTGTCAGTGTAACAATTAACAAATCTGCTTTTTTATTTTCTTCAGCCATAATAACCATCTGACTTAAAGCACCTGGTATTGCACTTAACAATGCCGTTTCGAAAGTAACATTTGCAATTTTTCTAAACGCTATTGATACAATTAACGCAAGTATTAATATACAAACTGACATTAATATAATTTGTATCCATTCATCTTTAATATCATGAAGGACATTAGGCGTGAATGTAGAACCCATTTGAATACCTAATATCAGTAACCCGATATTACCTAACCATGTTGGCCATTTAATCGTTCTTTTCAACACTTTAATCACAATTAAACTCGCAAATATAGGTCCAAACAACCATGGTAATATCATGTGAATACTTTGTAACACAAAACCGAGTATAATTGCTAACAAACTAACGAGTATAATGTTCCATTTATTTCTATTCATGATTTAACACCTCAAAAAAATTATATCATTTATCGTTCTATAATTTGAGGTATGTTTTATTCGTTCGTAATTCTTTCTAAAGCAGTGTCAAAAGCTTGAATTGTTTTTTCAATATCTTCTTTAGTATGTGCTGTAGATAAGAATGTTCCTTCAAATTGTGAAGGTGGTAAGAATACGCCCTCTTGAGCCATTTCTCTATACATTTTACTAAATAGTTCTAAATCTGAAGAATTTGCTTCATCAAAGTTAGTTACAGGTCCTTCATTTAAGAAATAACCGATCATTGAACCTGCACGATTAACCGTAATCGGAACAGCGTGTTTTGCAAATACTTCTTTCAGACCCTTTTCAAGTAAATCTCCAAGTTCATTAAAGTATTGATAGCTTTCTTCAGTTAATTCACTTAGTGTTGCATAACCACTTGTCATTGCTAATGGGTTACCTGAAAGTGTACCAGCTTGATATACATTACCGACTGGTGCTATTTCTTCCATAATTTCTCTCTTACCACCGAATGCACCAACTGGTAGTCCACCACCTATAACTTTACCTAAACATGTTAAATCTGGTGTTACACCAAAGTAACCTTGTGCACAGTTATAGCCAACTCTAAATCCAGTCATGACTTCATCAAATATAAGTAATGAGCCATATTCTTTCGTAATATCACGTAAACCTTCTAAGAAGCCTTCAACAGGTGGCACGACGCCCATGTTACCAGCTACTGGCTCAACTATGACGCCAGCAATATCTTCACCAAAGTGTTCAAACGCAACTTTTACTGCTTCAATATCGTTATATGGTACAGTAACAGTGTTTTTAGCTGTGCCTTCTGGTACACCAGGAGAATCTGGTAAACCTAAAGTCGCAACGCCAGAACCTGCTTTAATTAATAATGAATCACTATGACCGTGATAACAGCCTTCAAATTTCAATATTTTATTTCTACCAGTATATCCTCTAGCAAGACGTAAAGCGGCTAATGTCGCTTCTGTACCTGAAGAAACCATTCTCACCATTTCAATAGATGGCACACGTTCAATAACAAGTTTTGCCATTTTATTTTCAAGTTCAGTTGATGCACCGAATGAAGTACCTTTATCAACTGCTTCATGTAATGCAGCTTTTACTTTTTCATGTGTATGACCTAGAATTAATGGTCCCCAACTTAATACATAATCAATATATTCATTACCATCTACATCATAAATTTTAGATCCTTGTCCGTGGTCCATAAAAATCGGTGGTGTATCTACTGATTTAAAAGCACGTACTGGACTATTTACGCCACCTGGCATTAAATTTACGGCTTCATCATAGGCATTTATTGAACGTTCATATCTCATATTAGTAGTCTCCTCCATCTATATATTTACAAATATCTTTAGCAAAATAAGTAATAATCATGTCAGCGCCAGCACGTTTCATTGACGTCATTTGTTCCATCACAATTTTTTCTTCATCTATCCAGCCATTTAATGCAGCTGCTTTTGTCATACTGTATTCTCCACTTACATTGTATGCAACAATTGGTAAGTCTGAGCGATTACGAACATCTCTAATGATATCTAAATAGCTTAGAGCTGGTTTAACAATCATCATGTCGCAACCTTCTTTAATATCACTTTCTAATTCTCTGAATGCTTCTAATCGATTACTTGGATCCATTTGATAAGTCTTACGATCACCAAATGAAGGTGCCCCTTCTGCTGCTTCTCTAAATGGGCCATAGAAGCTAGATGCGTATTTAATACCATAACTCATAATAGGAATATTTATAAATCCTGCTTGATCTAAACCTTCTCTAATTTCAGCAACAAATCCGTCCATCATATTACTTGGAGCAATAATATCTGCACCAGCTTTAGCTTGTGATACAGCTGTTTTTACAAGTAATTCTAATGATTGATCGTTATCTACATCTTTTGTTTCTTCGTTTATTACACCGCAATGTCCGTGGTCTGTATATTCACATAAACACGTATCCGCCACTACTAACATATCTGGGAATTTACTTTTAGATAATCGTGTTGCTTTTTGTATAATACCATCATCAATAAAAGCACCTGTTCCACAAGCATCTTTCTCATTAGGTATACCAAAGAACATAACACCTCTAATGCCTAAATCATAAGCTTCTTTAAGCTCTTGTTCTAATAAGTTTAAACTTAATTGATAAATACCTGGCATTGAAGATATTTCGTTCTTAATATTATCTTCTTCAATTACAAAAATCGGATATATTAAATCTGATTTATGAACATACGTTTCTTTCACCATATTTCTCATTACTTGAGATGATCTAAGTCTTCTATGTCTATCAAATTTCATGATTTTACCTCTTTCAAAATTGTATTTATCATGCCTTCTAATGTGTATTCTTCTGCTACTTTAGAAGGTTGATGATATGTATTTAACTTTCGCTCTGTTATAGCACCAATTGCATAAACTTCAACTGAGTTCGGAATTCGATGATAGGTATCAAAATAACTAGAAACAGCTGATGAACTTGAAAAAGTAACATGCGTTACTTCTTGCTGTTGTATCAGTTCATGTACTTTTCTAACATTTTCTATATTTGTAACAGGCTCATATAGATGCAGTACTTGTACTTGATTATCCCATTTCATAAGTTCTTTCGCCAGTTTATCTCTAGCTTGTTTACTACATGGGATTAATATAGATTGATTTGTGAACTGATCTTTAAATTCATGTAATAAGCCTTCTTGAGTAAATGAATCTGGCATTAAATCTACTGGAATATTGTATTGATCTGCTACTTTTTTTGTTTTTGTACCGATAACTGCTATACAATCGACTTCTATTTGATTTAAATATGGTTCAAATATTTTGATCGCATTTACAGACGTAAAAATAAGCCAATCATAGTGTGGTTTTAAACAAGATTGTTCAAATTTGATAGGAACAATATCAATGAACGGATAATGACGAATTTCGACATCTTCACGTTGAACAGTTCTTGTACTTGTAACCACAATGATTGGCTTCATGTTAACGACTCCTTATTATGCTTCTTCGTTCAATTTCTTAATGATTTCATATGCACCCTGTGCTTTTAGTTCTTCAGAAACTTGTTTACCTATTTCAACAGGGTCAGTCCCTTTTATTGTTGATTCATATCTTTCTTTACCATCTGGAGACATGATTAAACCTGTAAATGAAATTTCATCTTTTTCAAGTGTTGCGTAACCAGCTATTGGCACTTTACAACTACCATCCATTTCATTTAAGAAAGTTCTTTCACATGTTACACATGTTTCTACATTCTCATCATGAACTGATTTAAGAATATCTAATAATTCTTGATCATCACTTCTACATTCGATACCTAGTGCACCTTGGCCTATAGCAGGTACCATTGTATCTTCTTGTAAATATTCAGTAACGATATCATCACTCCAGCCCATACGTTTTAATCCAGCTGCAGCAAGTATAATCGCATCGAAGTCTTCAGTTTCTAATTTATTTAAGCGTGTATCAATATTTCCACGAATCCACTTAATTTCTAAATGAGGATATTTTGCTAATAATTGTGCACCACGTCTTAATGAACTTGTACCAACAATACTACCTGGTTTCAAATCCGCAAGTTTAACATGGTTATTTGCGATATATGCATCAAATGGATTTTCACGTTCTGGAATACATCCTAATGTTAATTCATCAGGCAATTCACTTGGAACATCTTTTAAGGAATGAATAGCAAAGTCAATTTCATGATTGAATAATGCTTGTTGTATTTCCTTAACGAATAATCCTTTACCACCAACTTTAGATAATTGAACATCAACAATCTTATCACCTTTAGTAACAATTTCTTTAATTTCAATATCTAATTCTGGGTATTTTTCTTTTAATTTATCTATAAATTGCTGACTCTGCGTCATAGCTAATTTACTTTTTCTAGAACCTACAATAATTTTACGCATAATTTCCTCCACCATTGTTTAGTTAAACCATTGATGAAATCCTGAAAATTTTGAGACCACCAAATAATTTATCATACACACGAGAAACATCATAATATTTGCTATAACTAACGTTTTTGTGTTGATTGATTTTCTTACTCTTAAAAATAAATAAATACCATAAAGTAGTAAGACTATTAATGAACCGATTACTTTACTATCAATCCAAATTTCACTACCAATTATAATAAGTCCCCATTGAATGCCAAGTATTAAACTAATTAATAAGACTAAAAATCCTACTAATGTAAATCTGAACACATTTTGTTCTAATTGGTCAATACTGCCCATTCTAAAGAACTTTTGATTAAATTTTTTCTCTTTTAAATTTTTTCTTTGTAACAAATACAAAATTGCATGTGATGTACTCAATGCAAAAAGAACATAGCTTAAAATAGCTAAAGAAATATGTATTAAAAGTAATTCATTCATTATATTTGCTGCAGTATTTTCTGTGTCATACTGTTCAGGTCTAAATGTATGAATAACTAGAAATACAAACCCAATCAAATTGATAATAAAGACTGTTAAATCTGTGGATTTAAAATAATTTAAAACTAATGAAACAGTGATAATCATCCATGTATAAAAGTAAAATCCTTCGAAAATCGTTAGTACAGGGAATTGTTTAGTTGTAACAATATACATGCACAAAAAGATTGTTTGAAAAATCCAAACAATCCCTAGCGTATAATACCCAAACTTTCTAACTTTAGAATTCTTTTGAATAAAGTCATAAAAATAGCACCCTAAACAAATCATGTAAATAATTAATACTATTTCATGCAAACGTACAGAAATTACATCTTGCATAGCATCACCATTATTTTGTATTAAGATTCAACTGTTTTAGGAGACAATTGATCTTGTTTTAATTCTTTCTTAGTTTCATTTATTCGCTCAACTTCACTTGAGATATTGAAGATTTCTTGGAATAATTCTAATTTTTCTTTTGATTTTTTGTCCGTTGATAATTCTTTTGCTTGTGTAATCGGATCTTTTAATAGTTGATTGACGATACTTTTCATATGTTTAGAAATAACTTTACGCTCTCTGTCAGTCATATCAGGTAACTTTCTTTCTACACTCATCATAGTATCTTGTTGTATATGTGATGCTTTATCTCTTAATGCCGTAATAATTGGTACAACACCTAGCATATTTACCCATTCTTCATGTTTATCAATTTCTTTAGCAATTAATAATTCAATTTCACGTGCTGCTTGTTCACGTTCTGCTAAATTAGCATCAACCAGTCCGTTTAAATCATCTACATCGTAATTAAACATTAATTCTAAATCATTTACTTCTGGGTCTATATCTCTAGGTACCGCAATATCAATTAATACTAACGGTTTATTTCTTCTAAAACGCTCTACATCACGCATCATATCTTTCGTTAATACATAATGTTCCGCACTTGTTGAACTAATCACAATATCCGCTTCCATTAATGAACATTGTAATTCATTGATACTTTTCGCTACACCTTTATACTGCATCGCAAGTGATTCTGCTTTTGCTACTGTACGATTTAAAACAGTAATGTCATTAACACCACTACCATTTAAATTTGCAACAGCTAACTCAGCCATTTCCCCAGCACCAATGATTAATGCTTTCTTATTATCTAATTTACCTAAAACCTTTTTAGATAATTCGACAGCTGCATAAGATACTGAAACAGCATTTGACGCAATATCAGTCTCATGATGCGCACGCTTAGCTAAAGTAATTGCTTGTTTAAATAGACGGTTAAACATTGTTCCAGTTGTAACCTCTGTTTGAGCAATTTGAAATGCGTCTTTCATTTGACCTAAAATTTGAGTCTCTCCAAGAACCATAGAGTCTAATCCTGAAGTCACTCTAAATAAATGTTCCACTGCATCATTCTCAGTTAAAACATTTGTATATTGTTTAATTGTATCTAATGATTGATCAAACCAATCTGCTAAAAATGACTGAATATAATATTTACCAGTGTGGATTTGATCTACAACAGCATATACTTCAGTTCTATTACAAGTCGATAAGATTACACATTCTAATATAGATTTTTGATTGTTAAGTGTTACAAGCGCATTCTCAATTTCTTGATCATTAAAAGCTAGTTTTTCACGCATTGCAACATCTGCAGTCTTATAGTTTACGCTTACTACAACAACATGCACTTCTAACGCCCCCATTAATTTATGTCCAATGTCTAAATTATAACATTTCTAATCTAGAAATGTGAGTAATTTGTTTAAATAAATTGTGACAATAATGCCCAAATATTGTCTGTCTTATCTTTGTTTAAAGATGAGTAACTAATCAATTTATCTTCAGGATCTAATTCTAAGGTTTGTCTAATGATTTTTAAATGCTTTTGTACTTTACCTTTAGGAATTTTATCCTCTTTTGTTGCGATGACAATAGTTGGTATTTCAAAATGTTTCAGATAGTTATACATCAACACATCATCTTGGGTTGGTTTATGTCTAATATCAACTAATTGAATTACACATCTTAATGCTTCTCTAGTTGTTAAATATTGTTCAATCATTTTACCAAACTGTTCTCTTTGTTTTTTACTAACTTTAGCATATCCATAACCTGGTACATCTACAAAGATAAGTTGCTCATCGATATTAAAGAAATTTAATGTCTGTGTCTTACCTGGTTTCGATGAAGTTCTTGCAACTTTTTTTCTTGAAATTAACGTATTGATAAATGTTGATTTACCAACATTTGAACGTCCGCTAAGTGCTATTTCTGGTAAACCAGTCTCAGGATATTGTTTCGGATCTACTGCACTGATTATAATATCTACATTATTCGGATTAATTTTCATCGTTTTCTCCTACAAGTTTGTTTCTTTTATTATATCTTATCTTACTTATATTTTAAACATAGTAACGATAGCTATATCAAATCACTTTTAAACATTAAACAAGGCTGAGACAGTTAATAACATGTCTCAGCCTTAGTAATCATATATGATTATGCTGATGTTTTTTCATCATTGATTAAATTACCTTCACTATCATATAAGTTTGGTAATTTATGATCTCTAATTGTATCTTCAGTAATAACTACTTTACTTACATCAGAGCTAGATGGAATATCAAACATAATATCGATTAAAGCTTCTTCAATAATTGAACGAAGTCCACGTGCACCTGTTTTACGTTCTATTGCTAATTCACTAATAGCCGTAAGTGCTTGTTCATCAAATTGTAGTTCAACATCATCTAATTCAAGCATCTTAGTATATTGTTTAACTAACGCATTCTTAGGTTGCGTTAAAATATTTTTCAATGCATCAACATCTAATGTTTCAAGGTTAGCTACAATTGGGATTCTACCAATAAATTCTGGAATTAAACCATATGCCTGTAAATCTTCTGGTCTAATTTGTGATAATAATGATTCTTCGTCACTAATTTCATCACCTGAGCTACTAAAGCCGATAACTTTTTCACCAAGTCTACGTTTAATAACTTCATCAATACCATCAAAGGCACCACCAAGGATAAATAGAATATTTGTTGTATCTATTTGAATAAACTCTTGGTTTGGATGCTTTCTTCCACCTTGTGGCGGTACACTTGCTGTCGTACCTTCTAAAATCTTAAGTAACGCTTGTTGTACACCTTCACCAGACACATCACGTGTAATTGACGTGTTCTCTGATTTACGTGCAATCTTATCAATTTCATCCACGTAAATGATACCTTTTTCAGCACTTTCAACATCGAAATCTGCTGCTTGGATTAATCTTAATAATATATTTTCAACGTCTTCACCAACGTAACCTGCTTCAGTTAAACTTGTTGCATCTGCAATTGCAAATGGTACATTTAATGATTTAGCTAACGTTTGTGCAAGCAATGTTTTACCACTACCAGTAGGTCCGATTAATGCAATATTACTTTTCTGTAATTCAACACCATCTTCGCTTTCAGAAGGTTGTTGTACACGTTTATAATGATTATAAACAGCTACAGCTAATGATTTTTTCGCATTTTCTTGACCGATAACATAATCATTTAATTGTTCCATAATTTCTTTAGGTGTAGGAACATCAGTAAACTGTTCTGGTTCTTGTGACTTTAATTCTTCCTCTACAATTTCAGAACATAATTCTATACATTCATTACAAATATATACGCCACTACCAGCAACAAGTTTTTTAACTTGATCCTGTTCTTTACCACAAAAAGAACATTTTAAGTTTTCTTCACCATCATTAAATTTAAACATTTTTACACCCCTATTCTTTTTAGACTATACTAAATGTATTTTACTTTTTCAAATTAAACGGACTAAAAAAGAATAGTAGCAGAAATATTCTGCTACTATAATTACTTTAATACCGAATAATTATTATTCTCCAGCTGATTCAGCTACTAATAAATCGATAACTTTTTGGATTTTAAGGTCATTAACTAAAATATCGTTATTACCTAATGTTGCTTTAATATCTTCAACAGATAATCCAAATTGTTCGCTCATTTTAGCGAATTCAGCTTCAACATCTGCATCAGATACTTCGATATTCTCTGCATCAGCAATAGCTCTTAAAGTCAAATTAGTTTTAACGCGTTTTTCAGCATCTTCTTTCATTTGTGCTTTAAGTTCTTCTTCTGATTGACCTGAGAATTGATAGTATAACTCAAGGTTTAAACCTTGTTGAGAAATACGTTGTTCAAATTCTTGCATCATACGATCTAATTCTGTATTAATCATAGCTTCTGGAATATCAACTTTTGCATTGTCAGTAGCTTTTGTAATAGCTTCTTCTTTTTCAGTTGCTTCTGCTTGATTAACTTTAGCTTCTTCTAAGTCTTTACGTAATTTTTCTTTATATTCATCAACTGTGCTAACTGATTCATCAAGTTCTTGTGCTAACTCGTCATCTAATTCTGGAATTTCTTTAGATTTCACTTCGTTAACTTCACATTTGAAAGTAGCTTCTTTACCAGCTAATTCTTCAGCGTGGTATTCTTCTGGGAATGTGACAACAACATCTTTGCTATCGTTAGCTTTAAGACCGATTAATTGTTCTTCAAATCCAGGAATGAATGATCCAGAACCAATTTCAAGATCATAACCTTCTGCTTGACCACCCTCGAATGCTTCACCATCAACATAACCATCAAAGTTAATGTTAACAACGTCTCCTTCAGCGATTTCGCCTTCTTTAACTGTTAATTCAGCTTGACGGCTTACTGCATCTTCAATTGCTTGATTGAATTCTTCGTCAGTAACTTCACGATCTTGTTTCTCGATTGAAAGACCTTTATAGTCTCCTAATTCAACTTCTGGTTCAACAGTTACAGTTGCTTCAAAGATAAGTTCTTTACCTTTTTCCATTTGTGTAACGTCGATTTCTGGACGATCAACTGGGTTGATTTCTGCCTCTTCTACTGCATTACCATATGCTTCAGGTAAAATGAAATCTAAAGCATCTTGGTATAATGATTCAACACCAAATCTTTGTTCAAATAATGGTCTTGGCATTTTACCTTTACGGAAACCAGGTACATTAATTTGTTTAACAACTTTTTTGAATGCTTTGTCTAATCCTTTATCTACTTCTTCTTTAGGAACCGTAACAGTTAATAAACCTTGGTTACCTTCTTTCTTTTCCCATGTTGCTGTCATGAATAAAAACCTCCGTGATTATCCTAATTTTATAAATTTTCAACTCTTTAATTATAACATAGCTTTCTAATGTTTCAACTATAGTGTTTATATTCATTGTAATTTTTGAATGACTTCAATGAATATGTCCCAATCTTGTTGAGCCACACTTTCGTAGTTAGCGTCTATATTAAAACGTTCTGATAAAAGTTTCAAGTAACATGCAACTAAAACATCATCATTTATATCATTAAGTGTAATTGGATACAAAATAATGGCATGTTGGTTTAATAAACTTTTAGCTAACTCTATAGATGAAGGGCTATCAATTTCAAGCTGATCAATTACTTTAGGAATGATATTTTGTGTAAAATTTGTTCTTTCTATACCAGGTAATTCAGTCGGTATAACAGTAATATTCTCATCTATTTTATTGAATTTAACTTCAGCTGACCATTCACTTAATCTTAAATATTCTAATATTAAACTTTGCACATTAGGATGCAATACTTCATTCTCAATAATTTGAGCTAAAGTTAAATTAAATATACCTAAGTGATGATCAATTAAATCTATAAGTAGATTAATTTGTTCTTCAAATTGTGTTTCTTGAAATGCTCTTAATACCTCTGAAGCTTTCAATTGCCTTTGGTTTAACTTTTCTTTAGCCATATCTTGAATAGGTAGCAATGCCATTCTAGTAGCATGTTCGATATTTTCATCTTTAATTTGATTAATAATTTCAACTACCGTTTGATATTGTTCTAAAAAGTATAAACTTTCTACAAAATATATGACTATTTTATCATAGAATGGATGACCTTGATTGAGCAATATACTTGCTTCTTCTCTCAATTCAAGATAGTAACCGCAAGATTTTAGGACTTCACATTTCTTTATTGATAGGTCATCATCCATCTCAAAATGTTGCTCATACGTCTCAAACAATTCATATGCTTCATCAAATTGTTCATTTCGGATCGCAAGATTAATATTGTTAACCAGTTGTTTTTTTAATTTTGGAAATGGAATAATTTCACTCAAGGTTACTCACCTCTTCTGTATATACCATCTATAATAAGACTACTCCATGTTTCGTAATTCTTATGATTTAACAATTCTGATTGATCAGCCCACTTAATTTTCAACGTGTCTGTTTCGACTGCTTCAACGCTAGATTTATTAACCTTTAATTTAAAAACAACACCAATATGAACTTTTCCTACTTCATCTTGATCATCATTTATAAATCCAATTAACTCCATGTTAGCTACATCTTGTTTATTTAAACCAACTTCTTCTTCCAGTTCTCTTGCAGCATTCTCTCTAATTACCTCTTCAACTGTTACAGCTTCAGGAACATCATTCATATGTCCACCTACGCCAATTGAACTTAAACCGTGTAATCGGCTTTCGCCTCCACCTGTTAGTCTTTCATATACAAGTACTTCGTCGTCCTCATTTTCTAATATGCAATATGAAATGAGTTGTTTATATGAAGGATCTTCTTCCATGTCACCACGACGTTTTGTTTCAAATTGACTAATTGTTTCATAAATATATTTAGTTTCTTCATCTTGAATAGATTTAAACCCATCAAATTGATAAGCTTCGTCTTTAAATATTAATTTACGTGGTACTACTGTTATCATTTCATCAAATTTAGACATAATAAACTCCTTATTCTTATTTCTACACTATTTTAACAAAGCGTATTTGAAGCGTAAAGAAGACGCATCTTCAACTATATTATTTCATAAAAAAAGCCATCAATAAAGTTAATAACTTTATTGACAGCTTATACAACAATGAAATGCAATTATTTAGCTAAAGCGTCTTTAGCTTTAGTAGCTAATTCAGCAAATGCTTTTTCGTCTGAAATAGCGATTTCAGAAAGCATTTTACGGTTAATTTCAATACCAGCTACTTTAAGACCATTCATTAAACGGCTATAGCTAATGTCGTTTTGACGAGCTGCTGCATTAATACGTGCAATCCATAATTTACGGAATTCACGTTTTTTCTGACGACGGTCACGGTAAGCGTAGTTACCAGATTTCATAACTTGTTGCTTAGCAACTTTATATAATGTATGTTTTGAACCAAAGTAACCTTTAGATAATTTTAAAACTTTTTTACGACGAGCTCTCGTCACTGTTCCACCTTTAACACGTGGCATGATAATTCCTCCTTAAAATGGACCATTAGTCCGCTATGTTTATTATTTTACGTACGTTAACATTTGTTTAACTCGTTTAGTATCTGATTTAGAAACTAATGAAGCTTTACGCAATTTACGTTTTGCTTTTGTAGATTTGTTTGCGAATAAGTGTGAAGTGAACGCTCTAGAACGTTTTAATTGACCTGAACCAGTTCTTTTAACACGTTTTGCTGCTCCACGATGAGTTTTCATTTTAGGCATTGAGATTTCCTCCTATAATTTCGGTTTATTTGTCGTTTGAAATTGGCGCTAACATTAAGAACATTGAACGCCCTTCCATTTTAGGTCTTTGTTCAACTGTTGCTATGTCTTTACAAGATTCTGCAAAGCGTTCTAACACACGTTGACCAATTTCTTTATGCGTGATCGCACGACCTCTAAATCTAATAGATACTTTAACTTTATCTTCTTTAGATAAGAATTTTTGAGCATGTTTCAATTTAGTTTCGAAGTCATGTTCTTCGATAGTTGGACTTAATCGAATTTCTTTAACATTGACTACTTTTTGTTTCTTACGCATTTCTTTTTCTTTCTTCTGCTGTTCGAATTTGTATTTACCGTAATCCATAATTCTTGCAACAGGTGGTTTAGCATTAGGCGCTACGATTACAACGTCTAAATCTACTCTTTCAGCCATTTCAAGGGCTTCATATTTAGATTTAACACCAATTTGCTCACCATCTTGGCCAATAAGGCGAAGTTCTTTTGCACGAATTTTGTCATTAACTTGAGTTTGATCTTTAGCTATGGTTGACACCTCCTAGAATTTTACGAAGTCGTCCAAGAAAAAAAGAACGAATGCATAATGCACCCGTTCTCATCCATAAACTTTAAAGGTTTATTATACCTGCTAACTGCTTAACGCGTCACTACAGGTGAGAAGCGGGTATGCTTCTACTTGGTCCGTTTCGTATTCAACAAAACTTATCTTACCAATTATAAACCCTTATGTCAATGTTTATTTAATATTCTTTTCAAATTCTTTCATATCCACATCTTGACTTAAGTCAACTTTATCAAGTGGAATCATTTTAGTTCTGTATTTTAGCTTATGAAAAATATAAAACGCTAAAAATACAGGAATACCCATATAAGTAATAAAGAATCTTCTTGGTTCGAATTCACCAGTTTGGATGAAATCAACATCTTGCCCTACGATTACAATCGCACATAAAGCAAATGCGAACAATGGACCAAATGGGAACCATTTAGCTTTATATTTTAATTTTGTCTTATCATAATCTTGTAGATCAAATGCTCTTCTAAATCTATAATGACTGATTGCAATTCCTAACCAAGCAATAAAGCCTGTCATACCTGAAGCAGCGATAATATATTCGTATGCCCCACCACTTAAATGCTCAATTGCAAATATAAGAACAACAACTACTGCTGTTGCAAATAATGCTGTGTAAGGTACACCTGATTTATTTGTTTTTGAAAATACTGGTGATGCTAATTTATCTTTACTCATTGAAAATAGCATTCTAACTGAAGCATACATACCAGAGTTACCTGCTGATAATACTGAAGTTAAAATGACAGCATTCATAAATGAAGCTGCAAATGCTAAACCAGCATTCTCAAATACAAGAGTAAATGGTGATTTCGCAATTTCGTCTCCACCCATTAAGTTTGGATTTGTATAAGGAATAATCATACCAATTACAAAGATTGCTAAAATATAAAATAATAAAATTCTCCAGAATACTTGTTTAATCGCTTTAGGTACTGCTCTTTCAGGATTTTCAGATTCTCCAGCTGTGATACCAATCAACTCGGTACCTTGGAATGAGAATCCTGCAACTAAGAATACACCTAATACAAGTAAGAAAGTATTAACATTCGAGTCACCTAAGAACGGTGCGTCACCTGCTACAAAGTTATCGAAACCTAAGTATTCACCACCTAGTAAGCCGAATATCGTTAATAAACCTACACCAATGAAAATAATAACTGTCGCTACTTTAATAAATGCAAACCAGTATTCACTTTCCCCGTATACTCTAACTGAAAGTGCATTAAGGCCAAATATAATAACCATAAAAATGACACTCCATAACCATGATGGAACGATTTCTAGTGGTTCCCAATAACTCACAACTTGAGATGCAATTGTGATGTCAGCTGCAACTGTGATAACCCAGTTAAACCAATAGTTCCACCCTAAAGCAAATCCTAGTGATGGATCGACAAATCGTGTTGCGTAAGTACTAAAAGAACCAGAGACTGGTAAATAAGTTGCCATTTCTCCTAATGATGTCATAAGGAAGAAGACCATCAAGCCAACTATTGCATATGCTAGTAATGCACCACCCGGTCCAGCATCTCTAATTGCTCCGCCAGAAGTCATAAATAAACCTGTACCAATACAACCACCGATGGCTATCATAGAGATATGTCTATCTTTGAGTTTCCTTTGAATATTGTTCGTTGATTTTTCTTGATTCATTGCTATTTCCTTTCTCCATTCCACAATCGAGCCACTAAAAAAGTCGCATATCTCAAGAGATATGCGACCGATATATGAACATTCCATACAAATTGGTAGCACATCACTTAGTGTGACAGTCCAGTATCTATTAAACACTGACCCAACAAATCATATTATGGATATGATTTGTTTCGGCGATGCACCCTTTCATTATTTCAACATACGCGCCATTTCGCTTCTGAATAATTACTCTTGAGCATCGCAACCTCTAACTCATTACTGAGGAATATTTAATTAAATTTCACTATTAAAACTATACCCGATGATTCCAGAAATTTCAATAGGCTATTACTTTTTTAGTCGAATTTCATCCACAATATTCCAGATAAACTCGTCTTTTTCAACTGTTTTTGAATCTTTTGATCCGTATTGACGTACATTTACTTCTTGGTTTTCAACTTCTTTATCACCAACAACGATTTGGTACGGTATTTTTTGCATTTGAGCTTCACGAATTTTATATCCCATTTTCTCGTTACGGTCGTCAATATGAACACGTACACCTTGAGATTTCAATTCATCATTTAATGCTCTAGCATAATCGTAATGTAAGTCAACATTTACAGGTATAATTTCCACTTGTCTTGGTGCTAACCAAAGTGGGAATGCACCTTTAGTTTCTTCTATTAAGAATGCAGTAAATCTTTCCATTGTAGAAATAACGCCCCTATGAATAACAACTGGACGATGTTCTTCACCATCATTACCAATGTAAGTTAAATCAAATTTTTGTGGTAATAAGAAGTCTAATTGTGCAGTAGATAAAGTTTCTTCTTTACCCATTGCTGTTTTAACTTGAACGTCTAATTTAGGACCATAGAATGCCGCTTCACCGATTGCTTCTTCATATGGTAATGCCATTTCATCGATTACTTCTTTAAGAACTGCTTGCGCTTCATTCCACATTTCGTCATCATCGAAGTATTTTTCTTTATCTTCAGGATCACGATAACTTAATCTGAATGTATAGTCCTCGAATCCGAAATCTTTATACACATCAAGAATCATATTAACAACGCGTTTAAATTCTTCTTTAATTTGGTCTGGACGAACAAAGATATGTGCGTCATTTAAAGTCATACCTCTTACACGTTGTAATCCAGATACTGCACCACTTGCTTCATATCTATGCATCATACCTAATTCTGCTATACGAATTGGTAACTCTCTATATGAATGACGACTATTTTTATAAATCATCATGTGATGTGGACAGTTCATAGGTCTAAGCACAAGTTCTTCATTGCCTAAATCCATTGTAGGGAACATATCTTCGTGATAGTGATCCCAATGTCCAGATTTCTTATAGAATTCTACATTAGCCATAATTGGAGTATAAACGTGGTCATAACCCATAGCGACTTCTTTATCTACAATATAACGTTCTAATTCACGTCTAATAGTTGCGCCATTTGGTAACCATAAAGGTAAGCCAGCACCTACATCTTGATTAGTTGTAAATAATTCTAATTCTCTACCGATTTTACGGTGATCACGTTCTTTTCTTTCTTCTAATACTTTCAAATATGCTTTTAAGTCTTTTTTATCAAAGAATGCTGTTCCATAAATACGTTGCAACATCTTATTGTTTGAGTCACCTCTCCAATAAGCACCCGCAGTAGATAATAATTTGAATTCTTTAATTTTTGAAGTTGAAGGCACATGTACACCGCGACATAAATCTGTAAATTCACCTTGAGAATAAAGTGTTACATTTTCATCTTCAGGAATAGCATCAATTAATTCTAATTTATATTCATCATTTTTAAAGAATGCTTTCGCTTCATCTCGACTTACAACTCTACGTTCAATTTTAAAGTTTTCATTCACAATTTGTTTCATTTCTTTTTCGATTGTTTCAAAGTCGTCACTAGAAATTTTATGTTCTGTATCTACATCGTAGTAGAACCCACCTTCGATTACAGGACCTACGCCAAACTTCACATCACCATATAATCTTTGTAAAGCTTGCGCCATTAAATGTGCAGTTGAATGTCTTAACACTTCCAAAGCTTCATCGCTTCCAGGTGTAACAATTTCAACTTCCCCATCATTTTCTAAAGGTCTTGTTAAATCTACTAATTGTCCATTAAATTTACCTGCTACAGCTTTCTTTCTTAAACCTGGGCTAATAGATTGAGCGATTTCTTCAGTAGTTGTGCCTTGTTCAAACCCTTTCACATTACCATCCGGAAACTTAATATTTATCTCACTCATAACGACTTCCTCCTCTTTTTTATTAAAGAACACAAAAAAGAGACCTCATCCAAAGGGACGAAATCTCTCGCGGTACCACCCTCATTAACGCACTTAACGTATAAGTACGATAACTCTACATAAGATAACGGTCTTGAGCCGAATGTGGATTAACACATCATGTATTGAGGGAGTAACTATTTATATTGCATTATCTCAATTTCAGCTAAATGAGACTCTCTGTGAATGCTTTATAGACGTCATGTCCTCTAAATTTGTATATTCATTTACGATAATTCAATTATACAACTCTACTGTAAAATATCAAGCTAAAATTAAGCGCGATAGTTTTTACCATCTAATTCATATGGTTCAGAGATTGTTTTAATGCGTTCCATAATTCGACTAGCTTTTGTAATCTCTGCACCTTGTCGTGTTTTGCTCAAATGGAATTCTAATTCATCAAAGTTAAAATTCGAACTAAAGAATGTCGGTAATTTATGGACCATTCTATAATGCAATAATGGCCCCAATATTTCATCACGAACCCATGGCGTCAGTTCTTCTGCACCGATATCATCTAGCATCAACACTTTAGCTTCACGTGCCGCTTCAAATCGACTACTGAATGATCCATCATTAAATCCATTTTTAAGTACTCTAATAAATTCAGGCAAATATATAATTGTAGAAGGTTGCTTTTTAACCTTTAACTGATTCGAAATTGCACCTAATATATACGATTTACCCGTTCCGAATGGACCATGTATATATAGCCCTTTAACTTCTTCACCTGCTACAATTTTATTACAAATATCCATAGCTTTCTTAATAATTTGCATACGAGACTCATTTTCGATGTATATATCTTTAATTGTCGCTTTCAACGTTTCTTCAGGCATTTGGAATGATGTCACTAAACTTGATTCAAACCTTTGTTCATCGTATTCGATTTTGTTCGGACAAGGTAAGTATCTCGTTTTGATATGGTCATTCTCAATGTATAGTTCAGGTACATGACCTTTCACAAAGTTGATACAAGTGCCATAACTACCACATTTCTCACAACATTTCGATTGATCTTTATATGCTTGTAATTGATCTAAATCTCTATCAATCATTTCGTTCGTTAATTCAGATTGATGTTCTTCTAAAAATGCCTTTACCTCTTTATGAGACAATGTATCTTTTTTAATTTTTTCTAATCGTTTTTGAAAATCTTTATTTTGTTTCAAATGTTGTCCAAGTGGTTCCATTATTGATCACCTTCTTTCCAAAAAGCTTCCATTTCTTTTTGAAGCGCTTGCTTTCTTTTTTTAAACGCAGCATCAGATTCATGATCATTTTGTTTCTCTTCTTTAGTTGAATCAGAAGATTTTTGTTTTAATAACCATTCTGGTGTCTTTTCAATTGATTTTAATTTATAAGGGTTATTTGCATTATTTTTACGTTCTTTTTTCTTCTCAGCTTTTTGTTTATCAAGATTTTTAACATAATGATAGGCTTCTTCAGCTGAAGCTAATTTAAGTTTCTTCCAATTCGAAGCAATTTCTTCAATATATGCTTTCGGTAATTGCATATTATTTTTAAACATTACATACTCTAACAAGATGTTAATAACACCGTATGGTAATTTTTCGCGTGTAATAATATCTTCAACAGTTCTCTTTTGTGCAATTGTTGGTTCAGATTGCGTAAATGATGATAATACGTCTATTGGACTTGTCGTATCCAACAATTCAAACCAAGACAATAAAGAGTTCACTTCACTGTTTTCAGAATGCGTATTTGCTTTAGGTTTTTCATTTTTTAGATCTAATGTTGGCAGTTCACCTTCATGCTCTATTTGATAGATTGTACGTGCATGTTTTCTTAAATCTTGAAGTGAAATCGTTTGGTTTTCTGTAATAGATTTTAAGATAATAGACTTCATTTCAACCGGTGTAATACCATATAACGTAGCAATTTGTATAATGACTTCTTTCGTCTGTTTATTTAAAATTTCTTTAGAAATCAAATGATTACTCAACAATAATTCTAACATTTCAAAATCAAATTGAACGTCTGACAAATCGAGGCCTTTACTTTTATATTCGGGACGAATATTGATATCATCTTGTTGTTCAACATTCGTCAACTTTGGCACTTTAAAGACATCAGTAAAGCTCTTTGTCACGTCATGAAAACCTTCTGTTGTCACACTGTCATCTTTATATCTATTTTTTAATCTAATATATCTTGACTTCCCAATTTGTTGATATAAAAATACAGATAATAAAGGATCATTAAAGAATTGCTCTGCTGTCGCAGGTTGCTCTAATTGATAAATAAATGATTGAGCTTCTTGATTTGTCTTAAAGTATGTTTTTAATAAACCGATACCTTCTAACAAGTCTAAAGCATCTCTAAAGCTAGATAAATTTATTCTTAAATCATTCATAATTGTATAATGATTATACGCTTCTGTTTCATGATGATAATTAAACTGCGATAAATATAAATAAACACCAATTGCATCAGTTCCAATTAATGGCGTATATAAACTAACTAATATATCTTGATGTACATGTGTATAATTATAATTCGATTTAACATAGAAGCCATCACTTGGCTTGATACCACTAAAATATTCCGCCATTAATACTCACCTTACTTTCGGTCTTTCAATATGCCTTGCATAGACTTTAATAATTGATCGACATCTTTAAATTCTCTATATACTGATGCAAATCTTACATAAGATACTTGATCGACATCCATTAAATGTTCCATAACTTTTTCACCGATATCATTTGAAGATACTTCTGTGTTACCTTCAGATCTTAATTCTTTTTCAACTTGATTTGTGATTTCTTCTAATTTTTGATAAGCAACCGGTCTTTTTTCACAAGAACGTACTAAACCGTTTAATATTTTATCTCTATTAAATGTTTGTCTTGCCCTGTCTTTTTTTACGACGATTAAAGGCGTGAGCTCTACCCTTTCAAAAGTTGTGAAACGAAATCCACATGATTCACATTCTCTTCGTCTTCTAATTGCTACTAAATCATCCGCGTGTCTAGAGTCTACAACTTTGGAATTTTCATATTTACAGTTTGGACATCTCATTCGTTTCACCCCTTATATACTTATTACATAGGTTGATTATACAGTAGTTTGTTATTTTTTTAAACGCTCACTACTTTTCAAAATGCACTTATAGATACTTAACAGTAATATTTTTCAATAAAAAACGTAATGCGGTATTTAATTTACCACATTACGTTTTAATTGTAACTTATATCACTTATGAAATTTTTTGTTCTCTCACTTCTGAAAGTATTTGAGCAATTTGTTCTGCTAGTTCAACAACTCTCATTGAGTAGCCCCATTCATTATCATACCAAGCGAGTACTTTCACTTTATTATCTGCAATGACCATTGTAGATTGTTCATCAACGATTGCTGAATGTGGATTCGTTTTGAAATCAATTGAAACAAGTGGCTCATCATTAATATCCATAATTCCTTTTAATGGTCCATTACTAGCTTGACGTAATGCTTCATTCACTTCTTCAACTGTTACATTTTGTTTTAAATCGACAACTAAATCTACAAGTGAAACATTAGAAGTTGGAACTCTTAATGCCATTCCATGCATTTTCCCTTCTAATTCAGGTAATACAAGTGACAATGCTTTTGCTGCACCTGTTGAAGTTGGAATGATACTATCCGTACAAGAACGTGCTCTTCTCAAATCTTTATGAGGATTGTCTAAGTTCTTTTGGTCATTTGTAAATGCATGTACAGTTGTCATTAATCCATTTTCGATTCCAAATGTATCATTTAAAACTTTGGCTACCGGGCTTAAACAATTCGTTGTACATGAAGCATTTGAAACAATATCATAATCATTTAAATCAAGTGCATCATCATTTACACCTCTAACAATTGTTTGAACATGGCCACCTTTAGATGGTCCTGTTAAAATAACTTTTTTAGCGCCAGCGTCAATATGTGCAATAGCTTTATCTCCATGATTAAATTTACCAGTTGCTTCTATAACAATATCAATTCCTAAAGTTCCCCACGGTAATAATTTAGGATCTCTTTCAGATACAAGTAAAATTTTATGACCATCAATGATGATACCATCTTCAACTGCTTTAATTTCTCCATCTAATTTGCCATGTGTAGAATCATACTTAATTAAATGAGCAATTGTTTCTGGTGGATATGAAGCATTAATAGCCACAATATTTAAATCATTTGATTTAAGTGCACCTCTTAAGACCATTCTTCCAATTCTTCCTAAACCATTAATTGCGATATTTTTCTTCATAGTCGAGAACCCCTTTTAATGTGATATACTATTTATTGCAATTAGTATATCACATTAAAAGTTTGTTGAAAACGTTTTCTATTATCTTTTTCTAAAATAAATTAAAAAAATGGATGAATAACAAATGCTATTCATCCACCTTCATTTCAAGCTTATTTATTTTTAAAGATTTAACGCCTTACTTTTAAGTAAATCATCAATATTGTGATGTAAGTCCTCTAAAGTTCCGTTGTTATCAATTATACAATCTGCTAAATCTTTCTTTTCATCTATAGGTATTTGCGATTGTATTCTTGCTTCCGCTTCTTCATCACTTAACTGATTACGTTCTTTAAGGCGTTGTATTTGAGTTTCTTGATTTGTATAAACTAACCAAGTTTCATCGACTGTATTTTGCAGTTTGTTCTCAAACAATAACGGAATATCCATTATGACATTTTTACCATGACTTAATGCTTCTTCTTTTTCTTCATCCATAATTGTTCTTACTATCGGGTGAATAATATTGTTTAGTTTTTCTCGCATTGTTTGATCGTTAAATACAATAGATCCAACATATTGTCTATTCATTTCACCATCTACAATCGCTTCTTCTCCAAATACTTCTTTAACTTGTTGTAGACCAACGCTTCCTTTTTCGACTGCTTTTCGACTGGCTATATCGGCATCTACTATACAAAATCCTTTATCTTGTAAAATACGAGATACTGTAGACTTGCCGGTAGCAATACCTCCAGTTAAACCTATTACTTTCGCCATTTTTACACCTACTTTTGACAATTTGGACAATAGTGCGTGTTTCTTGTGGCAATGACTTTTTGTAACACTTGCCCACCACATTGACCACACACTTTTTTACCATATATTCTATGTTTTTCTTGCATTGTCCCTTTTTCACCATCTGCATTGTAATAATCAGATATACTTGAACCACCGTTATCGATACCCTCTTGTAACACGTTTACCACTTCATCAAAGACCGCTTTACGTTCTTTTGAAGTTAACTCTTTCACTGGTCTCATCGGAAGAACACCTGCTCTTAACAAAGCTTCACAAGCATAAATGTTACCGCAACCTGAAATAACTGTATGGTCCAATATCGCGACTTTAATTGGTTTATTTATAAATTTATTCGACATTACTTTATTTAAGTAATGTTGGTAAGCTTCTTCAACAAACGGTTCTGGTGCAATCTTTAAGACTGAAGGATATTCACTTAAATCTTCCAATGCTCTTAATTCACCGAACCTTCTAATATCTGTGTAAATAAGCTGTAATCCGTTATCTAATTCAAATATGACGTGCCAATGCTTCCTATGGTTATCAACTTCAATATGACTTAATTCTGGAACTGTAAAGAATGCCCCCGTCATACCAAAGTGACACATAATAACATTGCTATTTTCACCGTTATCAATTTCCATAAAAATATATTTACTTCTACGATAGACACTCATAATCTTGTAATGTTCAGTACGTTCTTTGAATACAGCTAATGAACTACCTTTTATAATTGTTTCTTTACCTGTCGATTTGCCCAATTCAACTTTTTCTGAAAAAGTTACATTTTGTATTGTGGCACCGACAATTTTAGGTTCTATCACTTTTTTAACACTTTCTACTTCTGGTAACTCAGGCATATATAATCTTCTTTCCTATTATTATTTAGCATCATACCAAGTTTGTCCTGAACTAGATTCTACACTTAATGGTACAGATAACTCGAGTGCATTATCCATGATGTCTTCTACAAACGGCTGGAATGCTTCTAATTCTTCTTCTGGAACTTCAAATATTAATTCATCGTGTACTTGTAATAATAATTTAGCTTTAAAATCTTTATCTTTCATCTTATTTGCAAATTGTACCATTGCTAATTTAATAATATCCGCTGCACTACCTTGAATTGGCGTATTCATAGCTGTTCTCTCAGCAAAACTTCTTAAATTAAAGTTACGATTTGTGATGTCTGGTGTATATCTTCTTCTGTGAAGTAGCGTTTCTACATAACCTTTTTGTTTAGCATCTTGTACGATTGTATCCATGTATTCTTTTACTTTAGGGAAACTATCTAAGTAATCATCAATAAATTGCTTCGCCGCTTTTCTTGTAATACCTAAACTTTGACTTAAACCATAGTCACTAATACCATACACAATACCAAAGTTAACTGCTTTTGCTTGTCTTCTCATATTTGAAGTTACTTCATCTTTACTTACATTGAACACACGCATTGCAGTTGTCGTATGGATATCTTCATTAGCAGTAAAGGCCTCTTTCATATGTTCGTCGCCTGTAATATCTGCTAATACACGTAATTCAATTTGAGAATAGTCAGCAGCAAATATAACGTGATTCTCTTTACTTGGTCTAAAAGCTTTTCTAATTTTTCTACCTTCTTCTAATCTTATCGGTATATTTTGTAAATTAGGATCTACAGAACTTAAACGACCCGTTTGAGCTAATGTTTGATTAAATCTCGTATGAATCTTACCTTCAGACGTAATCATTTTTTGCAATCCTTCAATATAAGTTGACTGAAGTTTAGCTAGTTGTCTATAGACTAATATATCTTCAATAATTGGGTGTTCATTACGTAATTGTTCTAATACATCAACCGCAGTTGAATAACCAGTCTTTGTCTTTTTAATAATTGGCAGTTTTAAATCTTCAAATAATACGACACCTAACTGCTTTGGCGAATTAATATTGAATTCCGAACCAGCATGTTGATGAATTTGTTCAATCAATTTATCGATACGTATTTTCAAGTCTTCTTGCATTTCAACTAAAGTATCTTTATCAACCGTTATGCCGATATATTCCATTTCAGCTAATACATGTGCTAAAGGTAATTCTAGGTCATCGTGTAGACTTAATTGATCTTTTTCATCTAGTAATTGAATCATTTGATCTTTAGTTTCATAAACTGCCATTACCTTTTTAGCGATACTTTCAAAAAGCATATCTTGTTCAGGAACGTGCAACTTTTTACCTTTGCCATATATACTTTCATCATTCGGTACATAATAAATGCCAAATTCTGATACAACTGAATAAACATCATCAATCGTTCTAGAAGGATCTAAAATGTAGCTTGCTAACATTGTATCGAACTGAATACCATTAATTTCGACACCTAACCTTTTACATAATATAATCGTCTTTTTAGCGTCATATGTTGCAAACATAACTTGATCATTTTCAAGCCATTGTTGTAATTTTTTATGTTCTTTTAAAACATCAGGTGAAACAACATAATTTTCGTCATTTGCATGAATAGCAAATCCAAGTATATCTGCTTTTAAATAGTTAGCTTCGTTCGTTTCAAAATGAATTGCCGCTTCATTCACACTATCAAAATCAAAGTCATCAATATCAGTTGAGTATTCAATCACACGGTCATCTGTTGCATCGGCACTTGCATCCATTTGATCAAGCAATTGTTTGAATTCTAATGTCTTAAATAACTTTATTTTCTCGTCATTACTTTGATCTGTAAGTTTCAAGTCATCAATTGTGACTTCAATAGGAGACTCACGATTAATCGTAGCTAGCTCTTTACTTAACTTAGCATTGTCTTCGTTATCTATTAATTTTTCTTTCATTTTTGATTTCTTTAACTCATCAATGTTTTCATATACACCTTCTACAGTTTCAAACTGTTTCAGTAATTTAATCGCTGTCTTTTCACCAATTCCAGGCACACCTGGAATATTATCTGATTTATCACCCATCAAACCTTTCATATCAATAATTTGGTTAGGTACTAAACCATCATATTTTTCAGCGATAAATTCAGGCGTATAATGATCAATATCTGTTACACCTTTTTTAGTATAATAAATCGTTACATTTTCACTTGCTAACTGAGTTAAATCTCGGTCACCCGTAATGATGATTGTCTTAATATTTTTCTCATCTGCTTCACGAGATAATGTCCCGATAATATCATCCGCTTCATAATTTTCTAATTCATAATGTTTAATATGATAACTTTCCACAAGTTGACGGATATATGGTAATTGGCTTCTTAATTCATCCGGCGTCTTCTCACGACCACCTTTATATTCACTGTACATATTATTTCTGAAAGTTGTTTTTCCAGCATCAAAAGCAACCATAAAATGAGTTGGCTCTTCTTCTTTGATTATTTTATCTAAAATCATTGTAAAACCATATATAGCATTCGTATAAACGCCAGCTTTATTTGTTAATAAAGGCAAAGCAAAAAATGCCCTAAATGATAAACTATTACCATCAATCAGTACCAATTTTTTCACGATAAGATACCTCCATCTTTATATTGATTATATTTTATCATATCTCACTATATAATAAGATTGTTTCGCATAAATAAAACGTTATCATAGTGTAATGATATAAATAGTTAAACCGATATTTAATTTTTTACAAAAAAAAAGCGAAATACACAATGTATTTCGCATAATCATCAAAATGAAGGGGTCTATGTTTATTCTATCTCGTCATGATTAATTCAATATGAATAAATTGTAAAGATTATATGAAGATTACTTATTAAAGAGTTTTACAATAAAGTTAGATCCATTTCCAACTTCTGATTCTACTTTGATTTGTCCATTATGTGCTTCTACAATATGTTTAGTAATGGATAAACCAAGTCCTGTTCCTCCTGAATCTCTACTACGCGCTTTATCAACACGATAAAATCTTTCAAAAATTCGTTTTTGTTCATCTTTAGATATACCTATACCATTATCTTTCACAGAAATGATTTGACCATCATCTACTTCTTTAATCGTTATAATAACTTCACTAGATTTCGGTGAATAACTAATGGCGTTCGTTAATAAATTAATCAATACTTGTGTTAATTTATCTTTATCTCCGTATCCATATACTTCTTTATCGATATGATTTGTAATGTGAATGTCTTTTTTAGAAGCAACATTTGATACTGTGTTAATCGAATGTTCGCCAATTTCTGTTAATGATATTTGTTCTTTCGGTATCTCGCTATTTTGTTCGATTTTTGATAACTCGAGTAAATCTTGAACAAGTGATTGAATTCGATTAGATTCTTCTAACATGATATTTAGGAACATATCTAACGATTCAGGATTATTTTTTGCACCATCTAATAATGTTTCTGCAAATCCTTTTATCGATGTGATAGGTGTTCTTAATTCATGAGATACATTTGCCACAAAATCTTTTCTCATATGTTCTAATTTCTTCAACTTCGTTATATCATGCATAACGACAACTAAACCTAATAGATTTCGTTTTTTTCGAGATAATACTGGAATTGCAGATACTTCAAAAAACTTATTATGAACATCATTGATATACATTTCAATTTGTTCAAACATAGGTTTTTCTAATTTTAAAGCTTCGTTCATCATCTGTATGATCTCAACATTAGGCATTACTTCTTTAAATAACTGCCCTTCAGCATGACTATTTCTGTCAAACAAATCATGATACGTCTTATTCGCTATTACAATAACACCTTCTCTATCTAACATTAATATTGCACTTGGAATATTTTCTAAAGTCGTTTCCAATCGATTACGTTGCAATTTCTGTTCATTATTTAAATTATCTAATGTTCTAGCAAGTTCATTCGTATTAACAAAAAGTTCTTTCGTTTCTTTCACATTACTTTCTGGCACTCTAACACGATATTTTCCAGAAGCCAATAATTTAGTAGCATATGTCACTTCTTTAATAGGATGTATATAAGAAGTATTAATATATCGAACGACAAAATAGATTAAAGGTAATGTAAAACATAAGACTAATAATAAATATTTCCAAATATCTTTTTGAATAATCGCTATCGTATCTGTATGTTTAGCAATGACAACTGTATAATCACCATATGTTCTTGCATACATCACTTCAGATTCTGACTTATCTACTGCAAAATATTCATCAAAGGCCTTTGCATTAGATATAGCTTGCTTTTTATTTTGATTAAATATATTTGTATCTTTTTCACCTGAACGATATAACACACGTCCATCTTTTTGCAGTAAAATATCTTGATCAAACACACTCAAAATATCTTTAATATTTTCTGGATTATTTTTTGCAATATCGTATACTTTTTTGGATTCAGTCTTTAATAATTTTTGCTGTTGTTTAGAAATTAAATCGTAACTAGAATTATGAAGGAAAAACCCTAATATAAGAAAACTTACAACAGTAACCGTTGTAAGTATAATTAGTAATTTATTATAGAACTTAATCATTATTCTTTGGTCTTTCTAACTTATAGCCTAAACCTCTCACCGTTTTAATGAATTGAGGTTGCTTAGGGTTTTCTTCAAGTTTATCCCTCAAATGACTAATGTGTACGTCTACTATTCTAGAGTCTCCAGCAAATTCATAATTCCAAACAGAATTCAACATATGTTCTCTAGTTATCACACGACCTTGTCTTTCAATAAGGTAAAGTAAAAGTTCGAATTCTTTTGGTGTCAATTCTAATAATTCATCATTTCTATACACTTCAAAGAAGTCAGGTCTAATTCTAATTGCACCTAAAATAATATCTTCATCTTCTTCTAAGTTTTTATTTTCAACTTGCCCAACACGTCTTAATATAGCTTTAACACGTGCTACAACTTCACGAGGTGAAAATGGTTTAGTCATATAATCATCTGCACCTAATTCTAGACCTAACACTCTATCAAATTCATCGTCTTTAGCTGTAAGCATAAGAATCGGAACTTGATTTTTATCTGATCGAATCGTTTTACAAACTTCAATTCCATCTTTCTCAGGTAACATGACATCTAATACTACTAAATCAGGTTTCTCTTCATTTACTTTCTCTAACGCTTGAACTCCATCATAAGCTACAATTACTTGGTAACCAGCTTGTTCTATATTATATTTAAGCAATGTAACGATAGATTGCTCATCGTCTACTACCAATACTTTTTGTGACATTCAAGGTCCTCCTTAAGCGATTTAATATAATTATAACTTAAATTATTAAAAAAATAATGGTTATTTAGAGAACTTTACAAAAAGTTAACACTAGCTAAATAAAACAGACGCATTCAAAGCAGAATGCGTCCTTTAACTGTTATTTTATTGTAAAATATTCTTTACTGCTTCAACAGATTGAGCAGATTCATCAAGTAATTGCTTTTCTTCATCAGTTAAGTCTAACTCGATGATTTTTTCAATACCATTAGCACCTAATACAGTTGGTACACCTAAATAGATGTCTTGATAACCATATTCACCTTCTAAATAAGCAATTGAAGGTAATACTCTCTTTTGATCTTTCAATATTGCTTCTGTCATTTCAATTAAAGCTGCTCCTGGTGCATAGTATGCCGAACCATTACCAAGTAAATTAACGATTTCAGCTCCACCTTTTCTTGTTCTATCAACAATTTCAGCAATTTTTTCTTCAGATAATAACTTTTCTAAAGGTACGCCACCAGCTGCTGAGTATCTAATAAGTGGAACCATTGTATCTCCATGACCACCTAATACAAATCCTGTTACATCTTTAACAGAAAGGTCTAATGCTTCAGCAACAAATGTTCTAAATCTAGCAGTATCTAATACGCCAGATTGACCAATTACACGCTCTTTCGGTAATCCTGATTCTTTATACACTGTATAAGTCATAGCGTCTACAGGGTTTGTTAAGACTAAGATAACGCAATTAGGTGAGTATTTAACAATTTCTTTCGTTACAGATTTCATAACATTTTGATTCGTTTGTACTAAATCATCACGTGACATTCCAGGTTTTCTTGCAATACCCGCTGTAATAATGACGACATCTGAATCTTTTGTATCTTCATAATTAGCAGTACCCGTTACTTTTGAATCAAAGCCTAATACCGGTGCGCTTTCTGCAATATCTAACGCTTTCCCTTTTGTTGGGTTTTCAGATTGAGGCATATCAACAAGTACAATATCACCTAACTCTTTTTGAGCTGCTATAAATGCAGCCGTAGCGCCAGTAAATCCTGCTCCAATGATTGAAATTTTCTTTCTTGCCATATTGTTCATCTCCTTATAATAAAAGGAAGGTTAATAAATAACCTTCCTCAAATAACATCCTATTATGGTAAATTTTTAATTAATTCATCAGCGAATTCTGAAGATTTAACTTCAGTTGCGCCATCCATTAAACGAGCAAAGTCATATGTTACTACTTTAGAAGCAATTGTAGCTTCAACAGATTGTGTTACTTTGTCAGCAGCTTCTTGCCAACCCAGGTGTTCTAACATTAATACACCACTTAATAATACTGATGAAGGGTTAACTTTATCTAAACCAGCATATTTAGGAGCTGTACCGTGTGTCGCTTCGAAAATTGCATGTCCTGTTTCATAGTTAATGTTTGCACCAGGTGCAATACCAATACCACCAACTTGAGCTGCTAATGCATCTGAAATATAGTCACCGTTTAAGTTCATTGTAGCTACTACATCAAATTCAGCAGGACGTGTTAAAATTTGTTGTAAGAAGATATCAGCGATAGAGTCTTTAATAATTAATTTACCTTCAGCCTCTGCATCTGATTGTGCTTTATTAGCAGCATCTTTACCTTCTTCTTCAACAATTTTATCATATTGTTGCCAAGTGAATACGCGATCTCCGAATTCACGTTCAGCTAAATCGTAACCCCATTTTTTGAATGCACCTTCAGTGAATTTCATGATGTTACCTTTATGAACTAATGTAACATTTCTACGATTATTATCAAACGCATAGTTAATTGCTGCTCTTACTAATCTTTCAGTACCTTCTTTAGAAACTGGTTTAATACCGATACCTGAAGTTTCAGGGAATCTGATATTTTTAGCACCCATTTCATTTTGTAAGAAGTCTATAACTTTTTTAGCTTCATCTGAACCTTCTTGGAATTCAATACCAGCATAAATATCTTCAGTATTTTCACGGAAAATAACCATATCTGTATCTTCAGGACGTTTAACTGGTGAAGGAACACCTTTAAACCAACGTACTGGACGTAGACAAGTGAATAAATCTAACTCTTGACGTAAAGCAACGTTTAATGAACGAATACCGCCACCAATTGGTGTAGTTAATGGACCTTTAATTGCTATTAAATATTCTTTAATCGTTTCTAAAGTTTCATTTGGTAACCATTCACCAGTTTCATCGAATGCTTTTTGACCTGCTAATACTTCTTTCCATTCGATTTGTTTTTCGCCATTGTATGCTTTTTCTACAGCTGCATCTAATACTCTACTTGCTGCATTCCAGATATCTGGTCCGATTCCATCACCGATAATAAATGGGATGATTGGATTATTTGGAACATTTAAAACGCCTTGATTTGTTGTAATTTTTTCTGCTGTCATTATATGATTCCTCCATCTAAATTTGTTAGTTATATTATATTAATTAAATTAACGGTTTTCAATTGGTTCATATTTACGATCACGTTCACCAGTATATTCAGCTCTTGGTCTCATAATTCTATTTGTTCTGTATTGTTCAAGAATATGAGCTGTCCAACCTGACATACGGCTAATTGCGAAAATTGGTGTGAATAAATCGTGATCAATACCCATGCTGTGATATACAGTTGCACTGTAGAAGTCAACGTTAGGTAATAATCCTTTTTCTTCTTTCATAATTTCAGCAATTCTTAAAGAAATTTCAAACAGTTCTTTTTGACCTGTTTCGTCTGTAATACGACGACTCATTTCTTTTAAGTACTTCGCTCTCGGATCACCATTTTTATATACTCTGTGTCCGAAGCCCATAATTTTTTCTTTGTTTGCGATTTTATCTTTAATGTAATCATCTGTTTTGTCGACAGTACCAATTTCAGTTAACATTTTCATAACTTGTTCGTTAGCACCACCATGTAATGGGCCTTTCAATGCGCCAGCTGCTGCTGTCACACCTGAATACATATCAGATAAAGTCGAAACTGTTACACGTGCTGTAAATGTTGAAGCATTAAATTCATGGTCAGCGTGTAAAATTAACGCTTTGTTAAAACCTTCTACCTCAACATCAGTTGGAACTTCACCTCTTAACATATATAGGAAGTTTGCTGCATATGTTAAATCTTTTTTAGGTTTTACAACTTCTTTACCTTGTCTTACGCGAGAGAATGCTGCTACTAAAGATGCAACTTTCGCTTGAATTCTAATTGCACGTTCATAGTTCATTTCTTCATCAAATTTTTCAGCGTCTGGATCGAAATGTGCTAAATATGATAATGAAGTACGTAATCCAGTCATTGGATGAACTTTATCAGTCGCATAATCTTCGAAATGTGTATACATTCTAGGGTTTAAAGTCATATATCCTAGTAGTTTCTCATTTAGTTCTGCTAATTCCTCTTTGTTTGGTAATCTTAAATTCCATAGTAAAAACATGACTTCTTCAAATAAAGCATTTTCAGTTAGATCATCTATTTCATAACCTGCATAAGTTAATTGATTATCTATGATTGAACTAATTTGAGTTTCAGAAGCAATGATGCCCTCTAACCCTTTTGCTACTTGTGCCATAATAATATCCCCCTTACTAAATAATTGCCCATATATGTAATGGCTTTCATCTATCATTATATATAATTTCTTACGATTTGTGAATGCGAAGGACTTTTAAACTTTAAATTCTTTAGTAATTTTAGATGAATAAAAATAAACAGTTGTAATTTTATATTTTTTATAATATTGCTATAGTAAATAAAATATATCTCAAAAACGTGAACACATAAGGATTTACGAGTTAGTAATACCCTATCATTTTAATCAGAATAGGTCATTTCATCGTTCATCCATTCATTTTTATTATTATATATGATAAAAATAATAAATCATGATAACAGGTATCAAACAGTTGTTAAACATTCATTTTTTAATTGCTATTTTCTTACAGTAAGCGCATAATAATAACATAAAAGTTTGTATATGAAAGAGGGATAAAGTTTATATGGCTAACAATTTACAAAGGGAATTAAGCAATAGGCATGTACAACTTATTGCGATAGGTGGTGCTATAGGTACAGGCTTATTCTTAGGTGCTGGCGAAACAATCAGTTCAGCAGGCCCTTCAATACTGCTGACCTATATTATTATTGGTTTAATTTTATTTCTGTTTATGAGAGCTCTAGGGGAAATATTACTCTCAAACACAGATTTTCATTCTTTTGCAGATGTCACGCATACATATATCGGACCATTCGCAGGATATATAACAGGATGGACTTACTGGTTCTGTTGGATTGTCACTGGTATGGCTGAAGTAACTGCAGTAGCAAAATACATAAGTTTTTGGTTTCCTGACATACCAACATGGATTACAGCATTATTTACAATACTCATATTAATGACAATGAATTTAATGACTGCTAAACTATTTGGTGAATTAGAGTTCTGGTTCTCTATTATTAAAATTACAACGATCGTAGCATTAATCGTTGTCGGTATTATCATGATCGTAATGGCATATGAAACACCATACGGTACAGCTTCATTAACACATATTTGGGACCATGATGGTATTTTCCCAAATGGTATGAATGGTTTCTTCTTATCATTCCAAATGGCAGCTTTCTCATTTGTAGGTATTGAATTAATCGGTGTTACTGCTGGTGAAACGAAAGATCCACATAAGACAATACCAAGAGCGATTAACAGTGTACCAATTAGAATTATGCTTTTCTATGTAGGTTCACTTATTATCATCATGTCTATTACACCTTGGGACAAAATCGACCCTGCCGAAAGTCCATTCGTAAAATTATTTGGACTGATTGGTATTCCAATCGCAGCAGCAATTATTAACTTTGTTGTTTTAACAGCTGCAGCATCATCTTGTAATAGTGGTATTTTCTCAAATAGTAGAATGCTTTATGGTTTATCACAAAATGGACAAGCAAACAAAAGTTTCGGTCAAACAAACAAAACTGGTGTCCCTTATAAAGCAACACTATTTAGTTGTTTCTTATTAATGATTTCAGTACTTTTAAACTACGTGATTAAAGATGCTGGTGAAGTATTTAAATATGTAACATCTGTATCAACCGTACTTTTCTTAGTAGTATGGTCATTAATTGTTGTTGCTTATATTAGATATCGTAAAATATCACCAGAATTAAACAAAGCATCTAATTTCAAACTTCCTGGTGGTGTTCCGGTAGCATGGATTACATTAATATTCTTTATTTTCGTATTCGTGTTATTAATGACAAATAAAGTCACATTAATCGCTATATTAATTACACCAATTTGGTTTATTATTTTGACAATCATGTACTTTAATCAAAAACGTAAAGTATTTAAATAAAGTAAATAAAAACATCTCATTTACTAAATAAATCAGTAAATGAGATGTTTTTTTGACCCTTTTTAGTTTACTTATTTATATATTATAACGACCCCAGTATTTACACCTTTGGACTAAACTACTTATAACAGTATATGCGCATTCATAAATAAAAAAGAGACTGGGATATGATATCCTAGTCTCTTTTTTATTTATTATAATACGTTAGCATATCCTTCGAACACTTTGTGTTGTTTTGGATCTAATGTAATTAATGTACCATCTGCTATTTTTTCGCGAGCGCCTTCAACACCAACGATTGTTGCAACGCCTAAGTTAAGACCTACAACTGCTGCGTGTGAAGTTAATCCGCCTTCTTCTGTTACAATTCCTTTAGCATTTTCTAAATATGGAACCATATCAGCATCTGTTGATTGTGTAACAACGATTGATTCACTTAAATCTTTACCTTTTAAGTCGTCAGCAGTATTTGCCACTACAGCTTTACCTACTGTTGAATGATGACCGATTCCTTGACCTTTAGCCAATTCATCACCTACTAAATGAATCTTCATTAAGTTAGTTGTACCTGTTTCACCTGTTGGTACACCTGCAGTAATAATGATTAAATCACCATTATCAACTAAACCTGTGTTAACAGCTGTTGAAACAGCATTATTTAATAATTCATCAGTTGTTTGTTTACCTTTTTTCACAACTGGTAATACGCCCCATACTAATGTCATATGACGAGCAGTTGTTTCATTAGGTGTTACGGCAATAATGTGTGAATGTGGTCTATATTTAGAGATTGTTTGAGCTGTAGCACCACTTTCAGTTGCTGCAACGATTGATTCTACATTTAAGTTTAAAGCTGTATGAGCAACTGATACACCGATTGCATTTACTAAATTCGTATCGATCATTTTTGAACGATCAGATAACAATTTTTTGTAATCTTGAGCATCTTCAGCAGCTACTGCGATATTTTGCATTGTACGCACTGCTTCTTCTGGATATAATCCTGCTGCAGTTTCACCAGATAACATTACTGCATCAGTACCATCGTAAATTGCGTTCGCTACGTCACTTGCTTCTGCTCTTGTACAACGTGGGTTTCTTTGCATTGAATCTAACATTTGTGTTGCTGTAATAACTGGTTTACCTAATTTATTACATTTTTGGATTAATTGTTTTTGTACCATTGGAACTGCTTCTGGTAAAATTTCAACACCCATATCACCACGAGCAACCATTAAACCATCTGATACTTGAAGAATTTCATCGATATTTTCAATACCTTCTTCATTTTCAATTTTAGGAATAATTTTAATAACGTTATTTTCTTTTTCTTCTAAAATTGCACGAATATCTAATACATCTGATGGACGTCTTACGAAACTAGCTGCAATAAAGTCTACACCTTGTTCGATACCGAAGCGGATATCACTAGCGTCTTTATCAGTAATACCAGGAAGGTTTACTTTAACACCTGGTAAGTTAACACCTTTTTTATTTTTTAATTCGCCAGTATTTTCTACTGCACAGTGAACTTCACCTTTAGCGATATCTACTGATTTAACTGTAAGTTCAATTAAACCATCATCAAGTAAAATTGTTGATCCGACTTCTACATCTTCAGCTAATTTTTCGTAGGTAACTGAGAACGCTTCAGGCGTACCTTCTACTTCAGTTGTTTTAACTGTTACTTCACTACCTTTAGTAAGTTCAATTAAACCATCTTTCATATTATGTGTTCTAATTTCAGGACCTTTAGTATCTAATAAGATACCAATATTTTTATTTAATTTAGAACTTACTTTTCTAATTGTATCTATACGACCTTTATGTTCTTCATGACTTCCATGTGAAAAGTTTAATCTAGCAACATTCATGCCTGCAAGCATTAATTTTTCTAACATTTCTTCTGATTCTGATGCTGGACCTATCGTACATACAATTTTTGTCTTTCTCATATTAAAATGACCTCCGTAGTTTTTCTTTTTTTATATAGATAATTGATGTGCTAAATTATACATTTTCTTGTCGATGTTATGTTCTGCTTGGAATATTTCATCAAAATGAGTACATGTAAGTTCATTTTGTTGAATTCCAACTGCTTTAGCACTATCACCTTGCATAAGCAATTCAACTGCATAGCCGCCTAAACGAGAAGCAAGTACTCTATCCATTCCAGTAGGTGTACCGCCTCTTTGGATGTGGCCTAAACATGAAACTCTTGTATCAATGTTAATAAATTTCTTCAATTCTTCCCCACATTGATGACCTGTCATGACACCTTCAGCACAAATAATGATAGAATGTTTTTTCCCTCTATCCATACCATGTTGAATTTTTTCAGCGATTTCTTCAATGTCTGATTTAACTTCTGGAATTAAAATTGTTTCCGCTCCAGCTGCTAATCCTGACCATAGCGCTAAATCACCAGCGTCTCTTCCCATTACTTCAATAATAAAAGTACGTTCATGACTTGATGCTGTATCTCTTATTTTATCGACAGCATCAATGATTGTGTTAAGTGCTGTATCAAAACCAATTGTAAAGTCTGTACCATTAATATCGTTATCGATTGTACCGGGTACACCGATTGTTTTAAGATTTTTAGCTTCTTCGCTTAATCTTTGTGCACCTCTATAACTTCCATCTCCACCGATAACAACTAATCCTTCTATACCTCTTTTTTCAAGGTTTTCAATTGCTTTCGCACGCACTTCTTTTTCTTTAAATTCTGGACATCTAGCAGAATAAAGGAATGTACCACCTCTTTGAATCATGTCCCCAACTGAACCTAATTCAAGTTTTTTGATATTATCATTTATTAAGCCTAAGTAACCTTGGTATACACCATAAACTTCAATATCATGATAAATAGCTTTACGAACAACTGCACGAATTGCTGCGTTCATCCCTGGTGAATCTCCACCGCTCGTTAAAACCGCAATTTTTTTCATAAATATACAGACCTCTCTTGTTATATGATTGTTAATTTAAAAATAACACAAATATTGGCTTGATTCCATTAAAACTACTGTTATTTAAATATGTAAACGTCTTCTTAAAAAAAGATTCCAACTTTTGTAATTTTTCAAAAGTTGGAATCGCTTAATTTTAATTCAATTATGCACATATACATAAATTTATGAAATGAAATTATATCAGTATAAATGATTGCTTGTCATTTTAAATATCCTAATCGATATAACTCCCTATATTACGATACTTATTAAAACGATCTTCAACTAAACTTTCTGCATTTAATGTTCTTAAGTCTGAAAGATGTTTTTCAATTGATGTCTTTATAAGTGAAGCTTGTGATTCTAGATGTTTATGAGCACCACCAAATGGTTCTTTAACAACTTCATCTACAACATCTAAATCAAATAAGTCAGGTGCTGTAATTTTCATTGTTTCAGCTGCCATTTGAGCAAGCCCAGAATCTTTCCATAACAATGCTGCTGCACCTTCTGGAGAAATAACTGAATAAGTACTATTTTCTAACATAAGTAGACGATTGGTTACGCCTAATCCAAGTGCGCCACCACTTCCGCCTTCACCAATAACTATAGAAATAACAGGTACTGTTAAAGATGCCATTTCGACTAAGTTTTTAGCAATAGATTCACTCTGTCCACGTTCTTCTGCAGCTTTACCAGGATATGCACCTTTCGTATCAATGAACGTAATAATCGGTCTATTAAACTTCTCAGCCTGCTTCATTAAACGCAATGCTTTACGATATCCCTCTGGATGTGCCATCCCAAAGTTTCTAAAAATATTATCTTTAGTGTCTTTACCTCTTTGGTGCCCTATAACTGTCACTGGTAACCCATTAAAGTAAGCCAATCCACCTATTAAAGCTGGGTCATCACGGAAAGTTCGATCACCGTGAAGTTCGATAAAATCATCAAATATGTAAGGGATATAATCTAAAGTTGTAGGTCTTTCTTGTAATCTCGCAACTTGTACTCTATCCCAAGGCTTTAAATTATTATAAATGTGTTCAGTTTCTTTTGTTAAAGTGGCTTCCAACATTTCTATTTCATCTGTTAAGTCTACACCATGTTTTTCTTGATAAGATTGTAGAGATGCTATTTTTTCTTTAATTTCTACTAAAGGTTTTTCAAATTCAAGCATTGTCTTTCACCTCGTTATGATGCATCTTGAGCACAGTACTTAAAGTTTTATACATATCTTTTCGATGTACAACTTTATCTAATTGGCCATGTTCTAATAAAAATTCCGCCGTTTGGAAATCGTCAGGTAGTTTTTCACTAATCGTTTGTTCAATGATTCTTCTACCAGCAAATCCAATCAAAGCTTTCGGTTCTGCAAAGTTTAAATCACCTACAGAAGCAAAGCTCGCTGAAACACCGCCAGTTGTAGGGTGTGTCATATATGAAATGAATAGTAAGCCTTTATCACTATGACGTTTAATGGATACACTTGTCTTTGCCATTTGCATTAGTGAGATGATTCCTTCTTGCATTCTTGCACCACCACTCGCTGTGAACAATACAAATGGTAAATTATGATCTGCACAATAATCTACAATTCTACAAATTTTCTCTCCAACTACTGCACCCATACTTCCCATTCTAAATCTTGAATCCATAACACAGATACCATAAGGAATACCGTCAATTGACGTTACACCTGTAACGACTGCATCATTTAAACCAGTGCTTTTTCTATCTTTTTCTAATTTTTCTTCATATCCAGGAAATTCTAATGGGTTTGAAGCAGTCATACCGACATCAAACTCTTTAAATGCATCTTCATCACTCACAGCTCTAATTCTATCGTGAGCAGTTAATGCAATATGATGATCACAGTTAAAACAGACATTTAAGTTTTGTACGAGCTCTTTTGTATACATGATTTTTTTACATTTAGGGCATTTTGTCATGATACCTTCAGGCACGTCATTATCTTTACTGTTTTGAACAGTTACATATTTCTTCTTTTTCTGGCTTCGATTGAACAAGTCTTTAAACATGTCACTATCCCCCTGATTTTATTTACAATTGTCTCTTTCAAATCTATCACTATATTGAGAGAGTAGCTTCCAAATCATATACATAATTTGATTATTATTATTTGAAACAAGTTCTTCTTTTGAATTTGTTTCAATGTTATTGTGTTCTTCACAGAAATTTTCAATCATCCATTTTAATTCATTAATTTCATCTAGCTGTGATTCATTATGAATTAAGAACCTTCCGATTAAATCAAAAAGTTGGTGTTGGTACATATCACTTAAGAAAGTACCTTCACCTCTTCTAGTATGTATCACCCCTAAAAGTTCTAATGCTCTTAGGGCTTCTCTGATACTTGAACGTCCAACATTTAACGTTTCACTTAAAAATCTTTCGGAAGGCAGTTTTTCACCCACTTGAATATTTTTTTCAACAATAATTGACTGAATTTGTTCGACAATCTTGATTAATCCTTTTTGCTTTTCTTTATCCAACGTGAGTCTCCTTCCAAAATTATGACAAGTCTGCTAATTCATATGTTCTACGTTCTATTTCATCAACATCAACTTCAATACGTGCTACACCTGATTCCATACCAGCTTTTGCTACAGCTTTCGCTACGTATGGTGCAACTCTTGGATCGAATGGTCCAGGAATGACATAATCAGCATTTAATTCATCCTCTGAAACAAGATTAGCAATTGCTTCTACTGCTGCTTGTTTCATTTCTTCATTTATATGAGTTGCACGAATATCTAATGCACCTCTAAATATACCAGGAAATGCTAATACATTATTAATTTGGTTAGGGAAATCAGAACGTCCTGTACCAATTACTTTAGCACCCGCTTCTTTCGCTACATCCGGCATGATTTCAGGAACTGGATTAGCCATAGCAAAGATAATTGGGTCTTCAGCCATTGTTTCAACTAATTCTTTCGTTAATGCGCCTTCAACAGATACACCTACGAATACATCCGCATCTTTAATAACATCTGATAACTGACCTTCTGTTTTGTCTTTGTTTGTCCATTTTGCAACAAAGTCTTTAGTAGGATTCATACCATAAGGACGGTCTTCATAAATCGCACCTCTAGAATCACACATAATCATATTTCTTACACCATAACTGTATAATAATTTAATAATTGCAATACCAGCTGCACCTGCACCATTTAAAACAACTTTTATATCGGATAATTTTCTGTCAGTAATTTTCAATGCATTGATCAAACCAGCAACAGTTACGATAGCCGTACCATGCTGATCATCATGAAAAACAGGTATTTTAGTTTCTTTTTTAAGACGTTCTTCAATTTCAAAGCATCGAGGTGCTGAAATATCTTCTAAGTTAACGCCACCGTAGTTCGGTTCTAATAATTTAACAGTATTCACAATTTCATCAACGTCTGTTGTATTTAGTGCGATTGGCACACCATCTACACCAGCAAAGCTTTTGAATAAAACTGCTTTCCCTTCCATAACAGGAATACTTGCTTCAGGACCAATATCACCTAAACCTAATACAGCTGTTCCATCTGTAATTACAGCTACTGCATTTGATTTCATTGTATAGTCATATACTTTTCTTACGTCTTCATGTATATCTTTACACGGTTCTGCGACACCTGGAGAATAAGCAAGACTTAATTCCTCTTTATTAGTAACTTTAACTTTGGCATAAACGCCTAATTTACCTTGTTTTTCTTTATGCATATATAGTGCATCATCTCTTAATGACAAAATAATCATCCCTTCATTGTATGTATCTATCCCTTTATTATACATTAAATTTCTATAATTAAATTAAAAAATTCTTCATAGTGGTCAGACCACCATGAAGAATACTATATCATAAATTATTTAATTAATAAAGACTATAAAAGGCGTACATTCTCATAACCTATATTATGAATAAATTCTTCAAAATTACCATGATTTAAGTTTAAATAGCCCAGCATTTTTGAACTATAATCTTCATCATTAAAATACGTTACTTTAATATGATGATCATAGTCTTTTGTTATCCACTCTGCTAAATCTTCTACATTTCTTACGACAACTTCTTTTGTCGTATTAAATTTATATTGTTTAAATGCTTCTAATGTATCTATTTGATTAATAATAATTTGTGTCTTACCGTTTCTTTTTTCGAATTTGCCATTGATAATTACTGGGACATTGATGATATCAGTTGTTTCAATTTGTTTATATGCATCAGGGAATATAACTCCTTCAACTTCATTTAACCCATCTATTAAATTGACGAAAGCCATATTTTGACCTTTTTTAGTTCTAATTTTCCTTAATGATGCAATCATTACGAGCATCGGCACTTTATTATGGTCTAATCTTAATGGATAAATCGATAAATATTGATGTTGATTGAATAATGAAATGATAGGATGTTCAGTTGCATAGAACCCTAAGTATTCTTTTTCATATTCGCTTTTCATAATGTTAGGCATTTCTTCAACTTCTTTAAATTCTTTCTTTACGTTCAAACCTAATTCTTTCAATAAATTATTAGAATCTCCGACAGACTCACTACTTTCATAAACATCGTCAATAGACTGTAACATTGTCGCTCTAGTGTGACCAAAATCATCTAAAGCACCAGCATATATAAGTGCTTGTATCATTTTTTTACTTTTAGCTTTAGTCGGTAATCGATGTACGAGATCAAACATATCTTTATATGTTCCATTTGCTTTTCTTTCATCAACGATCACTTTTACACTTTGATAACCAACACTTTTAATTGCACCAAGTGACGTATATATACCTTTTGTAGTTGCTTTATAGAACCATTCACTATGATTAATGGACGGTGGATATATTTTCACACCAATTCTTTTAAGTTCCGTCACCATTTGTTCTGTCTTAACTTCATTACCAACTACATTAGAAAGAATCGCAGCATAAAAGTATGTCGGATAATGCACTTTCAAATAAGTCATGATATATGCAATTTTACTATATGCTACAGCATGTGCTTTAGGATAACCATAGTCTGCAAACTTAAGTATTAAATCAAATATTTTTACAGCTGTTGATTCCTCGTAACCTCTTTCTAAGCTACCATTCACAAAATGTTTTCTTTCATTTTCTAACACTGCTCTATTTTTCTTACTCATCGCACGTCTCAAAATATCCGCTTCACCGTATGAGAATCCTGCGAACTTACTCGCAATCTGCATAATCTGTTCTTGATATATAATAACGCCATATGTTGATTTCAATATCTCTTTTAAGTCTGGATGTAAATATTCTATCTCTGCATTTTGTCTACGTCTTTTAATATATGTTGGTATTTCTTCCATTGGACCAGGTCTATATAGAGATGTAACTGCTACAATATCGAGAAAATGGTCAGGCTTTAACCTCTTTAATACACTTCTAACACCTTGAGATTCAAGTTGGAAAATACCTGTTGTTTCACCTTTAGACAATAGTTGAAAGACTTTAGGATCATCAAAAGGAATTTTTTCAATATCTACAATTTGATTTTCTTGATATTTTACTTGATTGACGACTTGTTGAATAATCGATAAATTTCTTAAACCAAGAAAGTCAATTTTTAATAAACCGATCTTTTCAGTTTCTGTCATAGTCCATTGCGTTAAGACACCTGTATCACCCATCATTGTGGGTACAAATTGGTGTAATGACTGATCATTAATAATGATACCTGCTGCATGGGTCGATGTATGTCTCGGTAAACCTTCTAATTGTTTACTTAGTTGAAACCATTTTTCATGTAAATGATTCTGACTAACAAATTGTTTAAATGCATCGTCTTCAAATGCTTCGTCTAACGTAATACCTAATTTATGCGGTATTAATTTTGAGATGTAATTGAGTGTAGCATCATCAAACTGCAATATTCTACCTACATCTCTTGCAACTGCTCTAGCTTGAAGATGTCCATAAGTTACAATCCCAGCAACACGATTATCACCATATTTTTCTTGAACATATTGAATCACTTTATCGCGCTTAGTATCTTGAAAGTCGATATCAATATCTGGCATCGTCACACGTTCAGGGTTTAAAAATCTTTCAAATAACAAATCAAATTCAATCGGATCAATAGTTGTAATATTTAAAATAAAACTAACAAGGGACCCACCAGATGAACCACGTCCTGGTCCAACTAATACATTTTGATCTTTCGCATAATTGATTAAGTCACTAACGATAAGGAAATAATCTGAATAACCCATTTTTACAATAATATCGTATTCGTATTTAAGACGTTTTTCATATACGTCATTAAATTGTGGATACTTAGATTTATTCCTCATTAATAATTCCCAAAGATATTCATCACTTGATTGATCATCAGGCGTTTTATATTTTGGTAATAAATCTTGATGGTACGCAATTTCGACCTGACATTTTTGAGCTATTTCATCCGTATTTTGTATGTACGCTTCAGCTATATTCATTTGAGATATGTCTTCATGAGTTAAAAAATGATGATTTAGGTTTTGTTGAAAATCACTCATCGTTAATTTTTCATTATTTTTAATCGCGTGAAGTGCAATTAAACTATCGCCATCGTCTTCATTCAAATAAAGCGCAGACTTCATAAAAACTTTCTTATGATCCATATCTATCATAGAATCATGTGAAATATATTTATCATTGTCATCAATATTTATAGCTTGAAATAAATAATAGTTGGCTTCATTAATTTGTTTGCCAATGATTATAAGACCTTCTGAATATGCATTTACCCATTCTATTGGTGCTGAAAATCGTTCTTTAATGGAGATAGCAGATGATAACTTAATTAAATTATGGTAGCCCGTTTTATTTTTAGCTAAGACCACACATTCAACTTGATTGAGTTGGTCATCTAAATAAATGGTTAATCCGAAAATTGGTTTTATATCTTCTTTTATACATGCATCATAAAATTGTAAAGCACCGTGCAGAACATTTAAATCTGTAAGAGCAAGCGCTTGATAATTTTCATTTTTAGCTTTTTGTACAACATCTTGGATTCTGATACTTGAATTGAGCAAATCATATGATGAATGAATATTTAAATGACTTACCATGCGCTCACCTCCTATATTTCAGATTTAATATCTGCTGCTAATGCATCAAACTCATCCCAACTATAAACAGATGCACCTGAGGCATTTGGATGTCCTCCACCGTTATATTTAGCTGCGATATGATTAATTTTTATCCCTTTTGAACGTATTCTACATCTTATTTCTTTACCTTCATCAACAGCAAACACCCATGCTTTTAATCCTTTAATATCAGAAACGGTATTCACGAATAAAGAAGCTTCATTAGGTTGCAAGTTGAATTGTTCAAGTATATCTTTCGTAATTTTAATTGAACAGAATCCTTCACCATCATATTTGAAATTCTGAAGAATATATCCTTGGAAGTGAAGTAAAGCTGGGTCTCTTTCACTCAATTGGTTAAGTAATTTAGTACGTTCGAATTCTTTCGTCATTAACTCTGCTGCAACTTCCATTGTATGTGTAGACGTATTATCAAATAAGAATCTACCCGTGTCACCAACGATGCCTAAATATAAGACTCTACTTGCTTTCTCACTTACATTTGAACCATTTAAATTCCATGATTTATTTAAATCAAAGATAATTTCACTTGTAGATGATGCTTCTGTATTTACAAAATTAATATCACCATATGAATCTACTGGTGGATGATGATCGATCTTAATTAATTCGTCACCAGTATTATAGCGACTATCATCAATACGTGGTGCGTTTGCAGTATCACAAACGATCACAAGCGAGCCATTATATGTGTCATCTGCAATTTCATCCAAATCTCCAATAAATGTTAGCGTCGGTTCAGGTTGTCCAACTGCATATATATGCTTTTCAGGAAAAGCCTCTTGTAATATATATTTCAAACCTAATTGAGATCCATATGCATCTGGATCTGGTCTAACATGCCTATGTATGATAATTGTTTCATATTGCTTTATTTTATTTAATATTTCTTCCATTGTTATCCTTCTTTCTTTATATTTACTTATATTTTATTAATTGATATAATTCGACTTGGTAGGAGGAGTCAAACATGTCATCTGAAATTATGTCTACACTTGTTGCTTTAGCAGTAACAATTATGATTATTGCTTTAATATTTGCTATTTTAAATTTAGCACGTTCATTTAGAACGAAACGTGACGTTAGAAAAGCGTATCATAAAGCACGTTCAAGATTTTACTTTGGTATATTTATGATCGCATTTGCAGCAGACCAAGTATTGTTATTCCCAACATTAGTCACTTATATTATTGTTTTAGTATTATTATTCTTTGGTATTTTAAACGTATCTTATGGCTATAGAGCAAGTAAATACTTTAAAGGTAACTTACCGATTGAAAACAAAGCATGGGAAGAATTCGAGCAAAAAAAACATCAATAATATTTTAAAAAGCGTTGTTAAACATAACGCTTTTTTATTTTTCGAGAATTTGACACATTAGTAATGCTTTCGCAACTGTCGCACTACCACTGACCATCGTAACCTCGAATTTAGCAAATATTCTACCGATATCTAATGTTGTAATCTTCACTTCTACATCATCATCGATTTGAACAGTTTTCAAATAATAAATATCTATATGTTCAATCATGATTTCTGATTTTTTCATTTTTCTTATTTCATAACGTAACGCTTCTTCAATAACTGCAATATAAACAGATTTCGTTAACATTCCGAATTGATTCGTTAATTGTGGAGAGATATTCACCACAACATTACCATTTTCCATTGTGATTTGCTTTGCAATTTGGTCATGAATCGTTTCACCTATTTGAGGTTGTCTACTCATTAATTGCATCGTCTTCAATACATCTTCACGAGAAATGATTCCAATTAATACTTTAGAGGTTGAAACAACAGGTAACAATTCAATCCCTTCCCAAATCATAAGATGGGCACAAGTTGCGATGGTCGTATTTAAATGTGCAATGATAGGCGATTTAGTCATCAACGTTCTAATACTTTTATCTGGCTCTTCATTAACAATATCTTTACTCGTTAAAATCCCTACAACTTTCATTTCGCTATCAACAACTGGAAAACGAGTATGAGATGTTTGTTGAGATAATTCATTCCAATCTCGTACTTTTTGTTTATCATCTAAATAAGAAGTTGATTCAATTGGAATCATAATATCTTCAACCATTAAAATTTCTTTCTTAATCATTTGATCATATATTGCTCTGTTAATAATATTGGCAACTAAAAATGTATCATAATTAGATGAAATAATTGGAAGTTCGTGTTCATCAGCGTAGTTTATAATATCTTCATGCGCTTCAAATCCACCTGTAATTAACACGGCCGAACCTCTTTTTAAAGCTTCCATTTGTACATCTGCTCTATTACCAACAATCAGTAATGTATTTTTAGTTAAATATTTAACGACATCATTTAATTCCATTGCACCAATTGCAAATTTTGATAAAGTTTTATATAAGCCTTGTTTACCGCCCAATACTTGACCATCCACAATTTTAACAATTTCATTAAATGTTAAATTTTCAATTTGTTCTCTAGATTTCCTCTCAATTCTAACTGTCCCTACTCTATCAATAGATGCTACAAGCCCTTGATTATCCGCTTCTTTAATTGCACGATAAGCTGTACCTTCAGAGACGTTTAAATCTTTCGCTATCTGTCTGACAGAGATTTTATGTCCAACAGATAACGATTCAATATACTTAATAATTTGCTCATGTTTCGTCATGTTTATACCCTCTATCAAATTTTATGAATTACTTTCTATTATACATTTTTAATGTCTTAAATGATATCTTAAAAATTAAATAAAAGATTGAAACAACGCTTATTAAATTAAGTATTTTATACAGATTTACTTCTTAAACTTAAAAGCTGAGACGATAAAATCATCTCAGCTTTCTTAACTTATTTTCATATTCATTTAGAATTCTACTGATTCACCAGGTTTTAAAATGTGAACTTCTGATTCCGTTACAGCTTTTTCAAAATCTTTAGGGTCTTGTTTAATAAAGTCAAATGTATCGTAATGAATAGGTACTACTTTTTTCGGCTTGATAAATTCATTAACTGCATAACTTGCATCATCAATACCCATTGTAAAGTTATCGCCTATCGGAATAAAGCACAAATCAACTGGATGTCTATCTGCAATTAATTTCATATCGCTGAATAAACCTGTGTCACCTGTATGATAAATTGTACCCGCTTCAGTTTCTAATACAATTCCAGCTGGCATACCTAAATAGACGATTTCTCCATTTTCTTCTGTAAAGCTATTACTATGAAAGGCTTGCACATATTTTACTTTTCCAAAATTAAATTCAATATTCCCACCAATATTCATTGGATGTAAGTTTTCTAATCCGTGTTTATTAGATAAATAATCAATCGCTTCAGGTAACGCTATAACAGTTGCACCTGTTCTTTTTGCAATGCTAACAGTATCACCTAAATGATCGCCATGACCATGAGTTAATATAATATAATCTGCTTCTAATTCATCTGCTGTCAAATCTGATAATGGATTCCCTGTTATAAACGGATCCACAATCACTTTATGTCCTTTACTTTCAAAATAGATTACTGATTGTCCATGAAATGAAACTTTCATGAATCTCCCTCCTCACATTGTCTTTTCCGTATATTATATACCCTAAATTTGAATTTATGAATCAAGAAGTCTAAAATAATGATGTAAGAAAGAAATTTGGGAGGAAGAATAATGGAACATAATGAAATTGCAACATTTTTAAAAGATAAAGGTGCAGATGCAGCATGGATTACAACGCCTTTGAACATCTTTTATTTAACAGGTTATTTATCTGAACCACATGAACGTCTATTTAGCTTATTAGTCACTAAAGATGGTGAAGAAACACTATTTTGTCCAAAAATGGAAGTTGAAGAAGCTAAAAATGCAGGTTTCACTGGAAACATCGTTGGATACTTAGATACAGAATCACCATTCGATTTGATTGAACAACAAACTTATAAAACTTTCGCGATTGAATCAGAGCATTTATCAGTTAAAAGACTTCGTGAAATTGAAAAAGCATTTAATGTTGAAACAATTGTTGATATTGATCAAGTATTAAAAGATATTAGAAATGTAAAAACTAATGACGAGATTGAGTTGTTACAAGAAGCGGCTAAATATGCAGATTTAGCTATTCAAGCTGGCGTTGATAAGTTAGAAGTTGGCGTTTCTGAAATTGAAGTATTAAATCATATTGAAACAACTATGAAACAACATGGTATTTCTAAGATGAGCTTTGATACTATGGTATTATTCGGCGATCATGCAGCAGCACCTCATGGTACACCAGGAGAAAGAACTTTAAAAGAAAATGAATATGTACTATTTGACCTAGGTGTCATTTATAAAGGTTATTGTTCAGATATCACAAGAACTGTTCCATTCGGTATGCCTTCTGATAAAGCACAAGAAATTTACAATGTTGTTCTTGATGCTAATAAACAAGCGATTGAAATGATTAAACCAGGTGTTAAAATTGCTGACTGCGATAAAGTAGCTAGAGATATTATTAGTAATGCTGGTTTTGGTGAATACTTCCCGCATCGACTTGGTCACGGACTTGGATTAAGCGTCCATGAATTCCCAGACATTTCTAGTGCAAATACGGATGAATTCAAACCAGGCATGGTATTAACAGTTGAACCTGGAATTTACGTTCCTGGTGTCGCAGGTGTTAGAATTGAAGACGATATCGTTGTAACTGAAGATGGACATCGCATACTAACAGGCTACCAAAAATGATTAAAGAAGCTTGTGTAGAAACAATTTCGCAAATTGAACATGCGATTAAAAATGGTGCAAATCGAATTGAACTTTGCGATAACCTTTCAGTTGGTGGTACAACACCAAGTTACGGAATGGTAAAAATTGCAGTAGAGCTATGTCATCAACATAACGTCGAAGTCGCTGTCATGATTAGACCTCGTGGTGGAGATTTTAATTATAATTATTTCGAATATGAAATCATGAGACAAGATATATTACAATTGAAAGATTTGAAAGTTGATGCATTTGTATTTGGTTGCTTAGGTGAACACGGTCATCTTGACGAATGGAAGATGAAAGCATTAAAAGAAACATGTGGTATCATACCCGCCGTTTGTCATATGGCGTTTGATTCTATTAATCCATATCATCAATTAAAATCATTAGACTGGTTAATTAAGCACCAATTTAGTCGCCTACTAACACATGGCGGACCAAGTGATAGCGTAATATTTGATAACATTAACCATTTAGGTAAATTGTTGATTCACTCAAAAGGCAATATCACAATCATGCCAGGTGGCGGACTCAATAAAGATAACTTATCTCAATTAATCGAAGACATACCATTCGATGAAGTACACGGTACAAAAATTGTATAATAAGAAAAACCTGAGACGAAATTCGTCTCAGGTTTTTTGGTGGAGTTGACTTGTTTTTTAGTTTGGCGAGCGCTTAGTTACATTTCGTCCGAATTTTGTTACTAACAATGCCTTATTAGAATTTGATACACCCTATGTACCGAAAAATAAATAAATCAAGTATGTTTTTTAAAAAATATCATACTTCATATTTTAACTTTTTTCTTGATAAAATTTCTTATTTCGCATATTTGTATTTTTAAAGTATTTATTACATACTCTTCTGACTGTATGTCTTGGTATAGGATAACACCATGCTTGAGCTTCTTTAAAATCAAAAGGTTTTCTCTTTATGATAAAAAGTTCTTTTAGATTGAAATATATTAACTCTTCATACCCTAAATCTTTTCTACAGTAACAACATCTAAAGTTATGTTTGTTTTTCTTAAAGACAATAGTAAACAATTTTCTACAATTTGGGCATCTCAAACCAGATGCAACTTGATCTTCTAGAATATTAATATCCTTTTGATAAGAGGTTGAATAAATAGATTCATATTGTTTGAAAATATTTAAGATTTCTTGATTAGCTTCTTGATTATTTGTATCAATGAGGTGAGGAACTCTAGAAAGTTCTTGAGGAAGTAGTATTGCTTGATTTTGTGGTCTTTTACCGTGAAGATTGAAATGACTGTTTGTAAATATAATAAAGGTTTCAATTTCTCTTGGAATGTTGTGAGTAATAACGATTGATTGTATTTTATTTTCAATTTTATTTGTTTGTAAATGCGGTGACGGGTATCTTAAACTATTCCTACATTTAATATAATCGTCTTCAAAATACCAATCACCTGTATAGTGTTGAACTTCAAAAATATAGACTTTTGTTGATGAAACAACTAAAAAATCAATTTGTATATGATTTGAGGTTCCGATTTCTAAATTATATACATACTTAACATCAACGATAGTGTCTAGTATTGCTTTAAAATACATTTCACCTTCCAATCCAGTTTGGTTAACATACAATTCTTTTCTTTGATCTAAATTCAAATTTGTCCTGCCTTCGATAGCTTTAAGATAAGAAATATATTCTTTTTTATTCATGTAATCACCTGCTGTTAATAATATATAATCAAATTATAAGTATTCCACTCATTTTCAGCAAGTTGCATAAATTTAAAAAATGCCCAACTCAACAATATGAGTTAGGCATTTTTTAAAATTTTATCTCAAAACTTCTTGATAAGGTGTGTATTCTTTATCAAAAGCTTTTGCAACTTCTTTATATGTTAATTTACCGTGTATTGTGTTTAAACCTTTAGCAAGTGCTTCGTTATCTTGACATGCTTTAACGTAGCCTTTGTTTGCTAATTGAATTGCATAAGGAGTTGTTGCATTATTTAATGCAATTGTAGATGTTCTTGGAACTGCTCCTGGCATATTAGCAACTGCATAGTGTACGACACCATGTTTAACATATGTTGGATCATCGTGTGTCGTAATTCTATCTGATGTTTCGAATGAACCACCTTGGTCAATCGCGATGTCTACTAATACTGAACCTGGTTTCATTTTCTTAACCATTTCTTCAGTTACAAGTTTCGGTGCTTTAGCGCCTGGGATAAGTACTGATCCAATTACTAAATCACTTTCAACTACTGCTTCTTCAATATTTAATGGTGATGACATCATCGTTTGCACGCTAGCACCGAATAGATCATCTAATTGTTGTAAACGTGTAGGATTTAAGTCAATAATCGTAACGTCTGCTCCAAGACCAACTGCCATTTTAGCAGCATTTGTTCCTGCTTGGCCTCCACCGATTATTGTTACTTTCCCTCTTTTAACACCTGGCACACCAGATAATAATATTCCGATGCCTCCGTGTGTTTTTTGTAGGAATTGCGCACCAATTTGAGTTGACATTCTTCCTGCTACTTCACTCATTGGCGCTAGTAATGGTAATGAACGATCGCTTAACTGAACAGTTTCATAAGCAATTGCAGTTACTTCATTTTCTAGTAATGCATTTGTTAAAGATTCTTCAGCAGCTAAATGTAAGTATGTAAATAGAATTAAGTCTTTCTTGAAGAATTGATATTCTTCTTGTAATGGTTCTTTAACTTTCATAACCATTTCAACATTCCATGCTTCTTCTTGACTTACAATTTCTGCTCCAGCTTGTTGATAATCTTCGTTAGTAAATTGTGAACCTAATCCTGCCTCAGTTTCTACTTTAACAACATGATTTTGTGCAACTAAACTTGCCACGCCACTAGGTGTTAATGCCACCCTATTTTCGTTATTTTTAATCTCTCTTGGTACTCCAATAATCATTTTTCATTCCTCCTTGTTTTTATCATAACGCCACTAATTTGAAAGCGCAATCATTATTATTCAATTTTTATATTATCCTTATTTTCTAAATTTTTTAAATTTTCTTACTACAGCCAATTTTAACACACATTATATAAAAATCGTGTAAATTCCCTATTATTTAAAAGTTTATAATGTTATTTTTTCAGAAAATTATGATATAATTAAACAAAAGAACTAGGAGGCGGTTTCTATGTTAAGTTACAAAAATATTTTAATTGCAGTAGATGGATCAACTGAATCAGAATGGGCTTATAATAAAGCAGTAGCCGTTGCTAAACGTAATGACGCTAAATTAACAATTGTTAACGTTGTAGATTCTAGATCATATGCAAGTGTTGAAGCCTATGATACTCAAATAGTAAATAAAGCAACAAGTTTTGCTGAAAGTTTATTATCTGGATATAAAGAATTCGCTGAGAATAATGGTGTTCATAATGTAGCGACTAAACTTGAATTCGGATCTCCAAAAACAGTTATTCCTAAAAAATTAGCAGTAGAATTTGACGTAGATTTAATTATGTGTGGTACTTCAGGATTAAATGCAGTAGAACGATTTATCGTTGGCTCTGTATCAGAATCAATTGTAAGAAATTCTCCCTGTGACGTTCTAGTAGTAAGAACAGAAACAATGCCTGAAGATTTCGAACCAGTTGTAGCAACAAAAGAACTATTCGAAGAACACCACGAAGGTAAATAAATAGATATAAGAAAAGCGTTCAGTCGTAATGGCTGAACGCTTTTTTCATTTTTAAATGATTTTTATAAATTTTTTAAAACATGTGAGTTTACTACCTCTTTAACTCACATCTCCCCCTAATCTCCCGAATCTATTACTCATTTTCACATATTTTCTATACTAATAAAAAAACATTCAACCTTATGGCTGAACGCTTTTATATTAGTTTTGATTATTATTTTGATCTTTTAAGTTTTGTTTATTTTCTTGTTTTTGTTTTCTAGATTGTTCTTTAACGACTCTACGTGTAACGATTCTAACTAATCGCATTAATGCCCTCTCTGGTTTCATTTATATATCCTCCTTAGAATATGCATTACTTACATATAACCGAAGAATCACTTTTTAAACATAAAAAAACGAGGCTGGCATCTTATTCACACATAAGATACGCCTGTCTCGCTTTTAAATATATTTTATTATCCTAAGTTACCAAATTTCACAACGTCACGTGCAATCATAACTTCTTCGTCAGTTGGAATTACAATAACTTTTACTGGTGAATGTGGGTAGTTGATGAACGCTTCTTCTCCACGTAAACCTGTGTTTAAGCGTTGATCCCAATATACACCCATAAATTCTAATCCTTCTAATACTTTAGCACGAACTGTATCAGAGTTTTCCCCTACACCAGCTGTAAATACAATTGCATCTAAGCCGTGCATTCTTGTAGCATATGATCCCATATATTTATGGATTCTAGATGCGAATACATCTAATGCTAATTTAGCACGTTCGTTACCTTCGTTAGCGTCTTGCTCAATATCTCTTAAGTCACTTGATGAACCTGAGATACCAAGTAAACCTGATTCTTTATTAAGGATATTTAATACTTCTTCAGCATTTTTGCCAGTTTTCTCCATGATATATGGAATTAAAGCTGGGTCAAGGTTACCTGAACGTGTACCCATTGTAACACCTGCTAATGGTGTGAAGCCCATTGAAGTATCAACTGATTTACCACCGTCAATTGCAGCAATAGAAGCACCATTACCGATATGACAAGAGATAATTCTTAATTGATCTAATGGACGATCTAATAATTCTGCTGCTCTTTCAGATACATATTTATGACTTGTACCATGGAAACCATATTTACGAATACCGAAATCTTTATAGAAGTTGTATGGTAAGCTGTATAAATATGATTCTTCTGGCATTGTTTGGTGGAACGATGTATCGAATACTGCAACATGTGGGATACTTGGCAATAATTTTCTAAATGCTTTAATACCCATAATGTTTGCAGGATTGTGTAAAGGCGCTAAATCAGTTAATGATTCAATTTTAGCTAATACATCTTCAGTAACAAGTGCTGATTCTGGGAATAATTCTCCGCCGTGAACAACACGATGACCAGTACCTTGAATATCATTAATGTCTTCTATGATTTTGTGCTCTTTTAAAGCTTCAATCATGATGTTTACTGCAACTTCATGATTTTCAATATCTAGTGTTTTTGTGATTTTTTCCCCGTTAACCGTAATTGAGAAAATTGAATTTTTCAATCCGATACGCTCGATTAATCCTTTTGTGATAACTTTTTCTTCAGGCATCTCAAATAATTGGAATTTTAAAGATGAGCTACCAGCATTAATTGCTATAATTTTTGTCATTTAGACTTCCTCCTGATAATACTATTCTATACTATTTAAACACTAATACAGTTATGAATCAAGCATTAATACAGTTTATAAAGAATGATTTTCTTTCATCCATTCATCTACTTCTGATAAAAACGTTTGCAATTGAGATTGCGCCTTAAAATCTGGTATATTTGCTAGCAATACTTCAACACTCTTAGTATTTCCAGGGTCTTTCTTCTGTAAAATCAATAGTGATTTACGTGATTGTTCTGTCTTGAATAATGAATTAGGAAAGTTTAAAAATGCTTGCATTTCTGTTTCTGTTGCAATATATTTTTGAAGCTGTTTCACTTCTTCGCCTTCAAAGATATTTGTTGGTACGATTAAGAATACATACCCACCTGGTCTAGTTGCTGTAACAGCTTGTTCTAATAATAAATAATGACTATAACTATGCCCTTCATCAAACCCTAATTTCATCTCTTTACTGCGTTCATCAAGTGGATAATATCCTACTGGTAAATCGCCAACAATAACATCCGCTTCTTCTAAAGGTAGTGGCATAATAGCATCTTGTGGGTATACATCAAATGGTATTTCTAAGAAGTTAGCTAAATGTATACTTACACGTTGTAATACAGGATCTACTTCAATCAAGTGGTGCATCAATGTCTTATCTTGATTTTGTTCGTTGATTGTTGCACTCAAATGACCTGTACCACTTGCGATATCCACAATGTTTAATTCTTTTTTGTTTTTATTAAATAAATTTACAAGGTAGCTTAAAATAAACCCAATTGAATCTGGCGTCATTTGATGATTGGGTTGAATCACTTCTTCTTTTAATAAACTTAAATAAGCAAATTGGAACGCTTTTCTTCGTTCTTGTAATGTCGATTGTTCTAAAAGATCTCTTTGGTTTGTATAAATGTCTTCCATTGCCAATCCAAGATTCTCTATATAGCTTTGTCCATTCTCGTCGTGGAGGTCTTTACTTTTTACATCAAGTTTTTCAAATAATACTTCCATCATATTCTTTTCTTCAGTCATAATTGCCCTCTTTCGTATAAAAAGCTGTCCACTAAATGGACAGCAGTTTATGGTTGTTAATTAGTCTAAATTTTTAAATGCTTCTAAAGCTTTGTCATAGTCAGGATGGTTTGTACCTTCACTCACTATTTCTGCATAAACAACTTTATTATCTTTGTCCAAAACAAATACTGAACGTGCTAATAAACGAAGTTCTTTCATAATCACACCAAAATTCTCACCAAATGATAAATCACGGTGGTCACTTAATGTAATCACATTATCTAATCCTTCAGCTGCACACCATCTTTTTTGAGCAAATGGTAAGTCGTTAGAAATTGTTAAAACAACGCCATCTTGTTCATTTGCAGCTTCTTCATTAAATTTACGTGTTTGTTGACTGCACACGCCTGTATCTAAAGAAGGTACGGCACTAATAAGTTTCTTTTTACCTTCATAGTCTTTTAATGTCTTTTCAGATAGGTCGTTTGCTAATACAGTAAAATCAGGTGCTACTGAACCTACTTTAACTTCCTCACCTAAAATTGTAATTGGTTCATTCTTGAATGTAACTTGCGCCATAAAAAAAGCCTCCTTATTCTTGATAAATATATTTTATCATGATTAAAGAGACTTTAAAATTCTTTTGATTATAACTTAGTTATCCAATCACATTTTGGAAGTCTTTTCTCATTTGAACATATTTGTTTTTGAGAACGACAGTTTCTCCAAAATAGTCATGAATACCTTTATGCTTTTTAGTAAATGCTACTACAATATATGGAATGCCTAATAGTGCACCAGATATAATTCGCCCGATCCATTCTCTAAATAGGACATCCTTCAATTTGAGCGGTTGAGCATCTTCTCGATAGACACTTAAACCTAAGATCATCTTGCCTAGTGTTGCTTTAAAATAATACGTCATCAACACGAAATATAAATAAAATATTAAGGCACTTGCCATATTTTCAACACTGAAGTATGGCACCCATAGATAAGAATCATTGATATCTGTAAGTGCAAATATCGGACTTAACACAATACCTTTAAATCCTGCTAAAGCTAAGATATCGATGATATAAGCTAAAAATCGGACCCAGAATCCAGCAAATACGATGGATTTAATATCAGACATATATTTATTGACAGTACGCTCAATTTCACTTTGTTCACGTGTAGTAGCGACTTGTTCATAACTTGTTTCTGTCATTACAATCCCTCCTTATTCACCGTATAAATACATAGGTTGTGGTGATTTATTCGCTTTAATTAAGGCTTCATATTTAGTCATATCATCTAAGCCTATCATAGAAGAAAGTTTACTTTTAGCAGCCATTGGGAAGTTTAAGAATCCACCTGATGTATCATAAGTTACAACTTGTGCATGTTTTGATTTAATGTCACTTCTTAATGCTTTAATTGCATCATCTTCATAACCAATTTCATCAATTAAGCCATTTGATTTAGCTTGTTGTGCAGAATAAATTCTACCATCAGCTAATTTCTTAACTTCTGATTCTGACATATGTCTACCATCTTTAATGACATTTACAAATTGTTTATAGCTATCATCAATGATGGATTGCATGATGTCACGTTCTTCTTTCGACATTTCTTTCATTGGGTTCAAGATTTGTTTATGTTTACCAGAAGTTACAGATTCATCTTTCACACCTAAATCATTCGCAAGTTCTGAATAATTAATACTTGAGATAATAACCCCAAGTGAACCAGTTAATGTTTGTGATCCTGCATAAATTTTGTCTGCAGGTGTTGAAATATAATATCCACCTGATGCTGCCATATTTTTCATTTGTACATAAACTTTTTTATCTTTAGCTTTAATTTCTTCTAATTTTTTATGTATTTCATCACTTTCATATGTTCCACCACCTGGTGAATTCACAACTAGAAGTACACCTTTAACTTGGTTGTCTTTTTTAATTTTATCAAGTTGTTTTAAGAAGGATTGATGATTATACCCTCCTCCATTAAATAACGACTCTTGGACACCTGTATCTTGAATGGTACCATCTACTGATAATTTAACAATTTTACTACTACTATCACTACCAGATACTACAGACTCACTTACTCCATCTGAATCTGTTACTGATTTTTTCCACGAATCATCTAAAAATATCCCAACTGTGCTGACAACTATACCGCCTACAACTAGAACAGCTGCGATGATTATCGCTATAATTCGTTTAGACATAGTATCATCCTTTCTATTTTAAATATTTACATTTATAATAATAACAGACTTTAATAATAACTGTAACTTTTAGGAGGAACAAATTATGACTTCGTATAAACGTATTTATTTATTTAGTTCAAAAGACCGTGACGTATTGGAAACACGCGAAAAGATTCAGAATGAAATGGAACCACACGGATTTGAATTTGTTTCAAATTACGATGATGCAGATATTATTGCTTCAGTCGGAGGAGATGGGAGTTTCTTACAAGCTTGTAGAAAAACGAACTTTAATAAAGACAAAGTATATATTGGTATCAAAACACGACTAGACCAAAATTATTTATATGTTGATTTTAGTATTGATGACATTCCACATTTATTAGAATCTATTGACTCTCATGAAGTAAGTGTCAGAAAATATCCTGTCCTAGAAGTAAACTTGAATAATCAAATGTCTTATATGTGTTTAAATGATTTTTACATTAAATCAAGTGTTATCAAACCGATGAAGATGGAAATATACATTGATGACGAATACTTCGAGGCATTCAATGGAGATGGTTTGTTAATATCAACACCAACAGGATCAACAGGATATAATAAATCATTAGACGGCGCAATTATTGACCCTAAAATTAGAAGCATGCAACTAACTGAAATAGCATCACTGAATAACAATAATTTTAGAACAGTGAGTAGTTCAGTAGTATTAGGTGATACAAGAACCCTTAAAATCATACTCGATAAAGAAGGAAACTACTATCCAATTATGGGACTAGATAATGAAGCATTAAGCATTCAAGAAACAGACTTTATATCACTTAGAATACAAGATAAATATATTCGAACACTGAAATTACCTCAAAATTCATTCTGGAGTAAAGTACAAAGAAAATTCTTATAAAAATAAATAACAACCTCATAAATCAAAACACCTTAGCGCATAGATGCTAAGGTGTTTTTTACATAAAGTGACTACTAATATAGTCATATAGATTTTTGAGAATTAATGTTATCGTTACAATAATAAATAATACTTTAACGTAAGATACGCCTTTTTTGATAGCAAATGTAACCCCTAAATACGAACCAATTACCATAGATACTGCCATACTTAATCCATAGATATAGTTGACATGTCCTAAAACCATAAATAACAGTAATGCACCTATGTTAGAAGCAAAGTTTAAAAATTTAGCATTTCCGGCTGCGTGTAAATAATCAAGACCAATCATTAAGAAAGCAAAAAGGAAAAATGATCCTGTTCCGCCTCCAAGAAATCCATCATAATAGCCAATTACCGTTACACCAATAATAAACAAGATTGCTTTTTTAAGTGACAATTTCTTGTATCGATTAATGTCTCCCCAATCTTTTTTTACTATTGAATATATGGTTACTAGTGCCAATATAATAATTGCTAATGGCTTTAAATATTCTGGTGGTAAATATGTAGCTGTAATCGCACCGAATATCGATCCTACAAAGGATAATGGAAATAACTTACCTACGATATCGAAATCGACTTTCTTCGCTCTTATAAATTTCATCGTACTCGTAAATGAACCGAATGAACTCGCTAATTTATTTGTACCTAGAGCTGTAGCTGGATCCATTCCGACTGCTAGTAATGCAGGTAAAGAAATTAATCCTCCTCCACCTACAACTGAATCTATAAATGATGCAATTAAACCAAATAAAATAATGATTAATAATATATTTAAATCAAACTCCATATGGATATCTCCTCTACTTTAATGATAACGACATCCCAACGTTCGTATTAAAGTAGATCATCCATCCATTCGTCTTTTTGTTGATTCAAATCATCGTGCTTAGAAATTGTGAGTGTTTCTACATTTTTAACCGCTTCATCAATTAGTGGACCAAAATCAAATTTTGATTCAAAATATTCCACTTTTTCTAGTTTAGGATTTGTCTTTGGATTTTTTGGTGTAAAAATCGTACAACAATCCTCAAAAGGTTGAATTGATAAATCAAATGTATTAATGGCTTTCGCCTTTTTAACGATATCTTCTTTATCAAATGTAAGTAACGGACGTAAAATCGGCATTGATGTTACACTATTAATGGCATACATACTGCCTAAAGTTTGGCTCGCTACTTGTCCTAAGTTCTCACCATTCACAATTGCATGTGCCCCAATTTCATGTGCTACTTTCTCAGTAACTCTTAACATCATTCTTCTTGTACTTGTCATTGTAAAGCTTTCTTCAACGACCTTATGAATTTGTTTTTGAAGTTCTGTAAAGGGTACAATATGCAATTTGATATCGCCTGTTAAGTGTGCAAGTTGTTTTGTTAAATCGATTACTTTTTGTTTAGCTTGTTCACTTGTATACGGCGGACTATGAAAATGAATAGCTTCAATCGTCACGCCTCGTTTCATCACTTCCATACCTGCTACTGGTGAATCTATTCCACCTGAAAGCATAAGTAATGTTTTACCACCAGTTCCTACAGGTAGTCCTCCAGCGCCTTCAAGTACGCGATTGTACATATAAATAGCGTCTTTACGAACTTCTACTTTAATTTTATGATCTGGTTGTTTAACATTTACTGTAATGTGATCAGTATTTTGAAGTACATGACCACCTAACTCTTGTTGCAATTGAAAAGTATCAAGTTCAAACGTTTTATCTGCACGTTTGACATCTATTTTGAATGTATCTCCATCTTTAAAATCATACGCAAACTTTAAGGCAACTTCTTTTATTAAATCTAAATCTTTTTCAATTCGAACTACTGGACTTACTGAGTGTACACCAAACACAGTTTGAATTCTGCTCATCATTTCTTCAATGTCAGAACCTTCGTGTACATCTATATACATTCGGTCACGATTTGCACGTACTTTATAACCTTGAAGCGGCATTAATCGACTTTTGATATTTGCTTTTAATTTATTCACAAACATATTTCTATTACCTGTTTTTAAAGTCAGCTCTCCGTATCTCACTAATATGTGATCATAATTCATATTTTATTAACTCCTTTACCTCTTTATATACTTTATCAAAGGCATCTTTAAAACGTTCTATTTGTTCATTCGTTAAATCTGGTGCAATACTTATTCTAATACTTCCTTCAATAACAAGGTTACTTAAGCTCATAGCTTTTAACGTTTCATTATGAGAACTTTTCTTTGAAGAACATGCACTCGTTGTAGACAAATAAATTTCATATTTCGAAAATGCATTGACTAATACTTCACCTTTAACGCCTGGAAAAGAAATATTTAAGATATATGGTGCTGCATCGATTGGTGAATTAATCATGACACCTTTATATTGTTCTACAAATGCTCTAATCTCTTTACCTCTTTGACTTAATGCTTGAGCATTATTTTCCATATTATCGTTCATTATTCTCATCGCTTTTGCTAATGCAATATTGACTGGTGCATTAACTGTACCGCTTCTTAAACCTTGCTCTTGTCCGCCACCAAATATAATCTGTTTAATCGATTTAATTTGTTTAATCGCCAATATACCTGAACCTTTTAATCCGTGGAATTTATGCGCGCTTAAACTATAACTATCCGCTAAATTAATATCTAATGGTACTTTCCCATAACCTTGTACACCATCTACATGAAAATGTGCTTTAGGATATTCTTCTAAAATTCGGCTAATTTCTTCAATCGGTTGAATTTGCCCCATTACATTATTGACATGCATACATGTAACAAGTACAACATCATCGTTAAGTAATTCTTGTAAAGATGATATATCTAATTTCCCATCCTTCGTCGTTTTAATATATTTCAAATTAAAACCTTCGTCCTCTAATCCTCTCATCGTTTCAAGAACTGACGGATGTTCCATTTTAGTTGTTAGGATTGTATTACCAAATCTCTTTTTCGCTTTGGCCATCCCTTGAAGTGCTATATTATTCGATTCAGTAGCACCACTTGTAAATATAATATTGAATGGGTCTTTTAAATTTAAATATTGTTTAATATTTTCTCTTGCTTTATCAAGTAAATGAGCAATCTTTATACCTGCAGAATGAGGACTATTTGGATTGAAAAAGTATTGTTGATTCATTTGTGTATAAGTTTGAATAACATCCTCATTAGGCTTTGTCGTTGCAGCATTATCAAGATATATCATACTGTCACCTCTTTTTTTCATTATATAATGATACCACAAGTCATTTCGTATAGATATACTAATTGACTTAGAAAAAACATCCACTAACTCAGAAAAAAATAAAGGCAAAGACATTTGCCATGTCTTTGCCTTTATAACGTTCTTATCGTTTATTTACATCTTCTTCTATTTTTTCACTGATACCAGGCTCAACTTTTTCAAGCGCTGCTTCTGCGATTTCAATAGCACGTTTGTATCTATTGTTAGCAAAAAGTCTTTCTGCTTCATTAAGACTCTTATTCAGTTCATTATTTTCTTTTCTATATCTATTACCATACTGAATTAATGTTTCAGCATGAACTGCATTGATAAGCACATCTGTTGTTTCATCTTCAAATTTATTCATTTGAAGTACAATGTTACTTACTTTATCTTTCACATATTGTACATTAATTGGTCTTTGACTAAAGATTTTATTCACTTCGCGAATTTCGTGATCAATTTCATTTTTCATAATGATAAATCTTTCAGGTACACTTGGTAAATTAGATGCTAATAAATTTCTATATATTTCTTCTTTCTTAGATTGAACACGTAATGTATTTTGTTGAGCTGTAGCTTCGTCTTCTCTAAGAGAAACTAAATGATTTTGTATTTTTTGTTGGTTATCATTAATAACTTTAACATGTTCTTCTATATATAGAAGATTGTCTTCGACTTCACTATAGCGTACATTTGTTTTAGCCATTTCACCTAAAATTTCATCGTACACACTGATTAGGTTTTGAATTTCATTCTCATACTGTCTTACTTTATGTACATCTTCTTCTGAAATATAATAGTTTTCTTTAACATATTCGATTTCAGTTTGAAGTGTGTAGTTCATATCTTTAGCATGGAATAATTCATCTGTAATAATTTCTTTAGATTGTTCAACAGTATTTTTAGATTTCACTTCATGTTCGATTAAATCATACATATCATCTAAAGCATCATTAATTTCATTAATAATGCTTTCAGCTTTCGTTAATTCTAGTCTTCCAATTAATGGTTCAACTAAATTTAATTTACCACGTAAAGTTTGTAACGTACCTTCAACTTTAACATGTTCAAGGTTGTAACCTTCAACTTTCAAATCTCTACATCCAAATTTCAAGTCTTGGAATTGACCTGGTAATTCTTTTTGTACATCTTTGATTAATAATGGAATTTCCTCCATATCTTCTTGCATACGTTTCATATCTGTATTCAGTTGATCGATATGACCACTTGCTTTAATGTAGTGTCCATCTTCAACAAGTTCTTCATATTGTTCAATTCTAGGTAGAAAAGCTTCGATGTTTTTTTCGATTAGTTCAGCAGCATCCCCAAACTGGTGTCTATTCGCTAATACTTCTCTCTTCGTTTCTCTATAAATCTGTTTAGATTCATCGTATAGTTTGTCGCTTGTTTCCACTGTTGTCATTAATTCTGTAACACTCTGAGTTAAGCGCGTATATTTCTTTTCTATACCATCCATTATTTTGTTAGCATCTGCAATACTTTCTTCAGATTGTGAGAACTTAAATTTATCAAGTTCTGCATCAGCATCGTGAATTTTTGCATCTACAACTTTTAAATCTTCTTGTAAAACAGTTTGCCATTCTCTCTTAAATTGGTCATACTTATCTTTAGCTTCACCATGGATATTTAATTTTTTAAGCTTAGCTAATTCATCTTGAAAAGGTAATTGCTTAATTTTTTGCTTACGCTGCTCAGTCTCAGTAATCAAATTTCGCTTTGATGTACGCAACCATAACATTATACCAATACCAATTAATATAATGATTATAACTGCAAGTGTTATATAAATTGCCATTATGTATTCTCCTCCTAAATCGTTCTCTTTATTATAACGTAAAATATATATCCAACAAACCTTTTTCTATGCAAAACATATTCAAAATCATAAAATAGTAATATAATTCAAATAAATATTGAAATGAGGAATAAAAATGTCAGAACAACAACTAGATTATTCATTACTCAACCGCCAATTAGATGGTTTATTATCAGGAGAACAAGATTTAATTGCTAATTTAAGTAATGCATCTGCGTTCATCAACCAATTCTTACCAAACATCAACTGGGTTGGGTTTTATCTTATTAAAAATAATGCCTTAAAACTTGGTCCATTTCAAGGATTACCTGCTTGTGTAGACATTCAAATTGGTAAAGGTGTTTGTGGAACAGCTGTTGCCGAAAAGCAATCACAACTTGTTGAAGATGTTAATCAATTCCCTGGGCATATTGCATGTGATGCTAATAGCCAATCAGAAATCGTTATACCTATATACTATAACAAAGAAATCATCGGTGTGTTAGATATAGATGCACCTGTTAAATCAAGATTTAATCAAACTGATCTTGAAGGGTTAGAATTACTTGTCAAAACACTAGAAAAGCATATCCATCTTTAAAATATAAATTGACATGAACTAAACAAAAATGTATAATAGCTTTTGTGTGAATTAACGAAAGTAGCAGTTAAATATTGTAAGGCTCTATGTTATTCCCAAAGAAGGCGTGTTGTGTAACCGCGGCTGCAAGGTGAAGGCACACAAATATAACATATCCCTATGAGCATTTAGCATTCTTTCTTGTTTCTTCATAACAATCAAACAAGAAAAAGGAGGAACTTCAAAATGGCAAGATTTAGAGGTTCAAACTGGAAAAAATCACGTCGTTTAGGTATTTCATTAAGCGGCACAGGTAAAGAATTAGAAAAACGTCCTTACGTACCAGGACAACATGGTCCAACTCAACGTAAAAAATTATCTGAGTATGGTCTTCAATTACAAGAGAAACAAAAATTACGTTACATGTACGGAATCAACGAACGTCAATTTCGCACTATTTTCGATAAAGCTGGTAACATGAAAGGTATCCACGGTGATAACTTCATGGCACTATTAGCTTCACGTTTAGACGCAGTTGTTTACCAATTAGGTTTAGCTCGTACTCGTCGTCAAGCACGTCAATTAGTTAACCATGGTCACATTACTGTAGATGGCGCTCGTGTTGATATCCCATCTTACACTTTAAAACCTGGTCAAACTATCAGTGTTCGTGAAAAATCACAAAAATTAAACATCGTATTAGAATCAGTTGAATTAAGTCATCACGTTCCTGATTACTTATCATTCGATGCTGACAAATTAGAAGGTACTTTCGTACGCGTTCCAGAACGCAGCGAATTATCTGCTGAAATCAATGAACAATTAATCGTTGAGTACTACTCTCGTTAATCTTTGTTCAAACAAAACCACTTTCATTTCGAAAGTGGTTTTGTTATTTTATAATTTATGACTTCATCCATTCATCTAATAAATGTGCATAATCCGAAATTAAACCATCAACACCCATAGCTAACATTTTTTGAGCCGTATGTTTATCATTAACGGTATATGGTAGTATCTTAAGATGTGATGCATGTGCTACCTTTACAAATCTTATCGTGACAATTTTATAATTTGGATTGATATAGTTTGCATACTCCCCAATTTTCTTAATTGCCCTTTTACTTATAAAACGATCTTTCTTCTTAATTAAGACACCTAATTCTATTTCAGGCCATAAAATATTTATTTTTTGAATTGATTTTCTATTGAATGACTGAATCATAATTTGATTATGCGGAATATCATGTTGTTTGATCATAGTGATAATATCCACTTCAATATTTGGATAGTTTTCAGGTTGCTTTATTTCTATTAGAAGCTTAATATGAGTATCTTTTATTAATTTAAGAACATCTTGAAATAGCGGAATTTGCTCACCAATATATGCTTGCCCTTTCCATTTACCGACATCATATTTTTTTAATGCTTCGTAAGTTAATTTACTGATGACCCCTTTTTCCAATGAAGTTCGGTTCATCGTTGGATCATGAATAACAACGAGTTCGCCATCAATTGTTCTATGTATATCTATTTCAAGAACGTCTATATTGAATTCTATTGCACGTTTAAAAGAAATCATTGTATTTTCTGGTGCTAATGATGGAACACCTCTATGTGCAACTTTTAATTTGCAATTTTGATTATACACATTCATTGTCTACTCCTTTAAAATCAGTCATACTATAGATTATACCCAAATATTTTTATTTATAGAAAGGAACATGATTATGACAACACATATTTTTAATTTAAAAGGAACATGGACTAAAGGTAGAAATACTTCTGGCCATATCACTACTGATAACTTATCTACACGCGTATCAATTCCAAAAGTAATGGACGGACCTGAAATCGGTACAAATCCAGACGAAATGCTACTTGGTGCAGCATCAACTTGCTATATGATTACATTGGCGGCAATGATCGAACGTTCTGAAATCGATATTGAAAGAATTGAAGTAGATTCTAACGGTCATGTTGATTTCGAAAATGGCGTGATCACTTATAAAAAAATCGAACATTTCCCAATTATATATTTATCAGAAGAACCAGACGAAAATTTACAAAAAAGATTAAATAGACTTGTTCAAAAAGCAGAAGAATCTTGTATGATAACTCGTGCTTTAGCTGGTAATGTTCAAGTTGTAGCAACAGGTGAAATAAGATTTTAGTAATGAAAGCGTTTTAATCAGAATTTTCTATAAATTCTCTATTATTTTACTATTTTCTTTGCTACAATATAGAACATAAATTCAGTAAGGAGTGTATATATATGTATCATCATGATTCTTTATTACTCGCACCAGGTCCTACAACTGTTCCAAGGGAGATTTTAGAAAGTATGAATCAACCTATGACAGGACATAGAACAAAGGAATTTAGTCAAATTATTCATCAAGCATCAAGAGATTTACAAACAATTTTTGGGGCTAAACACCCTGTTGCTATTCTAACTTCATCAGGAACAAGTGCTCTTGAAGCAGCTATGATTAATGTAGCGAATCCTGAAGATGATATTGTCATTATTGTTTCAGGCGCTTTTGGGGATAGGTTTAGAAAAATCGCATCCTCATATCCATTTAAGGCACATATTTTTGAAGTTGAATGGGGAAAAGGTGTCGATTTAAAAGAATTTGAAACATATTTAAACTCACTTAATGTTGATGTTAAAGCCGTATTCACACAATTTTGTGAAACTTCTACTTCTGTTAAACACCCTATTAATGCTTTAGGTAAGTTAGTTAAACAATTTAATCCTGACATCTATTTTGTAGTGGATGGCGTTAGTATTATTGGGGCTGTTGAGGTAGATATGGAACAAGACAACATTGATGTTCTCGTTTCAGGTAGTCAAAAAGCAATCATGTTACCACCTGGCGCAGCATTTGTAGCATATAATGATAGAGCTATCGAAAGGTTTAAAGAAGTGACAACTTCAAGATTTTATTTAGATTTAAATAAATACATAACTTCTTTAAACGATGATTCAACACCTTTCACACCAGCTGTATCACTTATTAGAGGTGTACAAACTTATTGTGATTTAATTCAAGAAGAAAAATTTGAAAATACAATCAAAAGACACGAAGTATGTAAAACAGCCGTTCGAGAAAGTTTAAAAGCTTTAGGTATGGAACTATTAGTTGAAGATGAATTTGCTTCACCTACTGTAACAGCTTTTGTGCCAAAGAAAGATGAAGTTAAGACGATTAAAGATGAATTACTTAATAGATTCAACATTACAATTGCAGGTGGTCAACAGCATCTTAAAGGAACAATATTAAGAGTTGGTCACATGGGTAAAGTCTCTCCAAATGACATGTTGCAATTTATTAGCGCATTAGAAATTATACTTTCAGAAATACGTGAACAATCAGTACTTGGTAAAGGTGTTTCAAAATTCCAGGAGGTAGTTAATCAATATGTTTAAAGTAATTGTAGTCGATCCAATATCAGAAGAAGGTTTAAAAAGTTTAACAGATCATGAAAAATTCGAAATAGACATCAAAACTGGCTTGAGTGAATCAGAAATCGTTAACATTATCGGTGACTATGATGCTTTAATCGTAAGAAGCCAAACTCAAATCACACCCCCTATTCTAGATGCAGCGAAAAATCTTCGCGTTGTAGCTAGAGCTGGTGTTGGTGTTGATAATATTGATATCGATCACGCAACTAAACAAGGTATTCTTGTTATTAATGCGCCTGATGGTAACACTATTTCTGCAACTGAACATTCTATGGCAATGATTCTTTCTATGGCTCGAAATATTCCAGAAGCACATCGCTCATTACAAGAAGGTAATTGGGATAGAAAAAAATATCGTGGGACAGAATTATACAAGAAGACACTTGGCGTAATTGGTGCAGGTAGAATCGGATTAGGTGTTGCCAAACGCGCTCAAAGTTTCGGCATGAATATACTTGCATTTGATCCTTATTTATCTAGTGATGACGCGAAACGCTTAGAAATCACGAGAGCAACTGTAGACGAAATTGCTGAACAAGCAGATTTCATTACAGTGCATACCCCTCTTACACCAAAGACTAAAGGACTTGTTAATGAAGACTTCTTCAATAAAGCTAAACCTAACTTACAAATCATCAACGTTGCTAGAGGTGGTATTATCGATGAAGATGCCTTAATTAAAGCACTTGATGAAGGTAAAATCGAAAAAGCCGCTCTAGACGTATTTACTGAAGAACCGGCAAATAACACACCGCTTACGCAACATGAAAAAATTATCGTAACACCACATCTTGGTGCTTCAACTATCGAAGCTCAAGAAAAAGTTGCAGTATCTGTGGCAAATGAAATCATTGATATCTTTGAAAATAATAACGTCTTACATGCTGTAAACGCACCACAAATGTCTGGTGAAGTTGAAGCAGAACTTAGACCTTTTGTAGAATTAAGTAGAACAACTGGTGAAGTTGGTATCCAACTATTTGAAAAAGGTCCAAGAGAATTAAAAATTAAATATCATGGTGAAATTGCATTAGATGATACAAGTTTAATTACAAGACAACTTGTTATGGGTGTCTTACAACAAGACTTAGGCGATCATGTTAATTTAATCAATGCGCTCGTATTGTTAAATGAACAAGGCGTAACGTATCAAATCGAAAAAAATAGTAAAAAATATGGTTTCAGCAACTATATTGAATTAGAATTAGTGAACAAAGACCATTCTATTAAAATCGGTTCAACTGTATTAAATGGTTATGGTCCTCGTATCGTAAGAATCAATGACTATCCTGTAGATTTCAAACCAGAAAAGCATATGTTACTTATCCATCATAATGACAGACCAGGTATCGTAGGTAAAATGGGACAAATCTTAGGAGAACATGGCATTAATATTGCTTCAATGCACTTAGGTAGACATTCTATCGGTGGAGAAGCATTAATGATATTATCAATAGATGATGAAGCATCTGATGAAACAATAGATGACTTATTTGCTATTGATGGCTTCCAAAGCATTAAAAAAGTCGAACTAAATAAACAACTATAAACAATCAACCACGTGTTAGCATTCAGCTAGCACGTGGTTTTTATTTGCATAATTAACTAACAAATGCTTTCAGTACGAGCCTAGCTCGATTGTTGTACATTTCGTGAATATCATAGTACGTTAAGATATGTAACCTTAAATCATTAATCAATTTTTCTTCAGATGATTTAGCAATACTTCTCACTTTACCAACAATCCATAAAATAAATGACGTTAAAACAGTTTGAGAAACGTCTTTCATATATTGTTGGTCATGAGATATGTCAGATTGCTTAATATCATTAATCAGACTATAAACCTCTTTACTAACTAAGAATTCTTTAGGACTCGTATCAATCACAATCTTTAGTTCTTCGACAGTTTGTGCTTTATAAAGTGTCCCCTTTTCTTTAATTTGCAGTAATTCATTTCTAGTATTGTCATAGCTTAAATTAAGGAATTGTGCAATCTCTTTTATTAAATCATCACTATACGAATTAGGATCTTGCTTATTGAGTTTAGAAATTTTCTTATGAGAGAACCCAGTTTGCCTTATAAAGTGGTTTCTATCAGCATCATGATTTTTAAATAAAATATCAATATACATTATTCCAACCCCCATTTGATTTTCATAATTTTTTCTACACCTCTATTATACAATATTTGTAAGTAAGTATTGTAATGAAATCTTATAAATTTTTTATTCATCAAAAAATCCCACAAATCTTTGATGATTTGTGGGATTATCAATTTATAATAATACGTTTCTAATATCTAATACGTTATCTACAATATAATCAGCATGATAATCTTCTAGCTCTGCCCTTGCTGACTGACCTTTTAATCCAGTAAGTGTACCTATAAATGTTGCACCTGTTTTTTGTGCACTTAATAAATCAGCTAATGAATCACCTACTATATATATATCTTGCTCACTAAACACTTGTTCTTGTTCTTTTATATAAGTTAAATAGTTCTCTGGGTCATTACCACCATTCGCTATTAAATAACTAAACGGATTTGGTTTACCGAATGGTTTAAATTCTGGATATGTTGTTTCTGCTTTAAGCACTTCTGATGCTGTTCCTATATGGAATTCATCAAATTGCTTTAACCAACCGATTGTTTCAAACGGAACGATTGTTTCTGTTCTTGGTCTACCTGTAGCAATACCGATTTGATATCCTGCTTCTTTCAAATCTTCTAGCAATTGTGTAACTTCATCTACATCAGCTAACACTACTTCTTCTTTTATATAACCATTTTTAAAAGTTGTACGAGGTGTCTTATGTTCAACTTCTTGATATAACTCAGTACCTAAGTACCATTCTTGATAAACTTCTTGAGCGACATCCCAGAACTTACTTTTCAGTTCAAAAATTGAAGCATCTTCTACATTTAGTTCTTCTTGTGCAAAAGCAATCAGATCATGATAAATATTTTCTTTACCGGAAGTCGCTTTAGATAAAAATCGACGAGGTGTTTCTATATTTATCTCTTTACCTACTATTTGTTGAGCATAATTTTTCAAAGTATTGTCGTCAAAGTTAACGTTACTCAAGTCAAGATTTGTAGCTTTTGATTGCTTTAACAATTCAATTAAATGTGTACTAATCACAATAAAAAGCATATCCCAGTTAGAATTTAAACCTAAAGACTTAAGTTGATTCAGAATTTGATCATCAATAAATATGTCTTTTCTAATTTGTTTAATATCTTGTTCGCCTAATGTTTCTATGTCTACTATTCCATTTAAGTTTAAAAAAGCTTCACTATGTAAAATTTCATAAACTGTTAAAGCAGAAACATCAAAACATCTTTCTTCACTTAAAAAAACACCGTCTACATCAAATAATACTTGTTTCATATTATGCCTCCATTTTTTGAACATTCTGATTATAATTTTAGCATAGATTATTACCGAATACAGTAGTATTACAACATAAGATAAATGAAAACGTTTTACTTAAAAATACAAAAAAATCTTACAAGCAAATGGCCGCTTGTAAGATTTTTTAATATTATTTTTGTCTAGATTTATGAGCAATATACGTTACTTCTTTTTGTAAAGTATTTGTTCTTTCTTCTAATAAAGTCATAATTTTAGCTATTTTTTCACTTTTTTTCATATCACTTGGTAAGTCGTTTGGATCAATCGAATCTCCAAATTTAATAAAGGACTTTTGTCTAAATCCAAAAATTGATTTAACTTGTTTAGGCCCTTCAAAAGCAGCTGGTACAATTGGTTTATTACTTAATACAGCAATCGTTGCAGCCCCTCTTTTTAATGGTGCTTCTCCTGTTTCTGCTCTATGACCTGATGGGAAAATACCAACACTTTTACCTTCTTTTAATAATTTAACAGGTATTTTTAAAGTACTTGGACCTGGTTTTTCTCTATCAACTGGAAATGCATTCAATGAATGAAAGAACTTATCTGACCAGTCTTTCGAAAATAATTCCTTTTTAGCCATATAATTAATTTCTGTAGGATATAAACTTAAAGCTAACATGATAACTTCTACATATCCTGTATGTGTACATGTAACGATATAAGGTTCATCAGGAACTTTTTCTTTGTTGATAGCTACAATTTGTTTCCCGAATTTTTGAAAAATAGTATGTAAAACAGTACTCGCAAATTTATACATTTAATGACCACTCTCTTCTTAATGATATACATATTCTATCATTGTCGTACTTACGTAACAAGTTTTCATACAAAATATTGTAACAATTTAAAACAACCATATCATTAGCTTTTTAAAGGAATTTCTATAATAATTATTTTATGGACAGTGTTTAAGGAGGCAATACAATGGATCAAAATCAAAATGAGGATCAACAAAATATTAATAAGACAACTTCAAATGGTTACTATTACAAACAAAAGAATAAAATCCCTTGGTATCAAAGTTGTCTTATCCCATTTCTTTCTGGTATTTTAGGTGCGGTATTAATACTCGCATTATATATCGGTGGAACTAAAATAGTAGATGTATTTAGCAATTATAATGATGAAGCAAACATTACAAAAGCACCTGCTAATGAAAAAGGTGGCAATATTAAAGATAATAAATCAAGCAACAAATCCGTTTCTAAAATGATTGAAGATGTTTCACCTTCAATTGTAGGCGTTATTAACAAACAAAAAGCAAGCGGACTAGAATCATTTTTCGGTGGTAACAATTCCGAGGATTCAAACGGGTCAGGTGATTCTGAAGAAACGGGAACAGGTACAGGTGTGATTTATCAATCTAATGGTAATAGTACTTACATCGTAACGAACAACCATGTTATAGAAGGTGCAAATGAAATAGAGGTTCGCCTTCATAATGATAAATCAGTGAAAGCTAAACTTGTTGGTACAGATGTTATGACAGACTTAGCAGTATTAAAAATAGAAGGCAATTATAATATTAAACCAATTAAATTCGCAGATTCATCAAAAGTTAAAGCTGGTGAAACAGTATTTGCTTTAGGTAACCCATTAGGTGTTGAATTTGCAAACAGTGTGACACAAGGTATCATCTCATCACAAGAACGTACAATGAATGTACAAACTTCTCAAGGTGTTACAGAAGCAACAGTAATTCAAACAGATGCTGCCATAAACCCAGGTAACTCAGGTGGTGCATTAATCGACTTAAACGGTAACCTTATCGGTATTAACTCAATGAAAATTTCAAGATCAGATGTAGAAGGTATCGGCTTTGCAATACCAAGTAATGAAGTTAACAATATCATTAAAGATATTATGGATGACGGTAAAGTTACACGACCTTATATCGGTATCAGCATGATCTCAATAGATGATATACCAAACCAATACAAAAAAGAATTAAATCTCACAACAGATAAAGGTGTTTACATTTCTGAAGTAGATAAAAAAGCAGACAACGGACTTAAAAAAGATGATGTCATCACAAAAGTAGACGATAAAGATGTATCAGTCGTTTCTGATATTAAAAATTATATCTACAATGAGAAAAAACCTGGGGACAAAATCACAATCAAATACATTAGAGATGGTAAAACACATACAACAAAAATCACATTAAAAGAACAAAACTAATTTATAAACCGCATGGGACAATGATAGAGTCCCATGCGGTTTTTAGATAGTAGCCAAAGTATTATGCTTTAGGTGTATTTTTTATGTGCTTCCATAGTTACATTTCCCACAACTTTTGTTACTATGGGCATCTTTAGTTACATTTCGACCGACTTTTGTTACTATGGGCGGCTTTATTTACACTTTCGACTACTTTTGTTATTAACAGCCTCCTTATTTACAATTTAGACTACTTTTGTTATTAACAGCCTCCTTATTTACAATTTAGACTACTTTTATAATCATATCTACTATTATATATACATAAACTCCATATAATAAAAAAAGCATGCAACTCATGTCGAGTTGCATACTTTTTCTATATACATATTTCAAACTAAAATCCTCTACCTGCGCCGCCGCCAGAGAAGCCGCCTCCTCCGCCGAAACCACCTCCGGAGAATCCGCCACCAGAACTACCTGATGAACCTCCAAAGATAAATGGTCCAGTCATACCGCGTCTTGTACCTCTTCTATTTCCACCTCTTGGAGGTCTACCGCCTCCATTTTTGAAGTAAATAATGAAGAATACAATAATAAATATGATAAAGATAATAAATGGTATTTTTCCTAATCCACTACTTTGTGGTTCGTCTTCTGTGAACTTCTTACCATCGTATCCGTAACTTTTAGCTACTTCATCCCACACTGCATCATATAAATTTGTTAACCCTTGACTGTAATAGGCGTTTGCTTTTTTAGTATCTTTAGTTTGAGAAGCTTTCTTTTGATAAGGCATGAATTTAGAATCAATCAATTCCCCAACTTTAGAGTCATTGAGGACACCTTCAAGTCCATCTCCAACTGCTATATCAATACCTCTATTGTTGTTCTCATTACCGTTATCCATATTTAAAAGAATAACAATACCACGATTATGCTTTTGGTCGCCAACCTTATAGTGTCGCCCCGCTTCTAATGCATAATCTTGGCGAGGTGTTTGACCTATTGACTTCATCGTCATTAACAAGATATCTGCATCTGTTCCATCTTGTAATTTTTGACCCTTTTGATTAATTTTGTCTTTATCTTGATCAGTCATTAATTTAGCATGATCTTGTACAAATACAGGCTGTTCTAACTTAGGAAATTTATCATCAGCTGCATGTACGACATAACTTAGTGAAAAAAAGCTAACAATAAGCAAGACACAAAATCGTTTAAACATTGATTTCATTAAGACTCGTCTCCGCCAAAGTCAACTTTTGGTGCATCTTTAGCTTCACCTTTGGCTTGGAAATATTCTTTCTTATCAAAATTAAACAATCCTGCTACGATACTTGATGGGAATCTACGAGTAGCTTGATTATATTCATTAATAGATTCGTTATAATCTTTTCTAGCTACTGCAATTCTATTCTCAGTACCAGCTAATTCATCTCTTAATCCTGTAAATTGCTTATCTGCTTTTAAATCTGGATAATTTTCACTGATAGCAAGTAAACGACTTAACGCACTATTAACTTCTCCATTTGCTTCTGCTTTTTCTTCTGGCGTATTCGCACCTGCTAATTTACTACGTGCATCAGATACATCTTTGAATACTTTTTCTTCGTGTTTCGTGTAACCTTTAACTGTATCAACTAAGTTAGGAATTAAGTCGACACGTCTTTGAAGCTGATTATCAATATTAGATAATGACTTATCCGCTTCTTCTTCAAGTCCAACTAATCTATTGTATGGACCGATCATAAATAAGCCAATAATAACAATTACTGCTACAACAACAATAATTGGTCCTAAATATTTTTTCATTAAATGTCTCCCTTTCTATTTATAAATAAATTGTCTTCTTTATTATACAATAAATACCATATGTATGCGAAAAAAGACTGAGACAAACATCGTTGCCTCAGCCCTTATAACTCATAAATATTAAACGTATTTAACCATTGTGTATTTCTTCTTACCTCTTCTAACAATTGTAAATTCATCATCTATTTTATCTTCGCTTGAAATCTCGTGGTTAACATCTTGAATACGTTCACCGTTTAAGTAAATTGCACCATTCGTAATATCTTCTCGAGCTTGTCGTTTTGAAGGAGAAACACCTGCTTCAATAATAAAGTCAACAAGTTGTACAGTTTCAGAACTTACTTCAGCTGTTGGCACATCTTTAAAACCTTCTACTATTTCTGATTTAGTTAATGATTTAATATCGCCTTTAAATAGTGCATCTGTAATTCTTTTAGCTTCTTCTACAGCTTCTTCACCATGTATAAAGCCAACCATTTCTTCAGCTAATACTTTTTGAGCTTCTCTTAAATGAGGTGCTTCTTCAACTGTTTTTTCAAGTCTTTCTATTTCTTCTCTATCAAGAAAAGTAAAGTATTTTAAGTATTTCACAACATCAGCGTCTTGTGAGTTAATCCAGAATTGGTATAATTCGTAAGCTGATGTTTTACTTCTATCTAACCAAACAGTACCTGATTCAGATTTACCGAATTTTTTACCATCTGCTTTTGTAACAAGTGGAATTGTGAAACCGTAAGCTTCAGTGTCACCGTACATTCTTCTCATTAAATCTAATCCTGTCGTGATGTTACCCCATTGGTCAGAACCACCGATTTGCATTTTACAATCGTAATTACGGTTTAAGTATCCGAAATCAATGGCTTGTAAAATCATGTATGTGAACTCAGTGTATGAAATACCTGTTTCTAATCTCGTCTTAACAGAATCTTTCGCTAACATATAGTTTACACCTACGTGTTTAGCGTAATCTCTTAAGAATGAAATTAAGTCAATTTCTTTTAACCAATCTTTATTGTTAACAAGAATAGCTGAATCTTCACCTTCAAAATCAAATATTTTATGCATTTGATTCATGATGCCTCTTACATTAGCTTCAACTTGTTCATCAGTTTGTAATTGTCTTTCTTCTGAACGACCTGATGGATCCCCAATCATACCTGTACCACCACCGACTAAGACGATTGGTGTGTGACCATGATTTTGGAAACGACGTAGTGTTAAATATGGTAATAAATGTCCAATGTGCAAACTATCAGCTGTAGGATCTGCACCACAATATATTTTAACTGACTCTCTATTTAATAATTCTTCAATTTCTTGTTCATCAGTTTGTTGATAAATTAAACCTCTCCATTTTAAATCTTCTAAAAGTTCATTTGCCATTATATTTTCCTCCTCTAAAATAGAATATAAAAAAGCACCCTCACAATAATTGTAAGGGTGCTTGAATACACGGTACCACCATACTTATGATGTAAATATATACATCATCACTCTTTAATGTTACGTACATTAATAACGTTGAACTTGTTGTTATAAAGGTGTATTCATCATTATCACTTTATCAGTTCGCAGCACCACTGACTCTCTTAAAAAGAAAATAATCACTACTTCTCCTTTAGTTCATTACCTTATGCAATTAATTACAAAGTATAATGCTAACTTTTTTAAAAGTCAACACTAAACATATATGTTATAATATTGATGATTAGATTGGAGGTAAAAATTTGAGTTCAAATCAGTCTAAAAACAAACTTAAAGAACAATTTAATCGTTCAAGTAAGAAATATAAAGATACTTTTAAAGAAACAAAATGGTCCCCAAAACTCATATTTCATACTACATACAATGTAATAAGCAATTTATTTTTCGTTATTGTATTTATTAGTTGTTTATTATTAGCTTTAGGATTGGGTATTGGCGGAGGATACTTCGCAGGACTTGTCAAAGATGAAAAAGTAATGTCTAAAAAAGAAATGAAGCAACAACTTTATTCAATGACAGAAAGTACATCTGTTTATTTTGGTTCTGGAGAGTCACTTGGTCGATTAAAAAGTGATGTCCAAAGGGATGTTATTAAAGGGAAAGACATAAGTAAGAATGTTAAAAATGCACTTATATCAACAGAAGATGAAGACTTCTATAACCATAATGGTATTGTACCAAAAGCTTTTATAAGAGCTTCTGTACAAGAAGTGCTTGGCAGTGCTAATTCTTCTGGCGGGAGTACATTAACGCAACAACTTGTTAAGAACCAACTTTTAACAAATGAAACATCATTTGAACGTAAAGCAAAAGAAATGCTACTTTCAATGAATGTTGAGAAGAACTTATCAAAAGAAGAAATTATCGATAGTTACTTGAACGTTGTTTCATTCGGTAGAAATTCAAATGGTTCTAATATAGCGGGTATTGAAGCCGCTGCTCAAGGTGTATTTGGTAAATCAGCTAAGAATTTAAACGTTGCACAATCAGCATATCTTGCTGGATTACCACAGAATCCTTACACATACACACCTTTCTTGCCGAATGGTGATTTGAAAGATGATGAATCCTTGAAATACGGCATCAATCGTCAACACTATGTTCTGAAAAGAATGTATCAAGAAGAAAAAATTACGAAAAAAGAATACGATGAAGCATTAAAATTCGACATCAAGAAATCATTTGTTGATAAGGTTGAAGAACCTAATCAGAAATATCCATTCTTAACAGAAGAAGTAGAAAAACGTACTGTTGATATTCTTAAATATCATTTAGCTAAAGAAGATAATATTTCTAAGAAAGAACTTGATCAAACACCTGTTCTTATGACGAAATACACTGAAAAAGCTAATCAAGCTATGCGAACTGAAGGTTACCGTGTAGATACAACGATTGATAAAGATATGTATGACAAACTTCAAGAAGTTAAAGATAATTCTGGTAACTACTCATGGGATAGAGAAGCAAGTTATACAAACAGTGAAGGTAAAAAAGCTTCTAAAGATTTCCAACATGAAGTCGGCGCATTATTAAAAGAAAACCAATCTGGTAAAATTCTAGCATTCGTTGGTGGTAGAGATTACGAAAAATCACAAATCAATCACGCAACAAGTGCTAAACGTTCACCAGGTTCAACAATGAAACCATTACTCACATATGCGCCTGCATTTGAAAATGGATTAATCACACCAAACACTGCCCTACTGGATAAAAAATTCGACTTCCAAGGTTATTCTCCTGATAATTATGATAGAAGAGAATTTGGGCCGGTAACAGCAGATTATGCATTAAGAAACTCTTTAAACTTAAGTACTTTAAGATTGTATAGCAATGTTCAAGACTACAAACCATGGGAAAACTTAAATAAAATGGGTATGACCGTACCTAAAGATATCCAAGATGGTTTAGCTTTAACACTTGGTACAGCAGACTTCACGTTAGAACAAGATGTGAATGGTTATAGTACTTTAGCTAATAAAGGTGAATATAATGAAAGTTATATGATTGAATCTATTAAATCACGAGATGGCGAAGTGATTTATCAACACAAAAAAGATCCTAAGCGTATCTTTAGTGAATCAACAACATATTTAACAACAAGTATATTAGAAGGTGTTCTTGATGACGGTTCTGGTTACCAAATTAAGAATTCATTTGACGGTAACTGGGCTGGTAAAACAGGTACATCACAAGATGCTAAAGATAGCCTGTTTGTAGGATATACACCAAAAGTTACACTTGGTATATGGATGGGTTACGACCAACCAATAACATTTGATGAAGACAGTCATTATCAATTATTTATGTGGAGAGATATGGTTAATGCATTATCTTCTACAGATAGAGAAAAATTAGGATACGATAGTGAATTCTCTAGACCTAGCACAGTTAAAGAAGACACAATTTGCCAATACACAAATTCTACAGGAAGCTGTAGTAGTGGTGAATCTAAATCTTCTACATTAATATCTGATAAAGTCGATACTTCGAATAAAGATATTAATTCTGACTATGTATTAAAACGACTAGGACAAGCAATTGATACAAACACATCTTCAAAAGTTAAGCCAAAAGAACGCGTATCTAAAAATTCTAAAGAAGCTTGGTCATATAAATCAAGCAGTAATAAAGATAGTAATTCAAACAGCAATAGCAAGCCATCCAGTGGTACAAGCACCGCACCACCAAGTGGCAATAATTAGATAAATCGTTTCTAATTCAAAAAAATAACACCTCATTTTCAGTGAAAATGAGGTGTTATTTTTTGTTGAGTATGATGATGTGATGGCCATGCCTTAGTTACATTTCAGCCGACCTTTGTAAATAAAAACTCACTCTACATATACCAAATATATTTTATGCACCAAAAAAACTGTTGAGACAGCCATTATTGTCTCAACAGTTTTCTAATCAGTTATATTTTATTTAGAATAATCCTACTGCAGAACCGTCTTCGTTAACATCCATATTTAATGCTGCTGGTTTCTTTGGTAAACCTGGCATTGTCATGATGTCCCCTGTTAATGCTACGATAAATCCTGCACCGGTCCTTGGTGATAATTCTCTAATTGTTATATCGAAGTCTACTGGTGCACCAAGTTCTTTTGGATCGTCTGTAAATGAATATTGTGTTTTCGCCATACAAACTGGGTATTCATCCCAACCGTTTTCTTTAATTGTCTTCAATTGTTTTAAGGCTTTATCGCTGAATTTCACAGATCTTCCGCCGTATACTTTCTGAACAATTGTTTCTATTTTTTCTTCTATAGATAAGTCCAAGTCATAAAGTGGCTTAAATGATTGTGGCGTTTCTAATACTTTTAATACTTCTTTAGCAAGTTCGACGCCACCTTTTCCGCCTTTTTCCCAAACTTCTGTTAAAGCTACTTTTACGTTATTTTCTTTACACCAATCTAAGACAACTTGTACTTCATCATCTGTATCGTGAATAAACGCATTAATTGCTACAACAGGCTCAACGCCAAACTGTTTAATGTTATTGACGTGTCTTTCTAAGTTTACGATACCTTGTTGAACAGCTTGAACATTTTCTTCTTTTAGATCTGTTTTTGCTACGCCACCATGCATTTTTAACGCACGAATAGTTGCGACTATAACAACTGCACTTGGATCAAATCCAGCTTTACGTGTTTTGATATTTAAAAACTTCTCGGCACCTAAATCTGAACCAAATCCACTTTCTGTTACGACGATATCCGCTAACTTTCTAGCAGTATTCGTAGCAATAATTGAATTACATCCATGCGCAATATTCGCAAAAGGTCCACCATGTACTAATGCAGGCGTGCCTTCTATCGTTTGCACAATGTTAGGTTTTAGCGCGTCTTTTAAAATAAGTGTTAAAGCACCTTCTACCTTTAAATTACGAACCGTTACTGGTTGCTTATCGACATTATAGCCAATTGTAATGTTAGCTAGATTTTCTTTTAAATCTTTAATGCCGTTTGATAAACAGAATATAGCCATTATTTCAGATGCAACTGTGATATCAAAACCATCTTCTCTTGGTACACCTCTAGTCGGGCCACCTAAACCAACTACGACTTGACGTAACTCTCGATCATTCATATCAAGTACACGTTTCCACTCAACTCGTCTAGAATCAATATTGAGTTCGTTACCTTGATAGATATGATTATCGATAAAAGCTGACAACGCATTATTAGCAGTCGTTATCGCGTGTAAGTCACCATTAAAATGTAAATTGATTTCTTCCATTGGTAAAACTTGTGCATAACCACCACCTGTTGCGCCCCCTTTCATACCAAATACAGGTCCAAGTGAAGGTTCTCTTAATGCAACCATTACATTTTGATTAAGTTGATTAAAGGCATCTGCTAATCCAACTGTTACCGTTGATTTCCCTTCACCTGCAGGCGTTGGACTTAAAGCTGTTACAAGAACAACTTTTCCTTTTTCCTCTAGATCATTTAGCTTTGTAATATCAACTTTTCCTTTGTAGTGACCATAAGGCTCCAAAGCTTCATGAGAAATCCCCACCTTCTCAGCAATTTCACTAATTTGCCTTAAAGTACTTTGTTTTGCAATTTCTAAATCTGATAAATGACTCAACATCGTTCACTCCTTAAATTTATATTACAAATTAAATATTAAATGACATATCCTAACACTATTAGGATATACAATTCACACATAAAAGTCGATATGTAAGCTACTTTTATTTAATTTCCCCGTAAAAAAGAACACGCCAATTATATGACGTGAACTTTATTTAAATTAATCTTCAAGCGTAGATAAGTCACCTGCTGGTAAATCTAATTCCCAAGCTTTAAGTACACGTCTCATAATTTTACCTGAACGTGTCTTAGGTAATTTATCTTTAAATTCAATTTCACGAGGTGCTGCATGACCAGCTAATCCTTCTTTAACAAACTTTCTAATTTCTTCTTTAAGTTCGTCTGATTCTTCATAGCCATCTCTTAAAGCAATAAATGCTTTAATAATTTCACCTCTTACTGGGTCAGGTTTACCGATAACACCCGCTTCAGCAACAGCTGGATGTTCAACGAGTTTAGATTCAACCTCAAATGGACCTACACGTTCACCAGCAGTCATGATTACATCATCAACTCTACCTTGGAACCAGTAATAACCATCTTCATCTTTATATGCTGAATCTCCTGAAACATACCACTCATCATTGATAAAGTAAGAATCGTATTTAGGTTGATTATTCCAAATTGTTCTCATCATTGATGGCCAACCTTTTTTAAGGGCTAAGTTACCCATTCTATTCGGTGGTAATTCATTACCTTGATCATCTACAATTGCTGCTTCAATACCTGGTAATGGTTTACCCATTGAACCTGCACGTATATCCATGGAAGGATAGTTTACAATCATATGTCCACCTGTTTCAGTCATCCACCATGTATCATGTACTCTATGATTAAATACGTTATGTGCCCATTTAATAACTTCAGGGTTTAATGGTTCACCTACTGAAAGCACATGTCTTAATGATGAAAGATCATATTTACTAACAACATCATCACCAGCACCCATTAACATACGTAGTGCAGTTGGCGCCGTGTACCAAATTGTTACGCCATATGTTTGAATAAAGTCATACCAGCCTTCTGGTGAAAATCTTCCACCGACGATACAATTTGTAACACCATTTAACCATGGACTAAAGATACCGTATGATGTGCCTGTTACCCAACCTGGGTCAGCTGTACACCAATAAACGTCATCTTCTTTAAAGTCTAATACATATTTACCAGATATATAATGTACGATCATAGCCTCTTGAACATGTAATACACCTTTAGGTTGTCCTGTAGAACCTGATGTATAATGTAAGATCAAACCATCTTCTCTATCTAACCATTCAATATCAAATTCATCACTTGCATGTTCAAATGATTGATTGAAATCAATGTATTCATCACTTACTTCGTCATCTACAACGACAATATGTTCAAGGTTTGGTAATTCATCTTTCGGAATTCTACCAACTAAATCATTCGTCGTAATGATCACTTTAGCTTCACTATTTTCTAATCTGTCTTTAACTGCTTTTTCCATAAAAGCTTCGAATAATGGTCCTACGATAGCCCCAATCTTCAAAGTACCTAATAAAGAGAAATATAATTCAGGTGTTCTAGGCATAAATATAAATACTCTATCACCTTTTTGTACATTCGCTTCATTTTTCAAGACATTTGCAGCTTTATTACTCGCGATTTGTAATTCTTTAAATGTATAACTATCTTGTCTATTGCTATCTTTATAATGAAGTGCAATTTTATCCCCTTTACCATTGTCTACATGACGATCGATACATTCGTAAGCCATATTTATTTTTCCAGTTTCACTCCAACTGAAATTCTTTTCGATATCTTTCCAATTATGATTTTTTACTGTTTCATCATAATCAGCAAGGTTATAAGAATCATTTAATGCTTCGTAAACTTCGACTTTCATTTAAATCTCCCCTTTTATGAATGTAATCGTTTTCAATAAAGCCTATTTACATTATAATATAAATAGATGATACTTTTCAAAAAAATTTGATTATTCAAAATACATATTACAAATATAGAATATCATACTTAACGAAAGGAGGTACAACATTGGAATTCAAGAAGACTTTTATATCTGAAACTGTCCCCTATGATAAAGACACAGATATTATCGTTGAAGGACCTGTACATCCAGATGAATTACGAAACATGACTTTTGATGAAGGACTCAATAGTTTTAGAGTATCTAAAGAACAATTTGAGGCCATTATTGAAATTGCTGAATTGCCTGAAGGAAGAATAATTATCGCACGTATTGATCAACATATTATCGGTTATACGACATACTTATACCCTGACCCATTAGAGAGATGGTCTGATGGTAATTTACCGTATATTCTTGAGTTAGGTGCTATTGAATTGTCTTTAGGTTATCGTAAATATGGTCTAGGTAAAAAAATGCTTCAACTTGCTATGAAAGCACCTGAAATGGAAGATTTCATCGTCATTACAACTGAATATTATTGGCATTGGGACCTTAAAAACAGTGGTTTAGATGTTTATCAATATCAAAAAATCATGCACAAAATGATGGCTGAAGGTGGATTAGAAGTATTTGCAACAGATGACCCTGAAATAATTAGTCATCCAGCTAATAGCCTAATGGCAAGGATTGGACAAAATATTCAACAAGAACAAATGGAAGCATTTGATAAACTCAGATTTATGAATAGATTTTTCTTTTAGAGGGGGTTTGAATTTATGTTAGTTGAAAAAATTATGACATCACCTTGTACAACAATACAAAGTGATAAATCTATTGAAGATGCTTTAGTATTAATGACACAAAAAGAAATTAGACATTTACCGATTGTTGATGAAGACGATCATTTACTAGGTATTATTTCTGATAGAGATATAAAAATGGCTCTGCCTAGTATATTATCTGATGACGAGCCCAACAAAAGTTTGTCATTATCTGTTTCAAAAATAATGAGACGTAATGTGATACGTTGCCATCCACTTGATTTCGTAGAAGATATTGCACTAGATTTTTATGAAATGTCTATTGGTTCAATTCCAGTTATTCGAGATAATAAAGTAATTGGTATCGTTACCCAAAAAGACATGCTCAATACATTTTTAGAACTTACAGGTGTGACTATGCCTGGTTCTATTATTGAAGTACATATTGATGATAAAGTTGGCGCACTTCATGATATTACTAGAATATTTAAAGAACAAAATATTGATATCTTAAACGTTTTAGCATATGCAGATCAACAAGATATTAATAAGAGATACCTGATGTTACGAGTGAAATCAATGAATCCAGAGAAAATATACAAATTATTAGAAGAACAAGATTATCATGTCATCTATCCGTTTGGTATAAAAAATGACTAATGTTAAATATGTATATTCTGAAGATTTATTGAAATATCGTTTTTCAGATAGTCACCCTTTCAATCAAATGAGACTTAAATTAACAACTGATTTACTATTTGATTTAGGTGTATTAACCGAAGCACATATTATTCCACCTCGGGTAGCGACTGATGAAGAACTTCAACTCGTACATGAACCAAATTATATAGAAGCAATAAAGAAAGCTGGCAATGGTGATTTACCATTAGAAGAATATGATAAATACGGATTAAATTCTGAAGACACGCCACAATTTATAAATATGCATGAAAATAGTGCACGTGTTGTTGGTGGAACTTTAAGTGCAGTAGATGCCGTTATGACTGGAGAAGCAACAAGAGCATGCCATCTTGGCGGTGGCTTACATCATGGCTTTAAAGGTAAAGCGAGCGGATTTTGTATATATAATGACAGTGCTGTTGCCATTCAATACATGCAATCAAAGTATAATCAACGTGTCTTATATATTGATACAGACGCACATCACGGCGATGGCGTACAATGGTCATTTTATACAAACGAAGATGTCATGAACTATTCTATACACGAAACTGGTCGATACTTATTTCCAGGCACTGGTGCGTTAACAGAACGCGGTGATGGCAAAGGATTTGGAACGACTGTCAATGTACCATTAGATGCTTATACAGAAGACGATTCATACATAGACGTCTTTAAAGATACAGTAGAAGCAGTTTGTAAAGCATATAAACCAGATGTCATACTAAGTGTAAATGGTGTGGATATACATTATTTAGATCCACTCACACATTTAAGTTGCACACTTGATACATTGTATAAAATACCGTATATCGTTAAAGGTTTAGCTGATAAATATTGTGATGGCAAAATCATTATGATTGGAGGCGGTGGCTATAATATATGGCGCGTTGTACCTAGAGCGTGGTCACATGTATGGTTTGCACTAAATGACCTAACAACACCTGAAGGATCAATACCAGATTCATGGTTACAAAAATACCAACCTCACGCACCATTACCACTACCTTCAACTTGGATAGATGAAAAAGAAGACTATACTGAAATACCAAGAAGAACAGAAATAACTGAAAAAAATAATAATACTAAACTAAGAATATTAGACTGGTTTACTTAAATATTAAAAAAGACGACAGAAACAATTTATATGTTTCAGTCATCTTTTTCTATTATTTAGTTGTACCTCTATATTCTACTCTATAAGGTAGAATCACGTTAGGTTCATCAATTTGTTCGTCATTCATATATTTAGTTAATAATCTCATACCAACTGCACCAATATCATATAATGGTTGTGTCACACTTGATAATTGAGGTCTAACCATATGAACTAATCTTGTATTATTGAAACTTACAACTTGTAAATCATTTGGTACATTAACGCCTGCATCTTGTGCTGCGTGTACAATACCAATTGCTTGTTCATCACTAATACATAAAATAACATCCGGCTTATCTTGAGAAACAGCCTCATAAGCACGACTACCATCTTTATATGTTTCATTACCAACAAATTTAGCATTGTCTTCGATTTCAAGTCCAGCTTCTTGAAGTGCAAGTTCTAATCCTTTAAAAGCATCATCTTGTGCTTTTTCTGAATATCCTCCACCTACAAATGCAAATTTTTTAGCACCTTTCTTAATCAATGACTCAGCAATTTCTTTACTAGCTTGTGTATAGTTAATGTTAACTGAAGCAAGTTTAGAGTCTTTATCATTCGTACCTGATACGACTACTGGTACTGATGACTTATCAATAAGGTCTACTGTTTCATCTGTTAAAGTACCACCTAAGAAAATAATGCCGTCAACTTGTTTACTTAATAAATTATTAAATATCTCTTGTTCTTTTTCACTATCATTGTCAGAATTTGAAATGATTGTATGATATTTATACATAGTAGCAATATCTTCTAAACCACGAGCTAATTCAGAATAATAAACATTTGAAATGTCAGGAATAATTACCCCAACAGTTGTTGTTTTCTTACTTGCTAAACCTCTAGCTACAGCATTAGGTCTATAATTTAATCTTTTAATTACTTCATTTACTTTATCACGTGTTGAAGGCTTTACATTTTGGTTGCCATTCACTACACGTGAAACTGTTGCCATTGATACTTTTGCTTCTCTTGCAACATCATATATTGTTACGGTCATAATATCCTCCTATCTTGAAAACGTTTTCTACTTTATTCTAGCACGTTTTCATAATGTTTTCAAAATATATGAAAGCGAACTCACAATTAACAATTATAAAAGATTATAAAGGTGTTGTCGATACAATTGCTCTAATATTTTTGGATTTTGTGTAAATTGTAAATAGTTTTTCAGAAAACAAACGAACATATGTTAATTTACAACATAAAAAAACTGGCGAAAAGTTATGATAACTTTTCGCCAGTCGATGTATATGAAAATTATTTTTCGTATAATTTAGCAGCTTCAACGATTTCTTTGTAGAATGCGTCAAATTCATTTAAGTCCATTTGTTGTCCAGCGTCACTTAACGCTACTGATGGATCAGGATGTACTTCTGCCATTACACCGTCAGCTCCAACTGCTAATGCAGCTTTAGCACATGGTAGCATGATGTCTTTACGACCAGTACTATGCGTAACGTCTACCATAACTGGTAGATGTGTACCTTGTTTTAAAATTGGAACTGCTGAAATATCTAATGTGTTTCTTGTAGCTTTTTCATATGTTCTAATACCACGTTCACATAAGATAATATTATTGTTACCTTGTGAATGAATATATTCTGCAGCGTAAATGAATTCTTCGATAGTTGCAGAAAGACCACGTTTTAATAAGATAGGTTTGTTTGTTTTACCTGCTTCTTTTAATAACTCAAAGTTTTGCATGTTTCTTGCACCAATTTGGAATACATCTAAGTATTCATCAGCCATTTCAAAGTGTGCAGGACTTACAATTTCACTTACGATATTTAAACCGTATTTATCTTTAGTATTTTTAAGAATTTTTAATCCTTCTTCACCTAAACCTTGGAAGTCATAAGGAGAAGTACGTGGTTTAAATGCGCCACCTCTAATGAATTTTTCGCCTCTATCAGCTAATTCTTTCGCAACAGTATCAACTTGTTCTTGTGATTCTACAGAACACGGCCCGAATACGAATGATTTTTTATTATTACCAATAATTGCACCATTGTCGAATTGTACAATAGTATCTTCTGGTTTTAATTTACGAGAAACATATAAATGTTTTTCATTTTCAGATTTTTGTAAGTCAGTAGAAGCTTTAAAGATTTCTTTAAATAATTGCTTAATAGTATTGTCGTTATATGGTCCTTGGTTATTATCAATTAAATGATTTAACATTTCTTTTTCACGTTGTGGATCATATACTTGAGTACCTTGTTTACGTTTTTCTTCACCAATTTTTTTAGCTAAAGTACCACGCTCTTGTAATAAAGCTAAAATTTCATCATTAATACCTTCAATTCTTTTTCTTAAATTCTCTAATTCATTTGACATCCTTTTTCACCTCATGTAAACAATTTAACTCACATACTTTAAAGCGATAAAATATATAAGTAATTAGATGTTAGTATAACAATTAAAATGATCTGATTCAACCCCAACATCTCAAAAATATTAAAATTTATTACTAATCAGACTAATAAAGTATATTTTAATTTATAATGGTGTTCATTACAATATAAAAAACTACCGAAAAGTTATGTTATAACTTTTCGGTAGTACAAATAATATGCGTTATACATCACTTATTTATTATTTTTTATCGAAAGTTTTTTTCTCTACAACTGTTTTTGGACCTTTTAAGTCTTCATTTTCTACTTCAGATTTAATCGCACCTTTTTGTGCTTTTAATTCTTCATCGCCTACATCGTCAGCTGTTACAACGCCTTTGTTAGCTTTCTTTTCAGCTTGTTTAGATTTTACTTCTTCTGCTTTTTTCTTAGTTTCTGTTTTCTTTTCTGAAGCTTTTGTTTTAACTTCTTCTTTTTTATCTGTAGCTTTAGCTTTTACTTCTTCCGCTTTTTGACTAGCTTCTTCTTTTTTATCAGCAGCTTTAGCTTTCACTTCTTCTGCTTTTTCGCTCGCTTGTGCTTTTTTATCTTCAACTTTAGTTTTGACTTCTTCTTTCTTTTCTTCAGCTTGTATTTTGATTTCTTCAGCTTTAGATTGAGCTTGAACTTTTAAGTCGTCAGTTTTAGTTTTAACGTCATCGATAATTTTGTTTGATTTCTCACTTAAATCATCTTGTAGTTCTTTCCCTGATTTAGGTGCTAGTAATAAACCAACAATTCCGCCTACTACTGTACCTAATACTACACCAAATACAAAATCTCTACCGTTTGTATTTTTTTCATATTCAGCTTCATATGTTTCTAGACCATGTGTATATAAATCTCTATTGTATTTGTTTTCCATTTTATTTTCCCCCTAATTTTATTAAAGAAATCAGGCTGTGACATTTTTTATATGCCTCAGCCTGAAAAGATTGTTATTTGCTTCCATGCACTTTATTTTTTCAAGCCTGCACCAATTTTATCTTCATCTAAGTTGTCACCTGATGTTGTTTTTTCATTGTAGTCTTTCGGCACTTGCGCTTCAAAATCTTTAGAAGCATTTACATTATTTTTGTACGATACATTACTTCTACGATCTCTTCTTAATTGCCATTTATCTGCAACTTCCATTGCAACATTTGACCATTGAATAACTTGAGAAATCTTATCTTCATTTTGTGAGATATTGTGTGTAATAGAGTTTGTAACTCTATCTACTGAATTATTAAGTGTTTGTACAGAATCTCCAACACCTTTAACTGCATCTACTACTGAGTTTAAGCGTAATGATTTATCTTGAATATCTTCAGTTAAACGATTTGCTTTATGAAGTAAATCTGTAGATTCACGAGTGATACCTTGTATTTGGCCTTGAATGCCATCTAAAGTTTCATTAATTCCTTTAACTGTTTTTAATAATTGCATTAAAAATAGTGCTAAGACAACACAAATAATTAAAAATGCAACCGCAGCAATTATGCCTGCTATTGGTAAAATCCAATCCATACTGAACGCCTCCTAATAATTATAAAACTATTCTTTATTCGATTTACTAATATTTAATACCCTCACTATTAAAGTATAAACATATTATATTTAATGTGATAGTGAAGTAACATAGGCTTTTTGAACTTTTTGAATATCTCCAGCACCCATAAATAGTATAACACCATTATCATGCTTTTGTAGCTGAGAAACAGATTCTTCACTTATTAAATCCGCATTAGGAATTAATGCTTTTAAATCATGTATTGTCAGCTCACCTTGTTGTTCTCGAATAGAACCAAAGATGTCACATAAGTATACTTTATCAGCAAGGTTTAAACTTTCAGCAAATTCGTTTAAGAAAGTTTCTGTTCTTGAAAATGTATGTGGTTGAAATACTGCAACAACTTCATTTTCAGGATATTTTTTTCTAGCTGATTCAATTGTAGCATTTATTTCTCTCGGATGGTGTGCATAGTCATCGATTAAGATTTGATTATCGTAAAAACTTTCACTAAATCTTCTTTTTACACCACCAAAAGTTAATAATGCTTCTTTAATATTTTCAATATCAAGTTTTTCTAAATGGCAGATTGCAATAACAGCTAATGCATTTAGAACGTGGTGATCACCATACATAGGTGTTGTAAATGTACCTATGAGTTCGTTTTTAGATTTGAAGTATACATCAAATGTTGTACCTTTAGAAGACGTTTGAATATTTTCAGCATAGACATCATTGTCGTGTTCGAAACCATAAAAGTAAATTGGAACATCCGCTTTAATTTTTCTAAGTTCAGCATCATGTCCCCAAGCAACGATTGCTTTTTTTACATTACTAGCCATCTCTTGGAATGCATTTGTTACGTCTTGTAAATCTTTAAAATAGTCTGGATGATCAAAATCAATATTTGTCATAATCGCATAATCTGGATAATAACTTAAAAAGTGTCTTCTATATTCACAAGCTTCAAAAGCAAAGTATGAGCTATCAGGTAATCCCATACCTGTTCCATCACCTATTAAGAATGATGTCTTTTGATCACCATTCATGACATGTGATAATAATCCAGTTGTCGATGTTTTACCGTGTGCACCTGTAACAGCGACTGATGTATATTGAGACATAAATTCACCTAGGAATATATGATATCTTTTTACTTCAAGTCCCATGTCGTAAGCTTTTGCTATTTCAGGGTGTGTATCTGGAAAGGCATTACCTGCTATAACAGTCATGCCTTCTTGAATATTTTCTACATCAAAAGGTAATATTTTAATGCCTTTATTTTTTAATGCTATTTCAGTAAATACTGTATTCTCTATATCAGAACCTTGTACTTTATGTCCCATGTCGTGCATGATTTGTGCAAGTGAACTCATACCTGCACCTTTTATGCCGACAAAATGAAATAATGTCATTTCATGTCACTCCTTCTATTTCTTAAATGTTAGTTTCTCTTTCTTCTATCATATCTTTAGTAATAAGTACATCTCTTGGTTTAGAGCCGTTAGGTCCTGATATATAACCTCTCTCTTCAAGATTATCAATCATTCTCGCTGCTCTATTATATCCAATTTGGAAATGTCTTTGTATAAGTGAAGTTGAAATATGACCTTCGTTTAACATAAACTCACAAACTTCATCAAACAGTGCATCAGCAGGTTGTTCATTTACCTTTTTCAACAATGTTTCTTCTTTGAATAGATAATTAGGTTTCATTTGGCTACTAACATTTTCTACTGTTTCATCAATTTCATCATCTGATACAAATGCACCTTGAACTCTTATCGGTTTATTCATACCGTTACCAAGATATAACATATCACCATTACCAAGTAATTTCTCTGCTCCACCAACATCAAGAATTGTTCTAGAGTCAATAGAAGACGATACCATGAATGATATTCTTGTTGGTACGTTTGCTTTAATTAAACCTGTAATCACATTGACGGATGGTCGTTGTGTCGCAAGAATCATATGTATACCACATGCTCTAGCTTTTTGTGCAATTCTAGCAATAAATTGTTCAACTTCTTGAGGTGACATCATCATTAAATCAGCTAACTCATCTATAACTATAATGATTTTTGCCATTCTTTGCTCGTAATTTGCTTTCTTATTAAATGCAGTAATATTTCTAACATGTAATTCAGCAAAACGCTTATATCTACGTTCCATCTCTTCAACTGCCCATTTTAAACTAGCAGTTGCTGCTTTAACATCCGTAATAACTGGCGCAACTAAATGCGGCAAATTATTATATGGTGCAAGCTCTACCATTTTCGGATCAATCAGTAATAGTTTCAGCTCATCTGGATGATTTTTATAAAGTAAACTTGTTAAGATAGCATTAATACATACTGACTTACCAGAACCTGTTGCACCAGCAATGAGCGCATGAGGTGTCTTAGCAATATCCATTAATAGCGGTTCGTTATTAATTTTAAAGCCCATTGCTACAGTCAGTTTACTTTCGGCTTGTTGAAAAGGTTTAGACGTGATCATTTGGCCTAATGGAATCTTTTTAGGACTTTGATTAGGCACTTCGATACCTACTAAACTTGTACCTGGAATAGGCGCTTCAATACGAATATCTTTAGCAGCTAATGCCATCTTAATGTCATCTTGCAACGCAGTAATTCTAGATACTTTAACACCTTTTTCAACAGATAATTCAAACCTTGTAACAGTTGGCCCTTGTATCATATTGACAACATGTGCAGGCACATTAAAATGATAAAAAGCTTCATCTAGTTCTTTTTTCTTTTCCTCTAACCATTCACTATTATCTTCTTCCTCGACTACATCGTCTAATATAGATACTGGTGGAAGTACATAGGATGGTCCTTTACGTTTAACAGCTTGGTTAGACTCAATTTGTTCGTTTTGAGTTTCACTTTCTGTTTCTTGAATGTTAGATGTTTGTGTCTTGTTGATATTTGATGAATTCTTAAATGCTTGATGTTTGCGTTTATCTGAAGGCGTCATCATAACGTTAAATGGTGAAGACTTTCTAACAGACTTAGGTTTCAAGATAGGTTCGTGAGAAGTTGTTTCTTTAGGTTCTTCATGTTGTTCAGGTTCTTGAACCGTGTTTTCTGTTTCTTTAGGATCATTATTTAATTCTTCTTCTGCAATAACATTATCCGCTTCTTGTGTTTCTGTATCATTTTCCACATCAAAATGATCAGACTCGAATAAGCTTTCATTATTATCTTCTTCAGTTTCATCAAATGTTAATACATCTTCAGCATTATCGATTGTTTCTATTTCTTCAGCTTCAGAATCTTCTACTTCTTCAAAATGTATATCATCTTCGACAAATTGTTCAGATTGTGTAATCGATGCATCATCTTCTTCAAGAGAATCATGCGTATCAATTATTTCTGATGGTTCGATAACTTCTTCATTTGAAACTTCATTATCTTCTTCAAAATGTTGTATTGCTTCAGCTCCACTAATTTCTTCTACTTCATTACTTGATTCAACTTCTTCAAATTCTGAAGCATCCTCTTCATTTGAATCATGAGTTGAGTTGACAACTTCATTTTCAGTATCAACTTCTTCAATGACTTCATCAACATTGTCTTGTTTAATGTCATCTTCAATATCATCAAAATCCAAGTCTATCTCTTTAAATTCATATGTAGTTAAATCATTGACGTCTGGCTGTAATGCATTAGAATTAGCCGTCTCTTCTTGATGGTCACTTAATTCATCTTGATATATGTCACTTTGTAAATCATCGTGCAATGCTTCTTGTTCATCTTCCACGTCTTGATAATCTTTTGGATCATTTTTAATATATGAAGCTTGTTGTTTTAAGTAATAGTCTTGATTTTTAATTTGTGACTTTGTTTCTTCTGAATCAAGACTGTTAAGTTCTTGTTCTCTTTTTTCTCTTAAAGCTTTTTCAAATTGTTTTTTCTTTTGAAGTTTCTTCTCGCGTTCTTTTCTAATTTCAGAAACAATTTGTGAAGCATAAATATTTTCAATGTTTATCGTATTGTCCGTCTTTGAATAAGTAGGGACATCTCGTACGATTTCACTACTTTGTTTACGCTTATTTTCTTTTTCAGTATCATTATCTGATGGTTTAGTTGAATGATCTTTCAAACCACTATTTGGAACTTCTTTTTGTTTTCTCATACCGAATATTGCTGAAGGTACTTCAGAAGCTTTAAATTTTGGTTGATGTAATGCATTCAATCTTTCTTCAAATTGATAGTCATCATTATAACGTTTACTGTTGTCGTAGCGTTGAGAAGATTGTTTACTTTTCGTTTCGTAATGATGTGTTACATCTTGATCATAACTTCTTGACTTCTTAGCGGGTTCATATGCATCCACATTACGATTTCTTCTACGTCTTCTTCTATTTGTTGGAAAAGAAGCTGAGCTTTCATCATAAAATCTACTATCATGATATTTCTCTTCATGTTGACTTGTTTCATTATCATGTTGATGATGCTCTTGATTTATTTGTTCTTCATATTCCATTTGTATTGGAAATCTAAATTTGCCTTTAGGTCTTCTATAAATTTCTTCATTAGTTGAATCGTCATCTGGATGATGATCAAAAGACACTTGATCGCTTTTTTGCTTTTCATTTTTTTGTTCATTTTTCGATTGCCCGAATATATCATCAAACCAACTCATAGGTTCACTACCTTTCGTCTTCAAAGAATGGTGTTCCTACAGTATAACTATCATCTAGTACCATTATACCTTTTTCTTTTGGAGCACCTTCTAAATCAAGTTCTTTCATTGAACAAATCATACCGCTAGAAGGAACACCACGTAATTCTGCATCTTTAATAATCATTCCACTAGGCATTACCGCTCCTACTTTAGCAACAACAACATTTTGTCCTTGATCAATATTTGGAGCACCACATACAATTTGTAATGTTTCATTACCAACATCAACTTTACATACTGATAGTTTATCTGCATCAGGATGTTTTGATTTTTCAGATACGTATCCTACTACAAACTTAGGAGATAAATCCACGTCTAGTTTATAATTAATATTATTTTTCTCTAATAAGTCTTGAATACTATTAATGTGTTTCTCTTCAACTTTAATATTGCCATTGCCTTCTATTTGAACATATTTAGAAGCATTGAATATATTAAATCCAACAATTTTATCTTCACTTTTAATAATTGTTAAATCATTTTGATAATCATATTCTAATCCTTCAGTTAAAGGTTCTAAAGTAACCATTAATACGTCGCCAACACCATTTTTATTATAAAATAAATTCATTTCTCCTACTCCTTACAATCTTTTTTGATTATTTTTCATTTTTTTAAATATTTCTCTATTTTTTTCTAATCGCTCAATAACTTCTTGGTTTCTCTTACGAGAGTGATTTTTACCTAAAATAAATATTGGTTCTAAAGGTTTATCAGGTGTATAAGAGAATGATAATGATGTTATTGGCACTAAGCCATTTTGGAAGAATTGCATGGTCATTTGCGCTACAATATCATATCCAATTTCATTTTTAATATCACAAATCACCAATACATCTTGATGAGGTGTAGCTAATAACATTTCCCCTTCAATATTTTGATAAACATCTTTTAAGAATGTCTGATTGAGAATACGTGAAGCATCATATCCGTCATTCGTATTAATGAAATAGAACGTATTGCCTTGAACTTCATCAGACTTGTAAGTTGTTTTTCTCTTCTTTATATTAAATAACGCTTGCTCTTTAATTTGTTCTTTCGTTAAATTAAGTTCACTGAGCATAGACTCATCTATTAGTCTATAAGTATTACCTAAATCAAGCGCATAATATATATTTGTTTCAGCTGTATGTTCATCAATGACAAAAGGTGTACCCTCTTTCGTTTCTTTATGAAAACTAGTAGACCTTATGACAGGCAAGATTTCAATTTTATTAATTTCTTTATTGGATTCATCTTGCATTGCATTTATTGTTTCAGTGACGTAATAAACAATTTCGTCTATTGTTTTATTACCGTTATTTTTATATTTAGCAATAATCGGAGCTAATTTAACTGAAAGCCCTTTTTGATTATCAGTTCGTTCAATTCTTAAACTTTCATTTTCCCTATCAAACTTAAAATTTGCATCTAAAGTTTTCAATCGGTCTTTTAATAAATCTCTCATTTGAAAGACATTCATACTTAACACTCCTATTTTTATACCTCTATATAGTTTACAACAAATCGCAGTCATGTAACAGTGATAAACATATTTAAATGAAGTTAAATAAAATAAAAAAGCAGGTAATTCGAAAATAAAAGAAACTTTTTTCGACCTGCTTTTTTTATATAATTTTAATTATTTAATCCATCAATAAATGCACTAATTTGTGGGATTGTTTTTCTTTCTTTACCAACGTATCTACCAAGTTCTTGACCGTTGTTATAAGCAATAAAACTTGGAATACCCATAACATCAACTTCTTGACATAAATCAATAAATTCATCACGATCAACTGATACGAATTGATATTGATTGTATTTCTCTTCAAGTCCAGGTAAATCAGGATCTATAAAATGACAATCCGGACACCAAGATGCTGTGAACATAAATATTGTTGGTTCGTTAATCAATGATTTGTATTCTTCGATTGACGTTAATTGTTTCATTTCTTTGCACTTCCTATCATTAATGTTTGTTGACCATCTTTAATTATATGATACTTCTTCAACAAATGATAAACAAATAAACTGATTACAGCTGGTAATAAGAAATGGAAGAAAACAATTTGTAAGTATACTTCTGTTGTACTACCCATCGTTTTAATCGTCATAATTTGTCCTACTAGTCCACTTGAACCCATTCCAGCACCAGCTGCATTATTTTCCATTGGCCAAAAGACTGTCATGATTGGTGCTACTACGATACTTGCTACGACTGGTGGTATTAATATAAAAGGTTGCTTTAAATAATTTGGAATTTGAAGTTTACTTGTACCAATACCATGTGCAATAACGCCTGAAATACCATTATCCTTATAGCTTGTTACTGCAAATCCGATCATATGACAACAACCACCTATCGTAGCTGCTGCTGCCGCTGTTCCACTTAAACCAAGCATTAACGCTAAAGCTGCACTTGAAATCGGACTACTTAATGTAAGTCCAACAATAAGGCTAACGAATATCCCCATTAATAAAGGTTGTTGATCCGTGCTTAATTGTATCCAGTTTCCTAATGCTTTCATAAATGCATCGATAAATGGCGCTATAAACTTTGCAATAGCTGCACCTATAAATAACGTTAAAATCGGTGATAAAATAATATCTATTTTAGTTTTTCCTGAATATAATCTTCCGAGTTCACTCGCAAATACTGAAGATAAATAACTTCCTACAGCGCCACCTTGTTCATATCCATACATGCCTGTTACTGCAGTTGTAAATATAATGAGTGGTGATGCGCCTAAACCATAACTAACTGCTACCCCTACCCCAGCACCTGTTAAAGTTTGAGCTAATTTGCCTATTTCTATCATAATTGATGTATCAAAATATGTATTTAATGATTGGCCTAAAGTTTCAATAATAAGTCCAACAATTAATGTACTAAACAAACCTAAAGCCATATAACTTAAACCATCTATAATTGTTCGATTAAAAAAAGATTTTACGCGTTCCATTTATTCACACTCCTTAAATGGATTATACAATAAAAAATACACATGTCATTATTTAAATTAAAATAATAACATGTGTATTTTGAAACTTTATACTTCTATAACATTTAGAAATTTCTTCAATGCGTCTGTCTTCGGTTGAGTAAACATCTCTTCCGGTTTACCTTCTTCACCAATTAAACCATCATGAATAAAAATCATTCTATCAGAAACTTCTCTTGCAAATCTCATTTCATGTGTAACAATGACCATCGTCATACCTTCATTAGCTAAATCTTTAATAACTTTTAATACATCATTCACTAACTCTGGGTCTAATGCTGATGTCGGCTCGTCAAACAACATGACTTTAGGATTCATTGCCAATGCTCTAGCAATCGCCACACGTTGTTGTTGACCACCAGATAAAGCATGAGGTCTTTGATCTTTAACACTTTCTAATCCTACTTTTTCTAAAAGTTGAAGTGCTTCATCATATGCTTTTTGCTTATTTACTTTTTTAACAGTAATTAAACCTTCCATAACATTTTCAATTGCTGTTTTATGTGGAAACAAGTTGTAATTTTGAAACACCATACCTGATTGTTTACGTACTTTAATTTGTGACTTCTTATTATCTGCTGTGTACGTTTCGCCATTAACAACTACAGTACCTTCAGTCGGAATTTCCAATGCATTCATCATTCTCAATAAAGTTGTCTTACCCGAACCTGATCTTCCAATTAAAGTAATCACTTCACCTTTATCTACTGAAAGATTAATCCCTTTGATGACTTCTTTATCATTAAATGATTTTTTAATATTTTGAAGTTCAATCATGAACGATACCCTCTTTCAATATAAGATTCATAGTAAGATTGAACGATTGATATGATAAAACATACGATCCAATATAATATCGCTACTAGTAAATAAATCGTTAAGAATTCATATGTTGTAGATGCGACTTCTTGCGCTTTTCTAAACATTTCTGCTACTAAAATAAAACCAAGTAAAGACGTATCTTTAATTAAGCTTAAGAATGTATTACCTAATGCAGGTACTGAAACTCTGATTGCTTGAGGTAATATAATTCTTTGTACAGTTTGTTTATAATTCATACCAATCGAGTAGGCAGCTTCAGTTTGACCTTTCGGAATAGACATAATTCCACCTCTTAAAATCTCAGATGCGTATGCACCTACATTAAGAGAAAGACCAATTATCGCAGCTATGACAGGTGACAAAGTCAATTGATTGTCTGCATTTCCTGTTGCCAATCTACCAATCTCAGGGATTCCGTAAAAGATAATGAATAATTGAACAATCATAGGTGTACCACGAATGATTGAAACATAAAAACGTGCAATCCCTTTTAGAACTTTACTACTTGATATACGCATTAATGCTGTAACTAATGCCAAGATTAAACCAAGCACAAAAGTAACTAAAGTAATAGGAATAGAATATTTAACTAGACCCTCTAACATCGGTAGAAATGCTTGTTTGGCAGCATTTAATGCATGAAGTTGCTCATCATTTAGGCTCTGAAACATTAGCGCCAAACCATTTCTTACTTATTTTTTCTAATTCGCCATTATCTTTTAAAGTTTTTAGACCTTTATTAAAATCTTTAATCACTTTGTCATCTTCTTTTTTACTAAATGTAAATGCAGATTGACTTTGTTCTGCATCGCCTTGTATTGCTTTTATTTTAGCGTTAGGTTTTTGCTTTTTATAATCTAAATATGAAACATTATCATTGAAAGTACCTTCAACACGATTTGATTGTAATAAATCCATCGCTTGGTTGAAGCCGTCTACTTTTGTAATATCAGCACCTTTAGATTTTGCAAGTTTACCATAGTTAGATGTTAAAGTTTGAGCTAATTTTTTACCTTTAACGTCGTCGAATGATTTAATGTCTTTATTATTCTCATTTACTACTAATACACCATTTGAATAAGTGTATGGATCTGAGAATTTATATTTTGCTTTTCTTTCGTCATTGATACCAACTTGGTTAGCAATCATATCAAAACGTCCTGAATCTAACCCAGCAAACATTGAATCCCATTGTGTTTCTTTAAATTCAACTTTGTATCCCATTTCTTTAGCAACTGCTTTTGTTACTTCTACATCATATCCAGTTAACTTATCATTTTTGTCATGAAAGCTAAATGGAGAATACGTACCTTCTGTACCTACTACAATTGTTTTATCATCTTTCTTACTACTTTCTTTCTTGTCGTTGCTGTTTCCACATGCAGCTAACACAACAATTAATGCAATAATTAAAAATATACCCTTTTTCATATATACATCCCTCTATTCTTAGTATCCAAATCGGAATAAACATATTTTAGACCGAATTACAACTACTGTCAATTACTAAAATCTGGACTATTTAAATTTCAAATATTCAATCTTTTCTGAACTTAAATTTAACACGATTTCATTAAGTAATAATTTTGCACTTTCATAATCTCTTGCGTCGTAAATAGCTTTACTTGTATGGATATATCTAGCACAAACACCTATTACCGCAGTTGGGATACCTGTTAGAGCTTTATGAATTTCTCCACCATCAGTACCACCTGGTGATTGGAAGTATTGATGATTAATTTCTTTCTCTTCAACCATTTCAATTAAATAATCTCTCATTCTTTCAGATAAAATCATCGTACGATCTAATATTCTAATTAATACACCTTTACCTAAAGCACCAGATAAGCCGACATGTCCTTTCATATCATTTGCAGGTGAACAATCCACAACTAATGCTAAATCTGGTTTGATTAAATTCACACTTGCTGAAGCACCTCTTAAACCAACTTCTTCTTGAACATTTGCACCTACATATAAATCGACATCAAGCTCTTCATCTTTAACGGCTTCCAATAACTCTAATCCAACTAAACAACCATATCTATTGTCCCATGCTTTAGCGAGTATTCTATTCTCTGTAAGTTGTTCAAAATTCGTACTTGGAACAATTGTATCACCAATTTTAATGCCCATTTCTTTTAATTGATCAATGCTTTCTGCACCAACATCTAAAAGCATATCTTCAATAGATACACCTGACTCTTTACCAGTTCTAAAATGTTTAGGGATACTGCCAACTACGCCATTATAGTATTTACCGTCACGAGTTTTTAACTGTAGTGTTTGTGATAACCATACATCTGATGACACACCGCCAAGTGGTGTGAACTTTAACATACCCTCTTTTGTCATTTCAGTAACCATAAAGCCAATTTCATCCATATGAGCTGCTACTAATACTTTAGGAGCATTTTCTTTTTTAGATTTTTTCACACCATAAATACTGCCCATATTATCACCGATAATTTCATCAACAAATGGTGCCATTTTTTCTTTTAAATATTCACGTACTTCATTTTCAAATCCAGGTACAGCATGTAACTCTGTTAATTCTTTCATTCTATTAAGTGTTTCTTGTCTAATTTGTGTCATTGTAAATCTCCTTATTGAAATATTTATCTATCATTCAGTCTTTATGTTAAACTTAACTTAAATAGAAGGAGGCATGGTCATGCAGAACAATAAGTTACGCTTTTTCATTTTATTATTGTCCGTTTTTACTGGTTTAGGTATTGTTGCTTCTATCGTATATGCTAAGCAATATAAGCCATATAGTTGTGAAGAAATCCTTAAACAAGTCAAAGCACAATTTAATAATGTTGAAGCCTCTTATATATTACATATCCCAAAGACCTACCAAAAATTCGGCATTGAAACTAAAGTTGTACATGGTGGTATTACCGTTAATAATGATGGTAAACAAGTTCACTATGAATTTATCGCCGATGCCTTTAATGGCCAAGTTATTGATATATTTGAAATTTAATAAGCTTAAAAAGATGAGTCTGAGTGATTAATTAAAACCTCAGACTCTTTTTTTGACTGAAAATTATTCAACTTCACCGTGATCTAGTGCATCGAATGATTTTTTAATAGATTCTAAACCACTTCTTAATTTTTCTTCGCTACAAGCTAAATTCATTCTGAAATGATGACTTTCTCCGAGCTCGTAGGAATGACCGATCCCTGTTGCAAGTTTCCCTACAGATTGCAATGCTTTTTGAACATCACTTTCTATGTAACCACTTTTAGAAAAGTCTACCCAAGCTAAATATGTCGATTCAGGTTTGATAAACGATAACTGATCAGACATTTCACTTTTAATAAATTCATCTAAGATAGTCATATTCTTTTCAATATGATTATTTAATTGATCTACCCATTCACCTGCTTCATTATAGGCTACTTTAACTGCTTCAACAGCCAATGTATTTGCAGCTGACAATCCATAATATGTTGCCAATTTACGATTGAATTGTAATGTGAAATAACGATGTTTTGTAATCATATAACTACTTGCTAAACTTGCTAAATTAAATGTTTTACCTAAACCAGTGACAACAAGAATTGGAGAATCTAAAGTCATTTCATTTGTCATTGAATAGAATCCATTTTCACTTCTCACAAAATCCATATGAATTTCATCAGAAACAATAAAGACACCATGTCTTTCACACACATCTTTCATAAATGCACATTCTTCTTTCGTCCAAACTTTACCTGTTGGATTATGAGGGCTACACAGTACTAACACTTTAACGTCATCACGTACTGCCATTTCTTCAAATTGTTCTTTATCTAACTCATAACCGTTATCCGTTGCAACTAATGGAGATTCGACGGCCACTCTTTTATTACCTTCAATTAAATTTAAAAAGGCATTATATGAAGGTGTATGTATTAACACACCTTCACCTTCTTTCGTAAATTCACGTATAACTTCAGTTACAGTAAACAAAATACTCGGCACATAATATATATCATTCTTTTGGATATTTACAGAAAATCTCGTTTTGTACCAATTTTTAATCGAACTTAAGTATGCTTCTTGTTTCCACACTAAATACCCGAAATGTGCTTGATCTAATTTGTTTTTCAAATGGTTGATAATAAAATCAGGTGTCTTAATATCCATATCTGCAATCCAAAATGGTTCTAAGTTCTCATAATCATAAACTTTACGTTGTCCATCATATGCTACTGTTGCTGTTCCCCTTCTATCAATCACTTCATCAAAATTATATTTCAATTAAATCATCCCTTCTCATTTCTTTTTTAATTCCCTTCGTTTGTTCATCAAGTTTGAGCGCAAAATAATTGGCATCATGATAGAACACGAACCAATAATCTTCTTTAATATATCTTTGTAAAAGTCTCTCCTTAGCATTTATGGAATCCATTGGATAATCATCATAGGCTGTAACCCATAAAGGATTAAGATGAGCTAATGTAGGCAAGATATCAGCCATATGCACAGCTTTCATATCATTACTTTCAATTTCAATGACACTATGACCAGCACTATGACCACCAGTATGTATCATTTTAATACCTGGAACGATTTCCATCGAATCCACAAATGTTACAACTTGATGTTCAATACCTTTATAATTTTGTTCCCAATATGTAGCGCTACTTCTTATATTTGGGGCTCTCAATTCATTCCATTCAATTTGTGATGTATAAATTGTTGCATTTTTAAATACTGATTGACCATCTGTAGTTGTCAGGCCACAAGCATGATCAAAATGCATATGAGACATTAAAACTATATCAATATCATCAATGGTCAAATTAAATTGCTTTAATGAGTTACTTATATCACTTTCATAAGTTGTACCATAGTTTCTTTTTTGTTTGTCTGTTAATTTACCATTACCTATCCCAGCATCAATTATTATATTGTGTTCATCTGTTTGAACGAATATTGGATGTGTTACGAGAGGTATTTGATTAAGTTCATTAGGTGGGTATTTTTTACTCCACAACGCTTTTGGGACCACACCAAACATTGCACCACCATCCATTTGAGTAATACCACCTTGTAATGGATATAATTTAAATTCACCTATATTTAACAAGAAATTCCCCTCCAATCATTTATTATTATTTTATCACTAATTAGAGTAATGAACATCTTTCATGATTACTACAACACATTAGTTAAAAATGACGTAAAAAAAGAAGTTAGAATCAAAAACGATTCCAACTTCCTTATTTAAAGCTTGCTTCCATACGATAGATTCTAAAGCCTCTACTAGAGAATTTATCTTCATATTCAGTACGGATATTATCTTCAGGCTCATCTTCATGTAAATTCAAATTAATATAATCAAATGACATACCATATTGAGACATACTTTCTAAACTATACTCAAATAACCCTTGATTATCTGTTTTGAAATGTATTTGCCCATCTTTACTCAAAATGTGTTGATAAATTTCTAAAAAGCTAGAAAAAGTTAATCTTCTTTTAGCATGTCTTGTCTTAGGCCATGGATCAGAAAAATTCAAATAAATTCTAGAAACTTCATTCTCAACAAAATACTCTGTTAATAATTTAGCATCTTGATTAATCAATTTAATATTGTTTAATTCCATTTCTTTAACTTTTTCAAGAACACGGACCATAACATTTTTATCTTTTTCAATTGCTACGTAATTGATATTAGGATTCTGTTTAGCAGTCTCAGTAATAAATCTACCCATACCAGTTCCGACTTCAATATGAATGGGTTGATCTTTATCAAACCATTCTGCCATCTTATATTGATGATTAAGATCTACATCTACTATATTGGGATGATTCTTTAAGAAATCGTCAGCCCAAGGTTTATTTCTCATTCTCATTCAAAGTTACTCCTTATATAAATACATTTCTTGTCATCACTTCATTTAAGAAGTGTAACCAATCATTCATATCTTTATAACGTTTTTTCTCTTCATACCACTCTACCATTGCGATAGCTTGAATTAATGTATACCACTTCATACGTTTCTTTAAATCGTGCGTATCATTAATGCCATACATACTTAGCCAATCTGACCAATCTTTCTCATCAACATAAGTATATAATATCATTCCGATATCAATAGCAGGATCAGCAATCATTGCACCTTCCCAATCTACTAAGAAAAGTTCGTCTTGATCAGATAAAAGCCAATTATTGTGATTTACATCTCCATGTATGACTGTATAGAATCTACTGTCTAATGTTGGCATGTTATCTTCTAGATATAACAATGCCTTTCTCACAGTGCGATTAGACAATACATGTCGTGACAATGAGCTGTTAATTTTATTAAATAAAATCTCTGGATGCATAGGTTTCATTTCCATACGTTTAAGCATATTTAATAATTGTTTAGAAGAATGTATTTTTTTCAGAAGTTTGGCAACACGGTTAGAATTCATTTCATCTTGGACTAACTCTCTACCATTTTTCCAATGTTGTGCAGTCACAACTTCTCCTGTTTCGATTCTTTTAGTCCAAACTAATTTTGGCACGATACCTTCAGCAGATAACGCTGTTAAGAAAGGACTTGAATTACGTTTTAGGAAGAGCTTGCGGCCATCTTGTTCTGCCATATATGCTTCACCAGATGCACCACCTGCTGAGTCTAATGTCCATCCTAACTGATAAAAATGTTCCAACCTATCCACCTCACTTTCAATTAAAGAAAAAGAAAAAGACTCAAGAATATTGTTTTTCAAGAGTCATATTTTAATCTTAAAAATTTTTGTTTTATTTTTGTAATTTTAGTGCGCTTGATATAAATTTTATTATCTTTCGGTTAAGATTTCAACCTCATAAATGAAAACTTTGGAGTATTTTGAACCTATTCATATACAATAAGTCTTATAAATTCAGTATCCACTTGAATTACTTAAGATATTAAAATTACACTAAAAAATTTTTATGATTTTGACTCTATATAATTATTAAATGCATTTTGTAATTTCTTCGTAATTTGTCCGACTTTTCCGTCACCTATTTTTTGATCATTTACTTGCACAACTGGCATTACTTCAATAGATGTACTTGAAATAATCACTTCATCAGCATCATTTAAGAAATCTAATGTAAATGATTCTTCAATAAATGGAATATTTAAATCGTCAGCTAATTCTTTTATAACACGTCTAGTAATACCATTAAGAATTAAATTATTTGCAGGATGTGTATAAATTTTGCCACCTTTGATCGCATAAACATTGCTTGAACTACCTTCAGTAACTGTTTCACCTCTATGCATGATCGCTTCAGCTGCATCATTTTGTGTAGCTTTCTCTTTTGCTAACACGTTACCTAATAAGTTCAAACTCTTAATATCACATCTTAACCATCTGATATCTTCAACTGTTATAGTTTTAACGCCATTTTCTAATTCGTCGTATGGTCTGTCATAGCTTTTAGAAAAAGCTGAGAATACAGGCTTTGTACTAGCATCAGGAAACGGGTGATTTCGAGGTGCAACACCACGTGTCACTTGAATATACACGCCACCATTTACAACATTATTCTTTGCTGCTAATTCTTTCGTTACTTCTGTTAAACCTTCAACAGAATACGCGTCTAAATTAAGTCCAATTTCTTTCGCACTTCTAAATAGTCTTTCATAGTGCTCTTTAGATGTGAATACTTTGCCATCATATATACGTATGTATTCATATATGCCATCACCAAAGTTATAACCTCTATCAGAATAGCTAATCTTACCTTCAGATTCCTCAACAAACTCATCATTTAAATAAATATAACTCATTCATCATCACCCTTTACACAGACATTGTATATAGCTTCTAAATAAATTGCAGTTGCATTAAATAATTGTTTTTTCGTGATATATTCATTTTTTTGGTGCATTAAATCTTCAGACTCTTTAAACATTGCACCAAATGCTACACCTTTATCTAAGTTTCTAGCATATGTGCCCCCACCAATTGTAAATGGCTCGGACTGATCACCTGTTTGATTGCGATATGCAGATAATAGTTTTTCAATGAATGGATCGTTTTTATCTACATAATGCGGAACTTGGTGCTTATCCATTTCAATTTCGAAGCCTTTTTCTTTCACTTCTTCAGAAAAACGAGACATTGACTGATCAAAATTAAAGCCTTCTGGATATCTTAAATTAATACCAAATTGACCACCATCTACATCTGTATAACTCATAATACCTGTATTAGTCGCCACTTCACCCATTTCTTCAGTAGCAAATTTCATACCCATTTTTTCACCTTTTGGAGAATCAACTAAGTATTCATTTGCAAATTTCACGTATGAGCTCGCGTATTTATCTAAATTTAATTCATTTAAGAATTGAATAAGATATAAGCCAGCATTCACACCTAATGTAGGATCCATACCATGAGCTGATTTACCGTGAACAACGATATTTAAGAACCCTTCATCAATTGTTGTTTCGCCTTCAATCTCATGTTCATTTAAAAATGATTCGAATTTCTGAACAACATTCGTCATTTGTTCTTTGATAAGTAATTTAGCTTGAGCAGTATCTGGTACCATATTGAATCTTTCACCTGAGAAGAATGCTTTGAGCTCTACTTCAGGCTCATCATTATCTTCCACATATCCAGATTGAATGATGTTGAATGTTACAATCCCTTTTTCTCCATGAATTAGAGGGAATTCTGCATCTGGTGCAAAACCTACAGAAGGCATTTCTTCTGTTTCAAAATAACGATCTGTACATTTCCAATCAGATTCTTCATCAGTACCTACAATAATATGTATTCTTTTTTTCCATTCGACTTTCATATCTTCAAGTATCTTAACGGCATAGTATGCTGCAATTGTTGGTCCTTTGTCATCAAGTGTACCTCTTGCAATGATTGCATCTTCAGTTTCTACAGGTTCAAACGGATTAGAATCCCATCCAGCACCTGCTGGCACAACATCAACATGGCAAAGTATACCTAATAAATCATCACCTTTACCCGCTTCAATTCTACCTGCAATATTATCTATATCAACATGAGAAAATCCATCTCTTTCTCCTAACTTGTACATATAATTTAACGCTTCTTTTGGACCTGGTCCAACTGGCGCATCGTATGTACTTGCTGCATCATCTCTAACACTTTCGATGCTTAATAGCCCCTTTAAATCATTTATAATATCTTGTTCATATTCTTTAATTTTATTTCTCCACATCGAAAATCATCTCTTTCTTAACTTGAATAGTTATCTATATAATACATGATATTTTTGTAAATATGAAATAGAATTACCGATAAATTTTTATTTTTTTATACATAAAGTTATTTCCTTTTACGTACGACTAAAGTCTTATATAAAAATATTTTTTTGAATCTTATTATTTCCCGACAAGATGAAAGTTGTTAACAAAAAAACTAGGACAAATAAGTTGCCCTAGTTTTAGTCAATATTGAACATAAGGAGAAAATTATTTCTTCAAATCTTCTTCTGTAACAACTCTTAAATTGTTGTTTGCAGTTCCGCCTTCATCATCAAATTTAGCTTCTCTTTGTTCAGTTGGATCTTCATCTTCTTTTTTTAGACGAGATTTAGCATTTGATGCATAACCTTTTGGATCTTCTTTTGCTTTTTGGAATTCATTTTTCGCTTTTTCTTTAGCTGACTCTTTATAAGAAGTTGGATCTTCTTTATATTTAGAGTACTCGTCTTGTGCTTTACCTTTTAGTTCGTTTGCTTTTTGCTTAGCATTTTCTTTGTAATTCTCTGGATCTTCTTTATATTTCCCGTATTCATTTTTTAATTTATCTCTATTTTCTTTTTTAGATAAGACAACTGCTGCTGCAGTTCCACCTAATACTACTAACGTTCTAAATAATCCTGCTTTTTTAGCCATTTGTATCCACCTCTATTTAATTAATAGTTATTATAATACCCCGAGAAAATCTTTCTAAACATTTTAAACAGATAAATTTAAAAGTTTAAAATCTTCTTCTAACAAATGCCTATACTCACCAAATTCTAAACGTTCATCAAGTTCTAAATCAGCTATTTGAACACGTTTTAAATACGTTACTTCACAACCAATAGCATGAAACATTCTCTTAACTTGGTGGAATTTACCTTCATAAATCGTAACATAAGCTATAGACTCTTCTCCATTTTCTACAATTTCTAATTCACTTGGAGAAGATGTAAAGTCACCTAAATCTATTCCTGCTTTAAAAATATCTATTGCATCATCTGAAATGTGACCAGACACTTCAACATAATACTTTTTAGCGACTTTTTGTTTTGGACTCATAAGTTGATGCGAGAATTTACCATCGTTTGTTAGAAGTAATAAACCTTCTGTGTCTTTATCTAAACGACCAACCGGAAATAAATCTAAGTGCATATATTCTGGGACAATATCAATGACTGTTTCATGTTCATCATCTTCTGTCGCTGAAACAAATCCAGATGGCTTATTCATCATTAAATATACAACTGGTTCATATTCTATCGGGATATCATCAAATGTTATAACATCATCTTCTGGATTAATATGCATTTCAGGTTTCTTAACGATCTCATCATTAACGGAAACAAGATTTTTCTTTAGAAACTTTTTAACTTCTTTTCTTGTTCCGATACCTGAATTTGCTAAAAATTTATCTAATCTCATCATTTACACCCACTTAATTTTGCGTCTAACTTTAGCAGTCAAATCACCTAAAAATTCATCCGCTAGACGTGAACGCATTGTTAAATAACCATATACAATTACACCTACACATCCACCGACAATTAGCGTAATCAGCGCACCTAATTTTGATGTTGGATCAATGATTAGTGACACAATAAAGAAACTTAACTCAACGAATAATACCATGATTATAGTATAGAAAGTAATTCTTAACGTATGATAAATTGTGATATTAAATTTAAAGTCTGCATATTTATATAGGACGACACAATTTAATATAACAGCTACTAGTAATGCGATTGCCGTACCAATGACAGCACCTAATGTATGAAATACCATAATTAGTGGTAAGTTTATAACTGCTTTGATGACTAATGAAGCAATAACGATCCAAACTGTTAAAGCTTGTTTATCAATACCTTGTAACATTGAAGCTGTTACTGATAATAATGCAATTAAAATACTAACTGGTGCATACCAGAATAATATTTCTGTACCCATTGGATTATAACTATAGAACACATTATATAAAGGCTGTGCTAATACCATAATGCCAAGTGATGCTGGAACTGTTAAATATAGCAATACGCCTAATGATTTTCTAATTTGATGATGCATTGCATCAATTCTACCTGAATTATATGTGTTCGTAATAAATGGAACTAAACTCACTGCAAATCCTGCTGCAAGAGATGTTGGAATCATAACAATTTTATTAGTTGTCATACTCAGCATTGTGAAATAAATATCTTGTAATTCACTACCCACACCTGCCATCGCTAATCCAGTATTATGTGTAAATTGGTCGATTAAGTTTATAATCGGGAAACATAAACTTACAATTACAAATGGTATACTGTATTTAATGATTTCTTTATATATTTTGATATACGAAACATCAATATCACTTGTATCTTGTTCAACTTCTGCTTTTATTAAATGTCTTCTCTTCATCCAAAAATAAAGTAAAGTCAATAATGCAATAATTGCACCGATACCTGCAGCAAATGTTGCAACTTGGTTGGCCATTAACACAGAACCGTCCATTACATTTAATACAATATAACTTCCGCCAAGTATAAATGCGATACGCGCTACTTGTTCAGTTACTTCAGATACAGCTGTTGGACCCATTGAATTAAATCCTTGGAAGATACCTCTCCATGTTGCAAGTAATGGAATAAATAATACAACAAAACTAATTGTTCTAATAACAGTTGTAATATCTTCTATACTCCAACCGCCTTCTATGCCACCTTTATTCGCTAATGTTAATTGAGCAATAGTTGGTGATAAGAAATAAAGTAATAAAAATCCGATAAATCCTGATACTGTCATAACTAAAAAGCTTGACCGGTACAATTTTCTACTTACTTTATAAGCACCTAATGCGTTATATTTAGATACATATTTCGCAGCTGCTAAAGGAACGCCCGCAGTTGCTATTGTTATCATGATTGTGTATGGTTGATAAGCATATGTAAATGGGGCAAGATTTTTTTCATCGCCTATAATAGCGTAAAAAGGTATTAAATAAAGAATACCAATTACTTTTGTTATTAAAATACTTGCAGTAAGCAGGAAGGTTCCCCTTACTAGCGCTTTACTTTCTGACATAATTTCATCCCTATCTAATTTACTTTTAAATTTAATAATAACAGGTTTATTTCTATTCTACTACTTTTTTAAAGACACATTATTCGTTAAAATATTATTACATCGATTTATGGAGGTAACTTATGTATCATACAATAATTATCGGCGCTGGACCTAGTGGTTTAATGGCCGCATATAGTGCAAGTTCAAATGGTAAAAACGTCTTGCTACTCGAAAAGAAAAAAGGCTTAGGACGAAAGCTCCGCATATCTGGTGGCGGTAGATGTAATGTTACGAACCGCTTACCTTATGAAGAAATTATAAAAAACATTCCTGGTAATGGAAAATTCTTATATAGTCCATTTTCAACATTCGACAATGAATCTATTATACAATTTTTTGAATCTAGATCTGTACAATTAAAAGAAGAAGATCACGGTCGAATGTTCCCTGTTTCTAATCGCGCTCAAGATGTTGTTGATGCACTAGTTGATTCCATAAAACAAAATGGTGTAGAAATACGCCAAGAAACTACAGTATCATCTATTGAAAGTGAAAATCAACAAATAACAGGCGTCACACTACAAGATGGTACATTTATTCCTTCAAAGGCTGTTATCATCGCATCAGGTGGTTGCAGTGTACCACATACTGGATCGACAGGAGATGGGTATAAATTCGCTGAGAATTTAGGACATTCTATAACAGAACTATTTCCAACAGAAGTACCGATCAAATCAACTGAACCATTCATTAAAAACAAAACACTGCAAGGATTAAGTTTACAAAATGTTGGACTATCCGTACTCAAAAAAAATGGTAAACCTAGAATCACACATCAAATGGACATGTTATTTACACATTTTGGTATTTCAGGACCTGCAGCATTAAGATGTAGTCAATTTGTGTATAAAGAACAAAAATCTCAAAAGAAAACAGACATACAGATGTCTATAGATGCCTTTCCAGAAATCAAAACACATGACTTAGAACAACAAATTGTAAAAAAACTAAAAGACGAACCTAATAAAGCGATTAAAAATGCACTAAAAGGACTAGTCCAAGAAAGATATTTACATTTTATCTTACAACAGTCAAGTATTGATTTAGATGTGACATACCATCACCTATCCCAACAAGCCATCCGAACATTCGTGGAAAACCTTAAATCATTTACATTCACAGTAAATGGTACACTCCCACTTGATAAAGCTTTTGTAACTGGTGGCGGTGTTAATATTAAAGAAATCGAACCCAATACAATGGCATCCAAAATATGTGCTGGGCTTTACTTCTCAGGTGAAGTACTAGATATCCATGGGTATACAGGTGGCTATAATATTACGAGCGCTCTTGTCACTGGGTATGTTGCAGGCTATAATGCCGCACAATTTAATGATTAAAATTCTATAGAATGTATATAGTTTGGTGTTTGTTATGTGGTGTCCTTATTTACAAAACTACTTGGATTTGTTACTAACTTTAACCTATATTATATTCACACATTATTTAAGGCTGAGACATTTTAAATGTCTCAGCCTTATCTATTTCTTCATTAAACTCTTTTGTTTTCTAAACCATCGTCGCCCCACTCATTCATGCCGCCTTCTACGTTTACTGCATCAATGTCGTGGTCATTTAAATAATCAACTACTCGAGCACTTCTAACGCCACCTGCACAAACAATATAATATGTTTGGTCTTTAGAGAAATGATTTAATTCATTTGGAATTTCTCCCATTGGAATATGCTTAGCGCCAGGGATTACACCTAATGCTACTTCATGATCTTCTCTCACATCAACTATATTAATTGGATTATTAGATGTAATTTTGTTTGCTAATTCTGTTACTGTAATTTCTTTCATAACTAGAACACTCCTAATTGATTAATTTGCTACGATATTAACTAACTTTTGTGGAACTGCAATCACTTTACGGATTGTTTTACCTTCAATCGCTTCTTTGATTTTTTCATTATCCATTGCTACTGCTTCCATTTCATCTTTAGTTAAATCTTTAGAAATTTTGATTTTGTCTTTTAGTTTACCGTTAACTTGGATAACAATTTCTATTTCGTTATCTACTAGTAGTGACTCATCAAATGTTGGCCATTCTTCATAAGATAAAGAATCGTTATGACCAAGTTTTTGCCATAATTCTTCAGAAATGTGTGGCGCAATTGGTGCTAACATTTTTACAAAACCTTCAGCATATGTTTTGCTGATTTGATCTTGTTTATAACAATCATTGATGAATACCATCATTTGACTGATTGCAGTATTGAAGTTTAGTGTATCGAAGTCTTCAGTTACTTTTTTAACTGTTTGGTTATAGACTTTATCTAGGTCTGGTGTTTCGTTTTCAACGACCTTATCCGTAATGTTCTCTTCTTCTGTAACAAATAAACGCCATACTCTATCTAAGAAACGACGTGAACCGTCTAGTCCATTTTCACTCCATGCAATTGCAGCATCTAAAGGTCCCATGAACATTTCATATAGACGTAATGTGTCTGCACCATGAGAACGTACAATATCATCAGGGTTAACGACATTACCTTTTGATTTACTCATTTTTTCATTACCTTCACCAAGAATCATACCTTGGTTAAATAATTTTTGGAAAGGCTCTTTAGTTGGAACTACACCGATATCGTATAACACTTTATGCCAGAATCTTGAATATAATAGATGAAGCACTGCATGTTCTACACCACCTATATATAAGTCAACCGGTAACCAGTGTTTAAGTTTTTCTGGATCAGCTAATTGTTCATCGTTATGAGGGTCAATATATCTTAAGTAATACCAACAGCTTCCTGCCCATTGTGGCATCGTATTCGTTTCACGACGACCTTTCATACCTGTTTTAGGATCTACAACATTAATAAATTCATCAATATTAGCTAAAGGAGATTCCCCTGTACCTGATGGTTTAACTTGATCTGTTTCAGGTAAGATTAATGGAAGTTCTTCTTCAGGAACTGTTGTCATTGTACCGTCTTCCCAATGTATAACTGGAATTGGTTCACCCCAATAACGTTGTCTACTAAATAACCAATCTCTTAATTTATAGCTTACTTTTTTATGACCGATACCTTTTTCTTCAAGTAATTCAATCGCTTTAGGTACTGCTTCTTCTTTTGTTAAACCATTTAATGCATCTGAATCAATCATTTTACCATCATCATCATATACAGTGATGATATCTAAATTGAATTTCTCTGCAAACTCAGCATCTCTTTCATCATGTGCTGGAACTGCCATAACTGCACCTGTTCCATAACTAATTAACACATAATCGGCAACCCAAATCGGCATTTTTTTACCAGTGAATGGGTTTGTTGTAAATGCACCAGTGAATACACCACTTTTATCTTTTGCTAAATCTGTTCTTTCTAAGTCAGATTTACGAGAAGCTGCTAATTTATATGCTTCAACCGCTTCTTTTTCATCTTCAGTCGTAATTAAATCTACTAAAGGATGTTCTGGTGATAGTACAGCAAAAGTTGCACCGTAAATCGTGTCTGGACGAGTTGTGAATACTTCAAATGATAAATCTGTATTATCAATATTAAATTTTAATTCAGCACCTTCAGATCTACCAATCCAGTTTCTTTGCATATCTTTAATAGATTCTGGCCAATCTAATTCATCTAAATCTTCTAATAAACGATCCGCATATTCAGTAATTTTTAATACCCATTGTCTCATTGGTTTACGAACAACTGGATGTCCTCCACGTTCTGATACTCCATCAACAATTTCTTCATTAGATAATACTGTACCTAATGCTGGGCACCAGTTTACTGCTACTTCATCAACATATGCCAATCCTTTATTATATAATTGAATGAAAATCCATTGTGTCCATTTATAGTAATCTGGGTCAGTTGTATTCACTTCTCTATCCCAGTCATATGAGAAACCTAGCTCTTGAATTTGTCTTTTAAAAGTTGCAATATTTTTAGCTGTAAATTCTTTAGGATCATTCCCTGTATCGATAGCATATTGCTCAGCTGGTAAACCAAATGCATCCCATCCCATTGGGTGAAGTACATTGTAGCCTTGCATTCTTTTATATCTAGAGACGATATCTGTAGCTGTATAGCCTTCAGGATGTCCTACATGTAAACCAGCTCCAGATGGATACGGAAACATATCTAAAGCGTAGAATTTCTTTTGTCCAAGATTATCGTTAGCTTTAAATGTCTTGTTGGCTGCCCAAAAATCTTGCCATTTCTTTTCAATTTGTTGATGATTATAATTCATTTGTTCGTTCCTCCTATAAAATAAAAAAAGCCATCCCAACCATCATAACAGTTGGGACGACTTGAATAAATATGCCGCGGTACCACCCAGAATTCACAATTAAGTGCGCTTCATTTATATGGTTTAAGATTGCTTTTAATAAATAATAAATCGTTCATAAGTTCACTTAATGGATATCATCAGTTCTCAGCACCACTGACTCTCTTAAGATTCGCATTAAAGCTACTTTACTTATATACATCCTAATATTATGCAATTTCTATATAATTTGCAAGTCTTATTTATTAATATCATGTATCTTGCTTTGTAATACCTCTATCATAAATGTATAAGAAGTAATAACCTATTAAAATAAGTAATATCATACTGTAAAACATCATTTTCATATCAAACATATCAACTATTACGCCACCTACAACTGGTCCAAATGCTTTCCCTACTGTTGAAGATGCGTTTACAATACCTTGATATGCACCCATTCTGCCTTTAGGTGCTAATTTATTTGCGATTGCAGGTACTGCTGGCCATACAAACATTTCTCCAAATGTTAAAATAACCATCCCTACAACAAACATTGTAAATTGCTCAGCAAAGCTTGTAATCACATAACTTAATATAAAAATCGTTAGCCCTATAAACATTTGTAATTTCAATTTCTCTTTGAATCTATTGATAAACGGTGCAATTAAAGGTTGTCCTGCTAAAATCAATACACCATTTATTGTCCAAAGGAAACTATATTGTTTCAAGGATATACCAACTGATTGTGTATAAGTCGCAATTGTCGTTTGCCACTGAACATAACCAATCCAACATAAACTAAACATAACACATAGAAGTATAAGTGCAGTAAATTTACTTTTATCTTTAACTTGCATAGCACTCGTGATGCCTTCATCATTTTTCAAATGAATATCTAAATCTATGTTGTAATATTTTAACGCTATTATGATAAACACGACATATAGTAGTAAGTTCGCCATAAAAATATAATTAAAGCTAAAGTCCGCTACAAATCCACCTGCTGCAGCCCCAATAGAAACACCTAAGTTTTGAGCAAGATAAATTGCATTAAATGTTGTTCGTCCTCCGTTTGGCCAACTTGCAGCAGCCATTGCATAAATAGCTGGCACAATCACGCCTCCACCGAAACCAAGTAACACAAGCCAGAAAGGATACCATGGCCAATCATTTAAAAAGTTTAACCCTATTAAACTTAAAATATTTAAAATAGAGGCAAAAATAATAGAACGAAACCCACCAATTTTGTCGAATAAACTTCCGCCTAATAAATTCCCGATTACACTCCCGAATGCATTAATCATTAAAACGATACCAGCTGTACTTAAACTCTTTCCTAATTCTTCATTCATATATATTGTATTAAGTGGCCATAAGAAACTCGATCCTGTAATATTGATCGCCATTCCTATGATGAGCATTTTAACAATTTTCGGCATTCTCAAGGATTTCAACCTCCTCTCAAATTTTGTCAATTTTAATAGTCTAAACCTTTTTCTGCAAAAGTTCAATATTATATGTTAAAATGCTTTAGATAAGTTTGTAGAACAGGATGTGAAATATAATGACAGAACAATTCCGTTATGCATTTGATAACAAAAGATATCATACATGGAATTATCATTTAAGAAATAAATTTGGTGAGAAGATTTTTAAAATAGCATTAGATGGTGGATTTGATTGTCCAAACCGCGACGGCACAGTAGCACATGGGGGTTGTACATTTTGTTCAGCAGCCGGGAGTGGAGACTTTGCAGGTAACCGTGCAGAACCAATCCATGTACAATTTAAAGAAATTAAAGACAAGATGCATGAAAAATGGTCCGAAGGAAAATATATCGCTTATTTTCAAGCTTTTACAAATACGCATGCGCCCGTTGAAGTATTAAGAGAAAAATACGAAGCTGCTTTATCAGAAGAAAATGTAGTTGGACTATCAATTGCGACAAGACCAGACTGTCTACCAGATGATGTTGTAGAATACTTAGCAGAATTAAATGAAAGAACATATTTATGGGTAGAACTTGGATTACAAACTGTACACCAAGAAACATCTGATTTAATTAACCGTGCTCATGATATGAAATGTTATTATGAAGGTATCGCTAAATTAAGAAAGCACAATATCAATATATGTACACATATCATTAACGGTTTACCTGGTGAAGATTACGATATGATGATGGAAACAGCGAAAGAAGTCGCACAAATGGATGTTCAAGGGATTAAAATTCATTTGTTACACTTACTTAAAGGTACTCCAATGGTTAAACAATACGAAAAAGGTATGCTTGAATTCATGACTCAAGATAATTATACGCAACTCGTATGTGACCAGTTAGAAATTTTACCAGAAGAAATGATCATTCATCGTATTACAGGTGATGGCCCTATCGATTTAATGGTTGGACCTATGTGGAGTGTAAATAAATGGGAAGTACTTAATGCTATAGACAATGAACTTAAAGAACGTGGCACAATGCAAGGATCTAAATTCAAGAAAGCAGAACAAGTTCAAAAATGATTGTTCAAGGAATCTTACCATTCGCAAGAGATTTAATAACAACACATATAACAGACAAAAGTATCGTAGTTGATGCAACATGCGGTAACGGCAACGATACACTTTTCCTTGCAAATCAAGTTCCAAACGGAGAAGTTTATGCGTTCGACATACAAGAAGAAGCCATTAAAAATACTAAAATCAAAACAGAAGCATTTAGTAATATCCATTATTTTCAAACAGGTCATGAAAATGCAGCACCTATAATAAAAGAACGTCATGAGCAAATTGATGCTTCAATATTTAATTTAGGCTATTTACCAAAAGGCGATAAACATATTACAACGAATGCACCGACAACAATTAAAGCAATTGAAAGTCTATTCGAAATGACAAGTAAAAATGGCATCATCGTATTAGTCGTATATCCAGGACACCCAGAAGGACAGATAGAATCTAACGAAGTCATCAATCATGTTAGTTCAATAGATCAACAATCAGCACACGTGCTCCACTATCAATTTATAAACCAAAAAAACAATCCACCATATATAATAGCAATAGAAAAAAGATAAAAATGAGTAAGATGAGTAAACGCAAACCTTGGGAATAGGTTTGCGTTTTTTATGTGATATTTGAGGTTTTTGGATATATCTGGTGGTTAAGGTATGACATGGATCATCTCTTGGCTTTATTCGGTACTTAAGCCACGACTCGTGGGTTTACTCCGCCTTTAACTCACATTTTTCCCACCCTTAAACTGCTCACTCATTTTTTAACCTTCTTCTTTCTTAATCCCTGCAGCCAAAACCTATATACCTCCCCAAAATTCCTCAAAAATGACAAAACGCAAACCTACTCAACAGGTTTGCGTTTTTATTAAATATTACAAGTATTAACGATTGACTCAAATTGTTTTTCAAAATGTTCTTTTCTATTTTTGATTTCTTCACAAGCGAAATCGATAATTGCATCTTTCTTGTCTTCGAAGTCTTTATTCACTTCAACAATTACAGTTCTTTCATCATTATCTGGGCGCACTTTCTTAATCCATCCTTTTTTAACAAGGTTATTGTATAATCTTGTTCGTTTGTATGGCTTAATATCTATATAACCATCCAACTCTTTCAAACTCATCGATCCGTTATTCCATAACATAATTAATGTAAGAAACTCTTCTTTTTCTATATCAAACTTTTCTTCAATTTTATAAAAAATAATATTTATATTTTTTTGGATATCATCTAATAAAATTAAGTCACTTACGTTATTTACTTTTTCTGTCATAAACTCGCCTCCAACGCTCTCTATATGGGTTATATACCCGATATAGTATCGTTTAAGCTTGTTTGCATTATATTTTATAAATTATTCAGTTTCATCATCAATAAGTAATCCTACGTAGTGAATGCGATTATTCATAAATGATATGATATATTTCATTACATTTTCGCGTTCTGGTTCATTATGTACTTCATGATTAAGTCCGTGCCAAGCTTTAAAATATAATTCGTTAGTATTGATTGTTTTACCGATTTGACGAATTGATTCTATATCTACTATTTTATCTTCTGTACCTAGCATAAGTAATGTAGGAATTGGAGATATGTGGTGAATATTTTCCATTGTTGCTTTCATCGTTTCTAAAATAGTCTTGTACCAGTGGTAACTCACTTTATTTAACATTAAAGCATCTTTATTCGTATCATCTATTACTTCTTTGTTTCTTGTTAAGCTTTCTACTTTAATGCCCGTATCAAACTTAGCATCTTTTGCAACTGTACCGAAACTTGAAGCTAAGAAATTCCGTCTTGTTGAAATATTTTGTTGAAAAGCAACTAATGGTGAAATCAATAGTACGCCTTCTACTTTTAAATCTACTTTTTCTAATAAATTAAGAAGAATAAGGCCACCTAAACCAACACCTAACGTAAATACTGGTAAGTGATATTCTTCTGCAATAGATATCCATTCAAGCACTTGTTCATGGTATTCTTCAAATTTATCAACATGTCCTCTATGTACACGGGAAGTTTGTCCTTGTCCTTTTAAGTCACCCATAATAACATGGTAACCTTCTCGTCGTAGCTTTGTGATTACGTATGCGTATCTTCCTGTATGTTCTAGCATATTATGTACAATTACTACAATTCCTTTAGCTTCTTTCTCAGTTTCCCATTTCCACATAATATATTACTCCTTTTACCTATATAGCTACTTTTTTGTTAAACTTAGTATAACAAAATTTTTCAAAAGAATGGAGAATCTTGAATGATTAAATCTTTTAAAGGTCAAAAACCACAAATCGATCAAAGCTGTTATATTGCTGACAATGCAACTTTAATAGGTGATATTACAATCGGTCCTAAAAGCTCAATATGGTTCAACTCAGTTATTAGAGGTGATGTTGCCCCTACAATTATAGGTGAAGGTGTTAATATCCAAGATTTATGTTGTTTACACCAAAGCCCTAATCAACCACTTATAATAGAAGATTTTGTAACAGTTGGTCATAAAGTGACATTACATTCTAGTATTATTCGCAAGCACGCGTTAATCGGAATGGATTCAACTATTCTTGACGGTGCAGAAATTGGAGAATATGCATTTATCGGTGCTGGATCACTCGTTCCACCAGGAAAGAAAATCCCACCACATACGTTAGCATTTGGTCGTCCTGCAAAAGTCATTAGAGAACTGACAGAAGATGACTATAATGAATTAAAAAGAATCAATGCATCATATATTGAAAAAACTGAGATTTATAAAGCAGATCAATAAATAATAAAAAGGATTGAGACGCAATGTCACAATCCTTTTTTGTTACGCTATTTTAAATTTGCTATGCATAAATGGTAATTTTACAACGATATAAGCGATAATAATTTCATAAAACATTGAGAAGAACTTCTCAAAGAAGAATACAACATTCTGAACTAATATTGTGCCTATACCTGCCCCACTAAATTGGTAGTTAACGAGTAAGAAATTATCAACAATATTTAAAGCAATGATTGTAACAAAAACTGTCCATGACTTTTTAGTAATCATCGCCACTAAAATTGCTATAATACCAATCACAATTGGCTCAAAAATAAACAATTGCACGAAACTATCTAAAGGTTTCCCAAACATATAAAATGCCATATCCCTAAACATCCCGATTTCTCCTTTACAGTCATTTCTAATACATTAATTGTATCACGATAAACCAGCTATAATTATTAAGATATTTTAAAGATTCATTGCTTTCCTTAACATAAAATTAACATTAATAGCCATTAAATCTTTACATTGAATTAGCAATCAATTCATATTGTCGTGTTACTTTAAAGATGTAACATAAGACGCCTTTAAAGGAGCATGATAAAATGCATTTCTTTAAAAAAATAATTATTTCTTTGTTTATATTCACATTTCTACCACATGCAATTAGTATAGCAGCAGAACCCATTTCACCAAACTATGAGCAAGTCAATCAATCCACTTTTACATCCACCCCTACCCCATAATGAGATTACAATTCGAAATTTAATAACTAAAAAATAAAAAGAAACTGATTAAGACGGTCAGTTTCTTTTTTACAATATAAATTCCTTTTTTATCCATTTATGTATATAATAGTATCAATAATATCTTAGAAAAGAATTATTGGAGGGAATTAATATGCTGCATTACTACAAACTTTTTTGGTTAAATGCATTTAATATTCACGGTCGATCTAGACGTAAAGAATTTTGGTATCCAATACTTGCTACAATTATTATCACTATGCTAGGTAATCTATTAATTACAGTACTACCTATTCCTGAGCTTATTACAGTTATTGTTTCTAGCATATTTAATATTGCAACATTTATTGCTTCTATTTCAGTAACTAGTAGAAGATTCCATGATTTAAATATGACAATGATATTTCCTACTATTACATATGCACTTACTTTTATTTTAAATATTTTATATAGTTTATTTAAAGATTCAGTTACAAGTACTTCTATGACTGTACTATATGCCGTCTTATTGATTATTTGTTTATTTTTAAATCTTGCAATACTAATTATGGCATGTGGTGACGGACATAAAGCTCCAAACAAATATGGAAAAAGTCCTAAATACGTTTAAGATTTAATTGTTCAAAGGCATTATACAAATCCAATTAAACTACATTAATATATGTGTATATATTTTCTTATTTCGGACAAAATATTGTCAATATTATGGAACGCCTTACGGGGGGCGTTCTTTTTCGTGTCATAATTTATAATTAGTATAATTTTACATTATATTAAAAATGTAAACGCTTAACTAAATTTGTATTTCCATGATAAAATAAATTAAATGAATATATATAATTAAGGAGGACTTGCTATGCCTGTCGTAAAAGATTTTTTTATTGCATTATCTAACAACAAATTCATGAATGAATCAGCTAAGAAAATGGGTCCTGCACTAGGTGCAAAAAAGGTCGTAGCGGGCGTTGATATTGATTCAACAATCGATACAGTTGAAAGATTAAATATGAAGGGAATTTCATGTACGTTAGATAATTTAGGGGAATTCGTAACATCACGTCAAGAAGCTTTAGAAGCTCAACAAAATATTGTTGAAATTATGCGTAGAAATTACAATGCTAATATTGATGCTCATGTATCTATTAAGCTTACACAATTAGGTCTTAATATTGATAGAGAGTTTGCTTATCAAAATACGAGAGAAATTTTGTTAAAAGCTCATGAATACGGAAATACATTTGTAAACATAGATGCTGAAAAATATGAAGATTTAGTTGGTATTACGGAGATAGTTGATAAACTTAAAGGTGAATTCAAAAATGTAGGAACTGTTATTCAAGCATACCTATTTGATGCTATGAATATTATGGATAAATACGATGATGTGCGATTACGATTAGTTAAAGGTGCATATAAAGAAGCACCTCATATTGCTTATCAAACTAAAGAAGAAATTGACAAAAATTATATAGCATTGATTGAAAAAAGATTATTAACTGCTAAAGCATTCACTTCAATTGCAACACACGATCATAATGTTATTAATCATGTTAAACAATTTGTTAAAGATCATAACATCTCAAGAGATTCATTTGAATTCCAAATGTTATATGGTTTTAGAACAGATTATGCATATCAAATCGCTAATGAAGGCTATAATTTCTGTATGTACGTACCATTTGGGGAAGATTGGTTCGGTTACTTTATGAGAAGATTAGCAGAAAGACCACAAAATATTAATTTAATGTTATTAGATATCTTTAGTGAAAAGAATAAAGGAAAAATAGCTATCGGAGCTAGTGTAATAGCTGGCTTAACCTTATTAAGTATAGGCGGAATCGCTAAAGCGAAGAAAAAATAATACATAAGAAGCCAGAACACTTGTTCCGGCTTCTTTGTTTTTATATTTGTGTTTCAATATTTTTAAGTAAGTTTGCCATTTCAATTGCAGCTAAGGCAGCATCTCCACCTTTATTACCTGCTTTTGTTCCTGCTCTTTCAATCGCTTGTTCAATTGTTTCTGTTGTTACGATTCCAAATATTACAGGTACATCTGTTTCATCATTTACTTTAGAAATACCTTTAGCAACTTCATTACATACATAATCATAATGTGTAGTCGCCCCTCTAATTACACAGCCTAATGTTACAATCGCATCGTATTTCCCTGACTTCGCTAATTTTTTAGCTACTAAAGGAATTTCATACGCGCCTGGTACATATGCTACATGAACATTTTCTTCATCCACGTTATGTCTAATTAAAGTATCTTTAGCACCATCTAATAAACGACCTGTTATAAAATCGTTAAATCTACTTACGACGATTGCTACTTTTAATTGTGATCCATCCATTTTACCTTCAAATTTCATTTTAAAAAACTCCATTCTATTTTATATTAAATGACCCATTTCATGCTTTTTAGTATTGATATATGATTCATTTGTTTCATTCGGTTCAATGACAACTGGAACTCTATTAGAAACACGTATACCTAAAACTTGTAATTGATTAAATTTATCTGGATTATTACTGATGAGTTGAATTTCTTCTATATTAAAGTATTTCAAAATCTGACTCGCTTCAGTATAATCTCTTAAATCCGCTTCAAAGCCTAAAGCTTCATTAGCTGTAATCGTGTCATAACCTTGTTCAATAAGTTCATATGCTTTAAGTTTATTAATCAGACCTATTCCTCTACCTTCTTGAGGTAAGTATAAAATCATGCCACCATGTTCTTGAATGTATTTCATTGAATATTCAAGCTGATCTCCACAATCGCATCTAGCACTATGAAAAATATCACCTGTCACACATTCAGAATGAATACGTACATTCATACCATCTTTAATTTCTCCTGAACTAATGACAATATATTCTTTATCATCTAATTGCGATGTAAATCCGTACATATCAAATTCACCATATGAAGTTGGCAACTTAACTTTAGATTCAAGATGAATAATTTGATCATGACGTTTTCTATACTTTACAAGTTCATCAATCGTTATCATTAACAAACCATGTTTACGTTTAAATTGATATAAATCATCTCTACGTGCCATCGTGCCATCATCATTCATAATTTCACAAATAGCACCAGCTGGTTTCGCTCCAGAAAGTTTCGCTAAATCAACACAAGCTTCTGTATGACCTATTCTTTCAAGAACACCATTATCTTTAGCTATTAATGGAAATACATGACCTGGTTGAACGAATGCTGTTGGTGACGTTTCATTAATTAATGCTTTAATCGTATCAGCTCTTTCAAAAGCACTTATACCTGTCGTACTTGATGCATGATCAATACTTACAGTAAATGCAGTCTTATATTTATCACCCGTTTCAGTCATCAATTTCAAACCAAATTGTTGGGCAATTTCGCTGCTTATCGGTGCACAGATTAAACCTCTCGCATGTGTAGCCATAAAATTAATCGTTTCAGCTGTTAAATACTCAGAAATTGCGACGAGGTCACCTTCATTTTCTCTATCTTCATCATCTACTACAATAATCGGTTTACCACTTTTAAGTTCTTGTATGACATCTTCTACGTTATCAAACATGTTATAGCCTCCTAAAATCCTAGATTAAGTAATTTCTCTTCGGATAAATTTGAATGATTTTGTCCTGTTGCTTTCTGCACATATTTAAATAACAAATCCGTTTCAATATGTACGCTGTCACCTTGTTTCTTATTAACAAAGATTGTTCGATCTCTCGTTTCAGGGATTAAATGAATTTCAAATTTTTGAGGATATAATTTAAAAATTGTCAAACTAACACCATCAACTGTGATAGATCCTTTATCAATCATTTGATTTAATAAATGCGCTTCTGTAGATATTTCAATAATCCATTCATCTTGTCTCTTTGAAATATGTTTAACAATGCCTTGACCATCTACATGACCACTTACAAAATGACCACCAAATCTTCCATTTGCTAACATCGCTCTTTCAAGATTTACTTTGTCATTCATTTTCAAATGTTCTAAATAAGTTACTGAGATTGTTCCAGTAATCACTTCCACTTTAAAAGTAGAACTTGCTTTCTCAGTAACGGTCAGACAAACACCATTAACAGCAACGGAATCACCTAAAGATAAATCATCCATTATTTCAGTGGCTTCAATTGTTAATGTTTTAACGCCTTGGTTTGTGCTTGTATTCTTGATTACACCAACTGTTTCAATGAGTCCTGTGAACATCTTGTCACTTCTTTCTTAATGTTATTTTAAGATCTCCACCAATGATTTCTGTTGATATAATTTGAAATAATTTACTATTGGATAAAGGAACGACATCTTGCGTTTGATAATATTGATATTTTCCTTGACCACCAATCATCTTCGGGGCTTGATAAATAATTAATTGGTCTACTAAGTCTTGTTCAATAAACTGACTTACAAGTTTAGGACCTGCTTCAACCATCACTTGAGCATATCCATCTTCATATAAATCTTTCATAATCGTTTTTAAATTTGATAAATCACTGTTCTTAACTTTAATATGCTGGTTCTCATACGTGTGAAATGATTCCGAACTCGTTACAACAATAACAGGATTATCTTCATCTTTGAATATTTCATAATCACCACCAAAGTGTGATTGCTCTGTTAAAACAATTCTAGTTGGATTACTTAAATTGGGATTACGAGAAGTTAATAATGGATTATCTTCACGAACTGTCATCCCACCTGTAATAATTGCATCATGTTGTGAGCGCAATTTTAATACATCGTGTTTGACTTCTTTAGATGTAATCCATTTACTTTCTTTGTAATCTGTCGCAACTTTACCATCTAGACTCGTAGAAATTTTCAAAGTAATAAAAGGTAATTTCGTTTGTTGTTGATGAAAAAATGCCTCATATAAGTCTTCTGCTCTTTTAGAAGGCTCATGTTTTACATCTATTCCAGCTTCGTACAACATTTCATGACCACTATTTTTAAGAGAACCATCTTTGACTGCATATACAACTGATTGAATACCGTTATCGATAATCGCTTGCACGCAAGGTGGTGTTAAACCATAGTGTGAACAAGGTTCTAAAGAAACATATATTGTTGCACCTTGAGCTTCTTCACCTGCCATTTTTAAAGCTTGTATTTCAGCATGTGCTTCACCTTTTTTTAAATGTGCACCAAAACCTATGATTTTATGATTTTTAACTATAACTGCACCAACAGAAGGATTCGTACCCGTCTGTCCTTGTACACGTTCAGCTAAATCAATTGCAAAATCTAAATATTGATTCATTTCTTTACCTCCTAAAAATAAAAACCACCGAAAATCACTTTTCGGTGGTTGGGAGTAAAAATGTATCACGAAATAAGCCTTTTATGAAAAAAGACTTTAACATTTTAAGTATAACGAAATAAGCGTATAACATACGCTGTCGTCTATTCTTTCTCCCATCCAGACTATACTGTCGGCTTCAGAATGTTACTGAATCAGCCATAAATGAAAATTCACTTATGGGTCGCGGGCTATTATACCGCCGGTTGGGAATTTCACCCTGCCCCGAAAGAATATATTATTAAATTATATATCAGTAATCACTGATGACATCATTCTATACCATTTCACTAAGAATTACAAATGAAGAAGTTAAATTTATTTTGTTGGATTTTGTATGATGATCTCAAAACACTGATAACGGCGGGCGCTATGAACACTTTTGATGAAACTTGTTCATAAAGAGGCTTTTGTAAACACTTCTGCCTAAACTTGTTTATAACGGTGGTCTTGTGAACACTTTTGACTAAACTTGTTCATAACGAGGGCTCTTAGTTACAAAACTCGTCCGTATTGTTACTATGGACGGCCTTAATTACAAAACTACTCAGAAGTGTTAATACTGGTATTCTTATTTGCACTTTCAGCCAGAACTGCTTATAACGCCCCATCTCCCTCACACATAAAAATTAGCTTGAGACATCAAACACTGTCTCAAGCTTTCATTTCAACTTCCCTTATTCTATTTCTTTTTATATTTCGCCTTTTTAACTTTTTTTCTTTCTTCTAACTCAACGTATAAGTCATTTACGGCTCTTACGGATTGATCGACTAATAATGAAACGCCATTTACGTCAAAATTAACCCCGCTTGTTAATTGTCCAATGACTTTTAAGTTAGGCATTGTACCAAATTTAGGACTAATGACTTCATTTGAATATGGCATGACTAGAATACCTCCAAATGGATGGGCAGCTATAATTTGTTTGTTCTCTAAACCTTTAATAAAATGCTCTTCTTCTGTCAGTTCTGATAAATGTTTTTTAGGACCTGTCGCATTAATGACATAATGATAACTTGATTCTTCTTGTTCGCCTTCATACTTTATTCTAAATTTACCGTAATATTTTCTTACATTTTCTAATCCTTCTTTAACGACAATATCTCCATTTTCAATCCATTCGATTAATTGCTTAGCAGATGATTGAGGCATTGGATTCGCATTACGTTTAAAGTGATGCCCATACTTTTCTAAAAATGTCGTTTTATCATCGATTGTCATGGCATTCCATACAGGAATCATATGATGTTTTACTTCTTCAACAAATGATTGGAAATGCCCTACTTCATCTTCATGTCTTAAATCATATTTCATATTCGCTACATTATCTTTTTTAAATCGATAAAGCATTTTCTTCAAGTTAATATTTTGATATTCACATTCTTTCGCAAAGAGGTTTTCTATTTCTTTTAATGGTGCGATACCTTTATGCGTCTTTTTTAATTTTTCTATTGCATCTTTCGTAATATACTTCAAATTAATTTCATGTTTAATACCTCTTACTGTCGGAAATTGAGCATGTCTTGATGCTACAGTTATTGGCAGTTGTTTATGATTCTCCATTACAAATCTAATGACATCTATTGAACTAAGTCCCGTTCCAATTATCGCAATATCGTCATTTTCTTTTACATCACGCAATGCTTTAATTGTTGGATATGGTGATTCAATATAACCTTTTAATCCAGATAAATTGTACGGATCTTTATAAGGTAAAGTTCCTATTGTCAAAAATACATAGTCATACTTTTGACATACCGCTTCATCATCTTCTATATAACATACATCTATTTTATATTGTCCTCTTTCATCTTTAATTTCTTCTACATAGCAACTATCAACTTTATGCTTATGTACGAATATATTATCGTGTTTATTTAACAAGTCATTTAAAATAGATTTCATATAATGACCGAATACTAATCGTGGTAAATATTTAGCTTTACCATAGTCAAAATCATCATTTTTCTTATACCATTTCTTAAAATCTTTCGTATCATCTGGACTTAAAGACATTTGATTAGCTGGTAAGTTAATGAGTAAACGATCACTATCATTTTGAAATGGCTTGCCCATTCCCATATCTGCGGCACTATCAAATATATCTACCGTTATTTTTTTGAATTTTTTATGCTTTGCTAATTGGTTTAATGTACTAACACCAGCTGTTCCCATTCCTATTATAGCTACTTTCAAATTGTACCCCTCCAAATCTCTCAATGCATAATATGCAAAAAACATCGAATTTTATAAATCTATTATACATGTTGAAAACATATCATGTCTTTATATATAACATTAGTCTCATTCACACTTTTTGTATTTATTCCTTTTTTTAAATAACAATAAACATAAATTACACGATTTGGGCGATTTTCATAATTATGCAACTAATGTGTTATAATAATAAACGTCATTATTATAAATTTCAAAAAAAGGAGAAGTGTTATGTTATCAATCCAAGACTTAACTAAAGTTTATCGTGGCGGTAAAAAAGCCGTTAATAGCATCAATATGGAAATTGAATCTGGTGAATTCATAGCTTTTATCGGTACGAGTGGTAGCGGGAAGACAACTGCTTTAAGAATGATTAACCGCATGATTGAGCCAACTAGCGGGACAATTACGCTTGACGGGAAAGATTTAAGCAAGATGAATCCAGTTAATTTAAGAAGAAATATAGGTTATGTCATTCAACAAATTGGTTTAATGCCACATATGACAATACGTGAAAATATCGTATTAGTACCTAAATTACTTAAATGGACTAAAGAAGAAAAAGAGAAAAAAGCTAAAGAACTTATTAAATTAGTAGACTTACCAGAATCATATTTAGATTTATATCCATCTCAATTATCTGGTGGACAACAACAACGTATTGGTGTTGTAAGAGCACTTGCAGCAGACCAAGATATCATTTTAATGGATGAACCATTTGGTGCGCTAGACCCTATTACGAGAGATACATTGCAAGACCTTGTAAAAACGCTACAACAAAAACTTGGTAAAACCATTATATTTGTAACGCATGATATGGATGAAGCAATTAAATTGGCAGATAGAATTTGTATTATGTCTCAAGGTGAAATCATTCAATTTGATTCACCAAACAATATTTTAAAAAATCCAGCTAATGATTTCGTACGCGAGTTTATCGGTCAAAACAGACTTATTCAAGATAGACCTAACATACGTGTTGTTGATGATGCAATGAAAGATCCAATTGCCATCACTTCTGAAAAGACAATTGACGAAGCAGTTTCAATTATGAGAGAGCGACGTGTAGATACGCTATTTATTACAAATGTAAAAGGTAAACTTGTCGGATATATTGATATTGAAGATTTAAACGAAGGATATCGTAAAAAATCAGACATTATCGATATTATGCATCGAGATATTTATACAGTTAAGACAGGTACGATGCTTCAAGACTCTGTTCGTACAATTTTAAAACGAAATGTGAGATTAATTCCTGTTGTTGATGAACAATATTACATAAAAGGTGTTATAACAAGAGCAAGCTTAGTAGATATTGTTTACGATTCTATATGGGGACAAACAGAAGAAGCAGAAGCAACTGAAAAAAGTGATATCAAATAAGGAGTGAAAAATAGTGATTGAATTCTTACAAGTTAACGGAAACGAACTACTTCAGAAGACACTGGAACACTTCTATATTTCATTATTAGCTTTACTTTTAGCTATGATTGTAGCGATACCACTTGGCATTTTATTGACACGAACTAAAAAGTTAGCCAAAGTCGTATTATCTATTGCAAGTGTTCTACAAACCGTTCCGTCATTAGCAGTATTAGCACTTATGATTCCTTTCTTAGGTGTTGGTAAATTACCTGCCATTTTAGCATTATTTATTTATATCTTATTACCGATTTTAAACAACACATATATCGGCATCAATAATGTTGATAAAAATGTTAAAGCAGCCGGACTAAGTATGGGTATGACAAAATTCCAAGAAATGTTCATGATTGAATTACCACTTGCTATATCAGTCATTATGAGTGGCGTACGTTTATCAAGTGTATATGCAATCAGTTGGGCAACATTAGCAAGTTTCATTGGTGCTGGTGGTTTAGGTGACTTTATCTTTAATGGTTTGAACTTATACCAACCTGATTTAATTATTGGCGGTGCCATAAGTGTTACATTAATCGCGCTTATTATGGACTTTGTACTTTCTAAAGTTGAACTATGGGTTACACCTAAAGGGTTAAAAGTTTCAAGATAAGGAGGAAATATAAACATGAATAGATATTTTAAACTGTTATTGCCTATCATGGCTTTATCTGTCATTTTATCTGGATGTTCATTACCTTTTCTTGGCGCTTCAGGTGATGAAAACTCAATAAAAATAGGTATGCAAAATACAAGTGAATCACAAATTATGGGACATATAGATAAATTGATGATAGAACATGAAGCTAAAAAAGATAACATAAAAGAAAACAACATACAGCTTATCAATAATTTAGGATCATCAACTGTTACATTTAATGCTCAAAATAGTGGAGATGTTAACATTTCAAGTGCTAGATATACGGGAACTGATTTAACAGGTGCATTAGGTAAAGACCCTATCACCGATCCTAAAAAAGCTTTAAAAGTAGTGAGAGATGCATTCGATAAAGATTATGACCAAAAATGGTATGGATCATATGGTTTTGAAAACACTTATGCCATGATGGTTACGAAAGAAACAGCGAAGAAATACAATCTTAAAAAAGTTTCAGATATGAAAAAAGTAGCAAACAAATTAGAAGCTGGCGTTGACTCATCTTGGATGAAACGTCCTGGCGATGGATACCCAGCATTTAAAGAAAAATATGGTTTCGATTTTAAACGTACTCGTCCAATGCAAATTGGCCTTGTATATGATGCGCTAAACACAGGTAAAATGGACGTTGTTTTAGGTTATACAACAGACGGAAGAATTGCGAGCTATGATTTAGTTGTACTTGAAGATGACTTGAACTTCTTCCCTCCATATGATGCAAGTCCATTAGTTACAAAATCTTTAATTAAAGAAAAACCTTATGTTGATCGTGCAATGAATAAATTAAGAGGAAAAATTTCAACAGAACAAATGCAAAAATTAAACTACGAAGCAGATAACAACCTTAAAGAACCTGCTGTAGTAGCTGAAGAATTCCTTAAAAAGCACAATTATTTTGACGATGAAAAGGATGGTGAGTAATAGTGGTTGATAATCATGTATGGTCACAATTAGTCGATTATTATGCAACAAATGGTGGATATATATTTCAACTTTTTCTAACTCATTTACTTATTTCTGTTTATGGTGTGTTATTTGCGGTTATAATAGGTATACCAGTAGGAATTTTCATTGCTAGATATTCTAAATTATCCGGCTTTGTCATTTCACTAGCTAATATTATTCAAACGGTTCCAGCACTTGCCCTACTTGCTATATTAATGCTTGTGATGGGACTTGGTTCAAACACTGTTGTTATGACAGTATTCTTATACGCTTTATTACCGATTATCAAAAATACGTATACCGGAATTAATAACGTAAATTCTAGTATTAAAGATGCTGGTAAAGGTATGGGTATGACATCACGTCAAATCTTAACGATGGTTGAACTTCCCCTTTCGTTATCAGTAATGATTGGTGGTATAAGAATCGCATTCGTTATTGCAATTGGTGTTACTGCAATCGGATCATTTATTGGATCGTCTACACTTGGTGATATCATTATTAGAGGTACAAACGCTACTGATGGTACATCACTTATTTTAGCCGGTGCAATCCCTACCGCTTTATTGGCAGTATTAAGTGATTTATTTTTAGGATATATTGAAAAGAAATTAGACCCAACAAAGAGAAAGCAAAAAGGTCCACAACCTCAAACACTTTCGGAGTGATATTAAATGAAATTTATATTAAAAGTAATTGTATCAACTATTGTTATTTTAATACTTTCACCTAAGAAAAAACTTAAATAATTTATATTAATAACTTATGTAATTATATAATTTTTTGCTATTATGAATTGCATAGTGTTAGTATAGTTAAAACAAAGGAGGAAGTAATATGAAATATAGAATACTTGGAAGTTTATTTTTATCATCAACACTTATTTTAGCAGCATGTGGGAATGGATCAGACAGTTCAGATTCTGATACAAAATCAGAAAAGAAAGATGACACTAAAAGTTCTAGTCAAGTCGTTAAAGACTTACAAAGCAATGCTAAAGATGTTAAAAGCTATCACACTGATAACAAAATTGAAGTTTCTGCTAAAGGCGAAGATAGTCAAACTGTAGAAGTTGGCATGGATGTTGATGAAAAAGAAACAGCAAAATTAGATATGGACCAAGCTGGTCAGAAAATGTCAATTTATGTACAAGGCGATAAAATGATTGCTAAAGTAGATGACCAATGGGTAGACTTATCTTCTCAAGTAGAAAATATGAATATCGATAGTTCTCTAGATCAATTAAATTATGAAAAATACGCTAAAACTTTAAGTGCTTTTAAAGATGCGAAAGCTAAAAAAGTTGACGATGGATATGAACTTACATATGACATCAAAAACAAAGAAGATTTCACTAAATTAGCTAACGCCTCAGGTAACAAAGATCAACTAGAGCAATTTGAATCACAAGTTGATAAAGTTAAAGGTAACGCTATATTGAAAGTAAATAAAGATAATCAAATTGATTCATACAAATTAAATGCTAAATTAACTAAAGATGACGAAACTGCTGATATGAAGACAAACGTCACTTATAATAAGTTAAACGAAATTGATGAAATTAAGATTCCAGATGAAGCAAAAGACGCTAAGAAAATAGAAGACTTACAAGGCGGATCATCTAGCTCATCAAGCAGTAGTTCATCTAACAGTTCAGATAAAGCATCATAATTAGTAAAGACTCGAGGTAAATGCCTGGAGTCTTTTTTGATTTGGACAGGTGTGTTGTGAACATTTTTCGCTAACTTGTTTATAACGAGTGCCTTATGAACAGTTTTCGCTATACTTGTTCGTAACGGGTGCCTTGTGAACACTTCTCGCGAAACTTGATTATAACGGGGCTGTTAGTTACAAAACTTGGCCGAAATGTTACTATGGAGCGCCTTAGTTACAAAACTCGACTGAAATGTTACTAACACACTCAGTATTTGCGCTTCTTATCAAAACTGCTTATAACAGCAGTCTATTACGACAATTTCTATACTCCACTCACACAAAAAAGACTCGAAACATTTGTCTCGAGTCTTCTTAATTACTATTTTTCTTCTTGTTTATCTAATTTTTCATCTAATGCTTTGATTGAAAGTGACTTATCTGTATCTTGGTATTTATATACGATATAGTACTTTCCTTCTGTTTTGAGTTCGTTATAGAAATCTGCTATTATACGTGCATTACTTTGTGCCCATTTGATATCTGTTGCGTATTGATGTACGCCTGGTTTCTCTGGGTTCCATCTCATACTATATAATGTATTTTGCTCTGGGTTTGATAAATAATGATCATGTATAAATTTCGCACCACCTGATATGGCTTTTTGAGGTGTATCCCAGCCTCTTTTTTTAGCGTAATTTGCGCCTGTTCCGATAGGATCACTGTCTAAAGCACCGACACCATAAAAGTTATAATACTTTTTACCATCAGATTCTTCTTTAGATTTCGTTACTTTCCCTTTCTCAGTTAACATGACACCATTTGCTAATTCACTTTTGTTATTACCTGTTTCTAATATAGCGTGAGATATTAAATACACTTCATTTACATGTTCTTTCTTAGCAGCATTTAAAAATTCTGTTGTATAATCTTCAAGTACTTCTTGTTTTCTTAACATATGATGAATTCGTTTTTCTTCAATTCCTTGATACTCTGATAAGTTCAAGAATTGATATACTTGTTTTTTATCATTTAAGATTTTTTCTACATCCATCACTTCATATATTTCGCTTCGTGTTGCATTTTTCCAATTGCCTGACTCTGTTGCTACTTGCATTTTCGTATCATTTTTATATTGTTTATTTACCGCTTTACTTAAAGTTAATGGCACTTCTACATTATCTTCTTGTTTATCTACTTCATAAAATTTTAAATGATCTGAAATCAAATAATAAAACAGGCCAACAATAACTAACAAGACTATTGATAATATGACTAAATTTTTAATGGTTTCTAGCCTGGCATTTTTCATCGTTTCACCTCTATGTTTGTAAACCACCATCAATCATAATTTATTACCTAATTTTTACAATTGCATTAAAGTTTACTCTTTATATTCTATAGGATAAGGGCTTATTATTCAAAAATAAGAATGTTACGTTTTAATTACTATTATATTTCAACAAAAAAAGCAAACATGCTTTGAAAGTATGTTTGCTTATTTATAAGTTGAATAATTCATAAATATAAATGACATTGCCGCTGATCTATTCTTATAGTTATAGTGGCTTAAATTGATTGTACCCTCTTCTTCGCCATTTCTATAATTCATAAATCTGTTTACGTTGTTAATCATTACAAAATCTGCGTTATCTCTTATCGTATTCAAGTCATTATTTCTTGCAAAAAAGTGTTCTAAATTTAGATGTTCGTAATCCATATGATGAGCCTCCTAATCTTTGCCCCAATAAAACATATGTCCATATATATAACCAAATATACACGTTTGAAGTGAAAATGTAAATCATTTCAATCTATGTTTTTATAAGTTATTTTTAAAGATAAAGTCTTTATTTTTCAAAATAATCTCATGAATTATTATCTATTTTAAAGTTTGCTCTATTTTATGGTAAATAGTTAATTTTTAATGTACTTCTTAATTATTTACAATACGTTTATCCGGAAATAACCGTGTGCATGCTCACCAAAGAGGACAACATGAAACAACACAAATTTGAACATTATTATAAGCAATATAAAAATATGATTCATTATTTACTGCATCGATATCAAATCAAATATGGTTACGAAGATTATTATCAACTGTTATTAATTAAACTATGGACTGAAATTGAGCGATACGATTTTTCAAAGACCGCTTCACTAGATAAATATTTATATACGAAATTAAAATATTACCTCATTGACTGCATCAGAAAGCAAAGTAAAGATTCAAACCGTGTATCACCCACTTCAAATCATGAAATGTTAGACCAAAGCTTTATTGAATCTCATCAATTTGAAACATTTAGTATGTTAGAGATTTTATCTCAAGATGAACTCATGTGGTTAAAACTAACATTACAAGGTTTCTCAACCCAAGAAATTGCGATATATTTAAATAAAAGTGAATCCTCCATTAAGTATTATCGTAAAAATGCGCGACGTAAATTGAAATCACATTTTTTAATTTAATTACAAATATTTCTTCAAAAATTACAATATTTTTCCCAAAATTCAAGTAACATGTTATATAGGGAGGTGTATCAAATGACTTTGATCAACTCTAATATGACATTACTGAAATACGCTGATGATTCAGCTTATAGATTCCAAATCGAATATTTAGATCAATCAATCGTTTATACCAACCACTCTATCCCCTATCTTATTAATGACGCACTAAAAATTGAAGGTGCAAGTTTAAAATCAAGAGAACATTACGCTAAATATGTCTTAAACATTTCTAAACTTCTACCCATTCTCATATATGCCTCTGAAGATTTCGTATTATTTCCAACAAGCGCAAAATCTAACTATAATTATATGCTCATTAACAGCAAACACATTGTTCATATCGACGCATACAAACATTACACTAAATTGTTATTAATTAATCAGCAAACTAAAGTCATATATCATGAAAATCATATAATCAGTAGGAAACTCGGTGAATCATTAAGACTCATTCAGTTTCAAAAGCACCATCTTTACAGACAAAATCTATCCGCAAATATAAAAAAAGTCGTTACGCTTTAAATGCGTAACGGCTTTTATTTGTCATGTTGTGATAATTTACTGCTTACGCCTGATAACAATGCTTGGTATGCACTATTAAAGAATGTCAGCAGTACTTCATCTCTTCTAATGATACTTTCTAAATCTTCTTCATAGATTAAAAAGCTTCCATCTTTACCATTATATTCAGCATATGATGGCTCTACTTGTTTCAAGTTGATTTTATCTTGCTTAAACGGATTAATCTTAATAATATAATAAGGAGACTCTCTATATTTATCTCCAAAGTAATAACAAAGTGATACGGTATACTCATCATTACCTTCTACGTAAAAAATAGATGTTACATCAAATTTATCCCAAAACAAACCTGTTTTGACATCTTTAATATTCCTTGAATGTAAAAATTGATAATGATCATATTGAGCTTGCTGCATTAATCTAAGTGCATGATATGCAGTCTTTGGATTAAAGATTCGTTCTTTGTCATCTTCATCTAGCGTTTTTTCATATGGAATATTATATGGCTTCGTATTGATTGGGATATCAATGCCGTTCTCATGCAATGTATCAAATATAAATTGATAATATTCTTGAATCGTACGTCCTGATTTGACGATCATAGTTTCTTCTTTTTCATCTATTTTAACAACTATTAACTGATCAATTAAATCTAAGTTAATTTCAAATGTATGATTGTCCTTTTTTAATTCGCCTGTAGATAGCCCAACTTGATTAACTGTTAACATGACGTGCTTATATAACGGTTCAGGTGTATTCACAGCTAAACAACATTTCCCCATAATTTGAACAATATATCTTATTGTTGCACGTGTATCACGCCATTCATCAAAATATAACAAGCTCATCTACAACACCCCCTAGTCAGTAATCTATGAAAATTCTTTAAATCTTCTAGCGATTAGCAAACGCCTTGTAAAGAATGCATTTACCCATTTGATACCTTTATAACCTATAAAAAATAGCACAATACCTATGACAAGATATAAGGCTTGTAATGTTAATGCTTCACCAATTGGTTTTGTGAAATATAACGTAAATGTCCCCAAGATCAACAAAGAAGCTGTTATTAAAATGCCTGCCATTAAGACATTTCCAAATAATAAACCACCTAACGTGATCACTTTATATAAACTACTTGGTGGTGTAGCTTTATCTATAATTTCATTTTCTACAAATTCATTCACAAATTTACTTGGTTTACCATACTCATCGATTAAATTTTTATCGGCATGATGGTTTAATTTTTCATGCGCTATATTTTTTTCTTTTTTATTGATAAACCAAAGCTTTTTATAAACAATGGATTTATATTGTTCGTTATTCATTACACACCTCTAAAATTCATTAATATTTTAATTATAACATTAATCAATCTATACGTTGATTATTTTTCAAAATTGCTATTTTGAAGGAGTGAAAATGATGTTTAATTTTAATATCAACCATATTTCACACGAAAATAAATGGATTTATCATAATGAAGATGCATCAATCATATATGTCACAAATGGCTATATTAATATTTTTTATCATACATCGAATTACATGATGACATTGGATAAAGGATTTTTGTGCATTGTACCCTTTGATGAATATAGCTTTATTTATGCAATTAATGGTCAAATATGTATACTTAATATTAATAAATTAATGGTATATACATTAGCTTCAAATATTTATGAATATTTCTTACTCAAAAATTTCTTTCCCATTATTCAATCTTACAAATTTGATAAAGTAAGTAATCACTTAAATATTCTTAACCTACTTGCACCTTATCATAAGGAAAGATTAACGACGAATGTTTCAACGAGTATCATTACGCTATTAGATGATATTAAACAACCACCCTATTCTGAAATTCCAACTAACGAATCTTATGTAAGACATAACCACCACAATCATTATTGGCAACGTCATTTATTTGAAGCTACTGTTGCACTTATATTCAAAACAAATCAATCTATTTCAGACATAGCTATAGAATATGGTTTTTATGACCAAGCTCACTTTACAAAGGTCTTTAAAAATCACCGAAACATGACGCCGCTTCATTTTAGAAAAAGATACAATGTATATTCACATTATAAATAGCGATTGATAATTTCTTCTGCCTCTAAATTCTTCGCTAAAATATTTAATGAATCAAAATTCAAATCTTCTGTAATTTCATGCGTTATAACGATCACATCCATTCCAGCTTCTATTGCAGCTTGTGCACCATTCGTCGTATCTTCAATTGCTAAACACTTATCTGGTTCTACATTAAGATCATGTGCTACTTGAATATATAATTCTGGATTGGGTTTAACAAACGCAACATCTTCACGCCCTTTTATAACATCGACATATTGATCCAATTCTAATCTTTGTATGTTAGGCATAATATGCGCTTTATAACTACTAGTTGCTATACCCATTTTTTTCTGGTTTTCACGACCATAATCTATTAATTCTTTAACCACTGGTTTAATAGGCAAAGATTTCGTACCTTCATAATGATCTTCAAACATCTCTTCTAGAGCCTCTTTTGAACCTAATGCATTTAATATTTTATTATTTAATACTTCTGATACTGATCCAATAGAAGCTTTATATTCATCTAAACTTATCTTTTCGTTATTCTTTTGATCAATATGTTTATTTAGAGTATTAAATAAATTAATTTCTGTATCTATTATCGTACCATCAAAATCAAATATTATTGCATCGTACATGTTTAAACACTCCATTCTAAAAAATAAGAGACTAGGACTATTCTTAATCCCGGTCTCTTATTTTGATTATAAATCTTCTGATTTAAGTGTCAATTCTAAACGATCGATAATGTTCTCTAATTGAATTAAACTCAGTGATTTTTCCAGTGCAATGCGTTCTCTATTTGTCGCTAAATATTGCACGATTTCATGTAATGGAATAATGGATCCTTTTTGTGACCCGTTCTCTTCAATTATAAATAAACCATCTGACTCATTTAAGTTTAATTCATCTTGTTTAGCATTAGATAAATCATTCTTGAAATATACTGAACCATGTGGAAAATCATGATACTTTCTCTCTTCTAAAGAAATAACAGCATCGTGTATATTCTCTTGATTTAATCCTGTGTAAAATTGATTAATAATTTGTGTACGATTATCGTTATCGTTGAATAATTTTAGGTTTGTTAACATAGTCATTCACCTCATCCCGTTGCTTATATTTTAACATTTTAAACTGAATATTTAGAGTATTTTATTATTACATTTTCAAGTCATTTATTACATAATTTTTTCGGTTTTCACGAAAGCGTCAAAAATTATGTCGTTTCCATATTGTAATTTATTTCAAAAAATAATAACGTTAAATAGAACTTATATATTATTTGAAATAGAGGTTGAGTACATGAACAAAAGTTTTAATCCATTGAGAAGGTTACATTTTTATGCTGCTTTCTTTATTACACCTTTATTATTAACACTCTCACTTACTGGTATTGGTTATTTATTTTTTACAAATGTAGAAAATAACATTTACCATGATGAATTTTTCAATGATAGCGTAACGAAGGGTCATCAATCATTAGATGATGCTATTCAAGAAATTAGAGATGTATATAAAGGATACGACATTCAAAAAATCAGTATTATGGACGAGCCATACAATAACAGAGTTACCATCGGGAATGAAGATGGTGATTCACGCTATATTTTCTTGGACGAACATAACCAAAGAGTTGCAAATCAAAACGCTAAATATACATATTCCAACGTATTAAGAGAAACACATAGTTCTTTATTTGTTGGTGGTAGTTTTGTAAATTATTTAGTTGAGCTAGCAGCATGTTGGACAATTTTTATGATTATATCAGGTATTTATTTAACTTTTAAATCAAAAGCATTGAAACCAACTAAAAAGAAATCATCATTCTTATTTAATAGACGATTACACGCGATTATAGGACTTATTATAGCTATTCCAATATTTATAATCGTACTAACAGGCTTACCGTGGTCAGCGCTTATGGGTAAACAAATTAACCAATTTGCCGAAGATCATCCAACGATCGGTTATTCAGCGTTAAAAGCTAACCCACCAGAATCAGAAGATAATGAATTACCATGGGCAACGCGTACTAAGGAGAAACCTTCATCTAAAAAAGATCCACATGCAGAACATCACGGTTCTATGAGTAATGTAATTGGTGCAGATGGACAACAAAGTTTAGAAAATATTATCGTGAATGCTGAAGAAGAAGGCATAAAAAAGCCATTCTCTATTGTTTATCCTTCTGATGAAAAAGGTGTATTCACTGTTTCGAAAAGTAGTAATACAGGTGTTACAGGATTAGACGTTGCACCAAAAGAAGAAACGACAGCATATTTCGATCAATATTCAGGTAAACTTTTAGATAAAGTAGATTATGATGATTATGGTATTATCGGTAAATGGTTCAGTTTCGGTATACCTTTACATGAAGGTCACCTATTTGGAACTGCAAATAAAATCATTAACCTATTAGTTTGTTTAGCCTTTATTAGCGGCATTTCATTTGGTTTCTTATCATGGATGAAACGAAAGAAATCCAACTCATTTAGCGCACCAATAAGAACTAGTAATCAAGTTCCAATTGGACTCATTGTATTCTTAGTTATATTAGGAATCGCAATGCCATTATTCGGATTATCACTAATTCCAGTTGCTATTATTGAATTCTTCTTATGGAAACGACATAAAAAGTTAAATACAGTTTAAATAAAAAGCATATCACGCTTCTGAAATTAAAATCAGATAACACGTGATATGCTTATTTTTATACAAATATTTAAATGCATTCATATATTCATTAAACTTAGCTATTAGCCTCGTCATAATCGTTACAAACTGCTTCAAGTAAGTGTCTTAAATCATGATCATCCATATCATCAGGCACTCTAACTTTTATAAGATGATTTTTATCAGTAATAACATGAAAATAATGATGGTCATTTTCATATCCTTTTCCTAGTATTTGCATGAATAACATCCCCTTAGATATTTATCAAACACTCATATACTAATAGTATCATACTTATTTAATTAATTTTAATATTTGAATTTAATAATAAACTGCTTACAAGTTAGGCTCTGGATGTACATAAGACGAATATGCGCCTGCTTCTTTTAATTGTTGTTCAACTAAATCACAAATATCATGAGCTTCATCTAGTGTTAAATCTTTATCGACAATGATCGTCACATCAAGAAAGACACTATTACCATGATAACGCCCTTTTATAGACGGTACGTCTAATACACCCTCTATATTTTCAATTTCTTCTATATAATTATTTAAATCTTTTTCATGAAAACCATCACTCAACGTGAATATCGATTCTTTAAAAATCGTAAAACCAGTATAAACAATAATAAAGCCTAGAATGACAGCAAGTATAATATCAATTATAGGTAGACCAAACTGTGTAAATATAAGACCAATACCAGTACCGATGCTGACTAACGCATCAGACAGATTGTCTTTTGCTGCTGATTTTAATGATGTACTTTTAGTTTTAATCGCTAACTTCCAATTAAATAAATATACTAAAATCATTATAATACCACTTATAAAACTGACCCATATTGTCAGTGTGCTAGGTTCACTATAGTCACCTTGAAGTAATTTAGGAATGTTGCTAGAAATAACTTCTATCCCGACAAACATAATGATAAAAGATACAATCAAAGTTGTAATATTTTCAGTCTTCATATGTCCGTAAGGGTGATTTTTATCAGCAGGTTTGATTGAAATCTTCAAACCTATAAGTACTGCCACAGAAACAAATATATCTGTTAAGTTGTTTAAACTATCCGCCTTTAATGCAGATGAATTATAAGTTGTACCAACTACAAATTTCAAAATAGAAAGAATAATATAAGTAACCAAACTTATATATGCGCCACGTTGTGCAATTCTCAAATTATTTGCCATTTCCAACACTCCAATTTTTCACTGAAATATGATTATATAACAAAATTTGAGACAAGTTAATGAATTAGTTATCGTAAAATAATATAAATTAATTCGCATATTTATGTTTTAGGTATACCTATATTTCAAATACATATTCTCTTATAATATAGTATTTATACATCTAAAAATTTTCAATATATGTTCTTATGATATTTGTTACTATAGACCTCCTTACTTACACTTCGCCCGACTTTTCTAACGCCTAAAAATCATTTTTCTTAGCAAACTAAAAAGGAAGCGGGACAGAAATCTAATTGTAAAAAAAGATTTCGTAGTCCCGCCCCAGCAAGGATGACTAGAGTTGAAAAAGCTTGGTACAAGCGCATTTCAATTCAGTCATCTACTGCCAAGATACTAAAAGAGACTGAGACATTAGATTATGTCCCAGCCTGTTTGATGAACTTCATTCTTATAAAATGCTTAATCCGCTTGCTTTAATATCTTTAGCAAATCCTTGAACTGTATCAACAGATAATTCATTAATATCTCTTCCGATATTTGGTACTTTTGCTACCACATCTTTAGGACATGTAATGATATCTACGCCGATTTCGTCTGCTTGAATAACATTAAATAATTCACGGCAACTTGCCCATAATAATTTAACGCCCTCTTTACTATGACAAACTTTTTCTGCTTCTTTCATTAACGGTAGTGGATATACACCTGTATCAGCAATTCTACCTGCGAATACAGAAACATATGTTTCAACACCTGGTTTAATTGCTTCTACTATTTCTTTAACTTGTTCAATTGTATAAACAGCAGTGACATTAACTTTAACATCATTTTCTGATAATTTTTTTATTAAAGGAATCATTGATTCACCTTGTGTATTTACAACAGGAATTTTGACAAATACGTTTTCACCATATTGTTTTAAAATTTCTGCTTCTTTAGCCATTGTTTCTATATCATCTGCAAATACTTCAAATGAAATCGAAGCATCTGGTATTGCTTTAACCACATCTTCAGCAAATGTTTTATAATCCGTTACACCTGCTTTTTTCATTAAACTTGGATTTGTTGTAAAACCATCAACTTCTTTATTCTGATAGGCTTGTTTCATTTCTTCAATGTCCGCACCATCAGCAAAAACTTGTACTTTAAGATTACTCATGAATTTCATTCCTTTCTACTTGTTGTGCATTTATCGTACCATAATTTGCAATCGCTTACTAAACTATTTGATTAAAACAACAATATCCAAGTTATTTTAAATGTATTTTGAAGTGCTTTATGGCATAATAAGAATTAATAATAATCAAATAATATTTTTTAAGTAATATAAATATAATTGCTTAGGTGGTGTATTTTGATGGCTGATAATATAGAAACAATAAAGCATTTCAAACTTTATACGACTGGATCATTTTTAGGTGACGAAGCAGTCATCAATAATAGCCCTACGAGCCGAGTTGAGCGGTACTATATTTTTTCCTATTATTTAGAAATTAACGATTTCAAAATACTCATTAACACAGGCTTTTCAGAACATGTTAAACCAAGTACTGATTTAAAAACTTTAAAATTATTTCGCAGACAAGACTATAAAGTGTATGAAACTTTACCAAGCCAATTATTAAAAGACCATATACATCCAGATGAAATTGATTATTGTATTATCACAAACTTTTCAAGCCATCATCTCGGTTATTTAAACGCATTTAAAAATGCAACTATCATAACCTCAAGTGAAGCTTATCATGATTTTATTACACAACAAGTTTCCAACAACAACCTTCAATTAAGCTTTCATGTTATGCCAAATAACTTTAAAGAACGCATTGAATTTGTAGAAGATTTTGTACAAACTGAACATCCTATTTTGGGTAAAGGATATAAAGTCTTTAATCAAGATGCATTAGTTAGTTTTGATTTGCCAGGAGCCATGCCAGGTCAATTCGGCTTAATGATGACATTCTCTAATTTAATGATTTTTATGTGTAGCGATGCCGCATGGTGCCGTTCAAATATTCAAAAGAATGACCTTCCTACTAAAAGATTGTTGCGCAAAGCATACAACGGCGAACTTTTCATTGAAACCCATTTAAAGCTTATTGATTTAAAAGAAAATGCGAATACCTCACTTTTCATCATTCCTAGTCATTGTAAAAAAATGGACGACTTTGAAGAAGTAATGGAATTATTAGATGCAATAAAATAATTTATGTGATAACATAAACGATTATACGGAATTTTTGGAGGGCATCATGGATAAAGCTAAACGCTATTTTTATATATCAACTATACTTATTATTATTAGTTTATTTTTAAGTGCACAAAATCCACTTTTAGAAACGATGTTTGGATCTTTAGTTTCACTCGTACTAATAAGTAGTATATTAAACGGTATTTTATTGTTAATTGCTGTCTTTACAACTGATAAGTCAATTAAATATCAAACTGATAAACACACAACGCTTTCAAAATTTAATAAACTACTACCAATCGTTTTATTCATCGTCATTTTATATCATATTGTCGTTATAATAAGATTTTTCGGAATAATTTAAGGGAAACATAATGTTTCCTTTTTTTAATGAGGAGGTTTATTGAATGGTATATTTAGCAATATTTTTAGGCGGTGCTATAGGTGGAGGGCTAAGATATTTAGTTTCGTTAACGATCACTAATGACGCCTTCCCATTCTCCACATTGACTGTTAACGTAATCGGAGCACTTTTAATGGGTATATTCTCTACATATTTTATTAGCTATTTCAATTTACACCCAAATATTAAAAAATTAATAACAACAGGCTTCTTAGGTGCTTTAACAACCTATTCATCTTTAAGCTTAGAAACAGTCGAGCTACTAGAACGTGGACATATATTAGTTGCAGGTACTTATTTACTCGTTAGTTTACTTCTAGGTTTCATATTTATTGCAATAGGTTATAGGAAAGGAACTGACCAAGCATGACGTTATTATATATTATGATAAGTTCAGGTATAGGTGCACTTTGCAGAAATTTAGTGAATGAATTCTTCACTAAACTGTATACAAACCACTTCCCAATCGCTACTTTAACAGTCAACGTAATTGGTAGCCTTATAATTGGATTTGCCGCTCAATATTTAAATGACGATTCTTATTCATATGCAATTATCGCAATAGGCTTTTGCGGTGGATTTACAACATTCTCTACTCACTTTTTAGAAATTTATGAACGATACTTATTAAAATCATATAAAATGATGACTATTTATATAATATCTACAGTCATACTATCAATTGGAGCATGTTATTTAGGATATCACTTATAAAATCACTTACGTAAAAGGTACATTTATAACTAAGACAAAAGAAAAAGGACTGATAAGAATAAATTTTCTTATCAGTCCTTTTGTGTTAATTATTGACCACTAAAGACTTCTGGGTCTGGTCCGATTCTTTCGTCTTTATTTAAAGCATTTAATCTTGAAAGTTGATCTTCTGATAACTCAAAATCAAATACGTTTAAGTTTTCTTCAATTCTTGATGGTGTTACTGATTTAGGAATAACAACAATTTTTTCATCAATATTCCATCTTATAATAACTTGAGCTGGTGTTTTACCTAACTCATTTGCAATTTCTTTTACAACTTCATCTTCCAGTATTTGTCCGTTCATTAAAGGAGACCATGATTGTGCAACAATTTTTTGTGCTTCTAAATATGCTCTTAATTCTTTTTGAGTTAAGTATGGATGACATTCTATTTGATTAATAACTGGTTTAATAGAAGCTTCTTGTAATAATTCTTCTAAATGATGTACATGGAAGTTACTTACACCAATGTTTTTAATTTTACCTTCATTGTATAAATTTTCCATAGATTTCCATGTTTCAATGATAAGATCTTTATCTTGACCTGGCCAATGGATTAAATATAAATCTACATAATCTAAACCTAATCTTTTTAAAGATGCTTCATAGGCTGATTGAACATTCTCTCTACCGTAATCTGTCATCCAAAGTTTAGTTGTAATAAATAAATCTTCTCTATTTAATCCAGTTGCTTCTAATCCTTCTTTGATACCTTGTCCGACTTTTTCTTCGTTGTGATAAGTTTGAGCAGTATCTATATGTCTATAACCACTTATAATAGCATGTTTAACCGCTTCTCTACATTCATCATTATTTTCTACTCTGAATGTTCCTAAGCCTAAAGCTGGTATAGAATTTCCGTTGTAAAACTCAATTATTTTCTGTGTCATTTTACTGCCTCCTAATTTTAGACGATACTTAAATTAAAATTGAAACGACTTTAGTTTCTAAATATGGCTCAATACCTTCTGAACCACCTTCTCTACCAAATCCACTTTCCTTCATACCACCGAATGGAATATGAGCAGCACTTGGTCCGCCATCGTTCCAACCAATTACTCCATAATCTAAGTTCTCATACAACTTTATACCATTACTATAGTTTTCAGTAAAGAAATATGCTGCCAAACCAAATGGTGTATCGTTTGCTTTTATTATAACTTCATCTAAATCTTTATAAGTTTGAATTGGTGCTACTGGTCCGAATGTTTCTTCTACCATTATTTTCATATCGTCTGAAACGTCAGATAGAACAGTTGGTGTAATAAAATAACCACCATCTTTATAGCTATCCCCTCCAGTAATCACACGTGCGCCTTTACTAGTTGCATCTTCAATATGAGATTTAATTTTTTCAAAACCATCTACGTTAATAACAGGACCTATATCTGTTGATTCATCTTGTCCATTGCCTACTTTTAATTTGCTAACTTCTGCTCTAAGCGCATCTTCAAATACGTCTTTAATAGATTCATGTACGTAAATTCTATTTGCACATACACATGTTTGTCCTGCATTTCTGAATTTAGAAGCAATTGTTCCTTGAACTGCTTTATCTATATCTGCATCATCGTGAACAATTAATGGTGCATGACCGCCTAATTCAAGTGTTACTTTCTTCAATGTCGAACTAGATTGTTCCATTAATTGCTTACCTACAGGCGTTGAACCTGTATAAGTAATTTTTGAAATTAAAGGATGTTTTGTGAAAATGGCACCGACGTCTTTACCTGAACCATTTACATATTGAATAACACTTTGATCAAATCCTGCTTCATGTGCAAGATCAACTAATTTCATAGTTGTTAGTGGTGTATCTTGTGCTGGCTTACATATAAACGTACATCCTGCTGCTAATGCTGGTGCTGCTTTTCTAGTCATCATTGCTGCTGGGAAGTTCCAAGGTGTTATACTTGCTACAACGCCTACAGGTGCACGTGTAACGATAAGTCGTTTGTTATCAACATGTTCTGGAATTGTTCTTCCATAAGTACGTTTCGCTTCTTCAGCAAACCATAATATATAATCTGTCGCATATTTAACTTCGCCTAAAGCTTCTTTTAATGGTTTCCCACTTTCTTTTGTCATAATTAAGGCAATTTCTTCTTTATTTTCGAGAATCAATTCATACCATTTATATAACAATGCACTACGTTCATGAGCTGGTTTCTTCTTGTATGTTTGAAAAGCATCATGTGCTTGTTCAATCTTGCTGTTAATATCTTCTTCCGTATTATTTTTAATCGTTTCGATTACTTCTCCAGTTGCAGGATTTTTAACTTCAAAATTTTCTTTTACCATACTTATAACCACCTTTTTAGTATAAAAATAGCGCTACATAATATGCAGCGCTTAGTTATTACGGGTTAAACTTTTCAATTTCATCCATAATTCTCTCAAGGTCTTCCACACTATATTGGAATCTACCATGAAATACAAATTTATTAAAGAAGTGTTGAAGTTGTTTTTCACCAACTAACACTTTAATGTTAGGGTCTTGTGAATAATTACTGATAGTTGCTTCACTTACTTCATTTGGATGGAAGTATATAATTGGTGTCGGTGTATATTTAAGTTCTAACTGTCTTTGTAATTCTTCAGTTGTATTATCAACTTCTTTAACTTCATTAGTATATGAATGAAAAGCTGCAGTTTTATTATTTGGTTGTTTTTCAAGTAATAACGTTTGTTCTTTGTTTGGGTTTAAATCCAATGTTTCAAAGACTTGTCCTAATACTGGAAAATCACTAAACTGCTGATCAGTAATACCGTGATAGATATGACCACTTACTAAATTAGAGTCAATTACGTATATACCCGTTCTTGTTAAGACTAAATGATCAATTTGTCGAACTTTACCTAATGGATCTTTAGGTAAGAAGATGTTAGCCATAATATGCATGTCTTCAGGTCTGATACGACGTTCATTTACAAGTTGGTCTCTTAACTCTAACAAGTGTCTATCTGTTATATATTCCCCTTCATTCTTAGAAAATAACTTTAATGAGTCAATTTCTCTTTCTTTTTGTGAAATTGCTTCTTGATGTGTTTCTTCTTGTTTCGTTAGAACCTTTTTATTTTCAACTCTTTCATGATCTAACTTTTCTTTATGTTCAGATTTAAGCGTCTCATTTTCTTTTTTATGAGCTTCTTGAATCTTATTCAAAGATTTTTGTTTCTGTTTTAATGAAACAAAGAATAATATAATAAATAGTATCGCAATGACGACCGCTGCGATTAATCCATAATGAATCGGTTCTAATTGACTCATAATTGTAGATCGCTCCCTTTCATATGTATTAATTCCATTATAGTAAAAATTACAAATAAATTCAGTATATATCATGAAATATATTGATAATATAACGTAATTTCTTATACTTCATACATTTGAGTAGTTAAACCACACTTTAATAGTAAATATTTTATGAATATACAGCGGATTGCTGTTACAAAACTTGCATGAATTGTAATTATGAGCGTTGTTGTAAACACTTCAGGCCAAACTTGGCCATAACGGGGGCGTTAATTACAAAAGTCAGCTGAAATGTTACTATGGACCGCCTTAATTACAAAACTACTTAGAAGTATTAATACCGGTATCCTTATATGCACTTCTAGCCAAATCTGCTCATAACGACCTCAGTATTTGCACTTCTAACTAAAACTGCTAATAACACCCCAACTTCCTTCTAAAACAAAATAAAAACTCTGCATAAATCCCGTAAGATTCTATACAGAGCTTAATTGTTTATTTTAATAAGTCTTTTAATAAATCTACTTTATCTAATTGTTCCCATGGTAATTGAACATCTGTTCTACCGAAGTGACCGTATGCTGCTGTCTTTTTGTAGATTGGTTGTCTTAAGTTCAACATTTGAATAATACCTGCTGGTCTTAAATCAAATACTTCTCTTATTTTTTCTACTAGTACATTTTCTTCTACTTTACCTGTACCAAAAGTATCAATTGAAATAGATACTGGTTGTGCTACACCAATTGCATATGCTAATTGGACTTCACATTTATCTGCTAATCCACTTGCTACTATATTCTTAGCGACATATCTTGCAGCATATGCTCCTGATCTATCTACTTTAGTAGGATCTTTACCACTGAAACATCCTCCGCCGTGTCTTGCATAACCACCGTATGTATCTACAATGATTTTTCTACCTGTTAATCCAGCATCTCCTTGTGGTCCGCCAATTACAAATCTACCTGTTGGATTAATAAAGAATTTAGTTTCTTCATCTAATAATTCTTTAGGTACGATTGGATAGATAACATGATCTTTGATATCTTGTTGAATTTTTTCTAATTCAATTTTTTCATGATGTTGTGAAGAAATAACGATTGTATCTACTCTTACTGGTTTATCATTTTCGTCATATTCAACTGTTACTTGTGTCTTACCATCTGGACGTAAATATTCTAAAGTACCGTCTTTACGTACATCTGTTAATTTCTTCGCAAGTTGATGAGCTAAATAACCTGGTAAAGGCATGTATGTTTCAGTTTCATTTGTAGCAAAACCAAACATAAGACCTTGGTCACCTGCACCAATTGATTCTATTTCTCTATCTGATAAATCATCTCTATCTTCTAATGCGCAATCTACACCTTGTGCGATATCTGGTGATTGCTCATCAATAGCAGTTAAAATCGCCATCGTTTGGAAATCATAACCGTACTTCGCTCTTGTGTATCCTATATCTTTTACTGTTTGTCTAACTACTTTAGGGATATCTACATATGTTGACGTAGAAATTTCACCTGCAATTAAAGCCATACCAGTTGTTACTGTTGTTTCACAAGCGACTCTTGCTTTAGGATCGCCTTTTAATAATTCATCCAGGATAGCATCGGAAATTTGGTCCGCAATTTTATCTGGATGCCCTTCTGTTACTGATTCTGATGTGAAGAGTCTTCTATTCTTTGACATAAAAAATCTCCTTTAAATAAAGTTGTACGGTCTCTTCCTCAGCGCAAATAAAAAGTGCCTTCTCTCAATAAAGATATAGAGAGAAGGCACACTCGTCCATTCGCTCTTATCGTTCAGACAATATTGGTCTGCAAACGGTTTGGCACCTTTCTTTCATTAGAAAGAGGTTGCTGGGTTTCATTGGGTCCATGTCCCTCCACCACTCAGGATAAGAGAATCCGTCAGAAATGATAATACTAAAGTTTTCATAATATGTCAATGGAACGAAACACATTCAAATTTCTAAAAATTTTTATAACAAATTTACTCATTAGTATAGACTATATATTTTAATGTGTTATACTAATTCCATGAAAATGCTTACAACACTAATATTAGACATGGGGGTCGTCATTTATGGCAATACAGTCAATTACCGAATCAATCGAACTTTCAAACCTTTTAAAGAAGGACACTACACTACAGCAACTTTCTAGAACTGAATTATATAATCACATTCTAAAAGCAGGAGAAGGCGTATTAACAGAATCTGGCGCAATCAGAATGGAAACTGGTAAATACACAGGTCGCTCTCCAAAAGACAAATTTATCGTTAAAGAGGAAGATACTGAACAAGATATTGATTGGGGTACAATCAACCAACCTATCTCAGAAAGTAACTTTTTAAATTTATATGATCAAGTTATTGACTACTTAAACCAAAAATCACAACTTTATGTCTTTAATGGATATGCAGGTGCAGATGAATCATCACGATTAAATTTACGCGTGATTAACGAAATGCCTTGGCATAATTTATTTGCACAGAACATGTTTATCCGCCCAGAAACTAAAGAAGAAGCACTTAATATCAGCCCTAATTTCACTGTTATTAGTGCACCAGGATTTAAAGCTGATCCAGAAAAAGACGGTACAAATTCTGAGACATTCATTATAACTTCGTTCAAACACCGTGTCATACTAATTGGCGGTACTGAATACGCTGGTGAAATGAAAAAAGGTATATTCTCAGTAATGAACTATTTATTACCTAAAAAAGGTATTATGAGTATGCACTGTTCAGCAAACGTAGGTTATAACAAAGATGTAGCTTTATTCTTTGGTCTATCTGGTACAGGTAAAACAACGTTATCTGCAGATCCTAATAGAAAATTAATCGGAGACGATGAACATGGTTGGAACGAAAATGGTGTCTTCAATATTGAAGGTGGTTGCTACGCTAAAACTGTAAGTCTTAGTCGTGAAAAAGAACCACAAATTTACGATGCTATTCGTTATGGAACAGTTCTAGAAAATGTTACCGTAAATCCTAATGGATCAGTTGATTATGACGATACTTCATTAACTGAAAATACAAGAGCTGCATACCCAATTGATTTTATCGATAATATTATTACACCATCAATAGCTGGTCACCCAAATACAATTATCTTCTTAACTGCAGATGCATTTGGCGTATTACCACCTATTTCTAAATTAGATAAATCTCAAGCTATGTATCATTTCTTAAGTGGTTTCACTTCTAAGTTAGCAGGTACAGAAAGAGGCGTAACAAGTCCTCAACCAGTATTTTCAACATGTTTCGGTTCACCTTTCTTACCATTACATGCGACTGAATACGCTGAATTACTTGGTAAATTAATCGATGAACATAATGTAGACGTTTATCTTGTAAACACTGGTTGGACTGGTGGCGAGTACGGCGTTGGTTCAAGAATGGACTTGAAACATACACGTTCAATGATTCGTCGTGCAATTAGTGGAGAAATTAAGAATTCAGAATTTGTTCAAGATGATATCTTTGGTCTTAATATCCCGAAACATGTACCAGGTGTACCTTCGGAAATATTATATCCTCGTAATACATGGGTATCTTCTGACGCATATGACGAAAAAGCAAAATTACTTGCTAAGAACTTCAAAGAAAACTTCAGTAAATTCGGAGAGTCTTCTGAACATATTCAAGAAGAAGGCGGATTTACGTATAATCGCTTATAAAATACTAAAAGAGCTTGGGCCTTATTGGTCCAAGCTCTTTTCACATTTATACATCCATTCTTTAATTTGTAACAATGTTTGTTTTTCTATTTCTGGTCTTAAAACATGCCCTTCTCCATTTAAATAGATCGTTTGATGATCAACCGCTTCTTGCTTTAAATGTTCTTCTAAATGATATGCCATATTAATATTGACTTGCTTATCTTCATCACCATGAACGATTAATATCGGTGGACTGTCTTTATGAATAGATTGCAATGCATTTCTACGTGCATAAGCTTCAAATTGTTTCTTAGGATGTCCGACCATTCTTTTTAACATCCCTCTTAGATCAATTCGTTCTTCGTACATAATTAGTAGATCTGAAACGCCACCCCATATAATATAACTCGTTGCTTTCACTTTTTGATACGTAAGTAAGCCTTGAATACCTCCTCTAGAGAATCCAATCATATGAACAGGAACATTTGGATAATGTGATTTTAATATTTCTATACCTACTATAACATCATGTAGGTCATCACCACAAAATTCATCTCTACCTTCACTACCGTTACTACCTCTGTAATAAGGTGCAAAGACAAGTGTATGTTTATCTTTAAACTGTGCCATACGCCCAGGTCTCACTCTTCCGACTTGACCTTTGCCACCACGTAAATATACAACTATGCGATTAACATGTTCATTAGGTGTCATTAACATGCCTCTGACTTTCAATTCATCCACTTCATATATCACTTCTTCAGTTAGATGATGATTAAAGAAAACTGGCATTTTTTTCTTACTGTAGAAATCCAAGTTTATACACCCTTTCAACGCACTTTAATATTGCTGTATCTTTTAAAAGAAAACTTTTCTCTTCTTCAGGTATATTATTGATTTCTTTAGCGATAACAGGTCCATAAGTTTCGAAATATGCTTTATTGCTATCCATAGATTCAACTTCAATAAAATACACATCTTTATTAAATGGTATTGTATCATGTACAGTATATGAAGCAATAAACGTTATATTTTTAGCGATCGCACCCGTTTCTTCATATAATTCACGCTGAACAGCTTCTTTATTCGTTTCATTTGGTTCAACTTTCCCACCAGGAAATTCAATACCTCTTATCTTATGATGCGTTAACACATATTCATTATTAAAAATCGGAATACCTAGAACATGTTTCGCATTTTGTTGATCTGTTGGACATTTATATGCTAAATCAACATCCAATCCATTTGGATCTTTGTAGCGCATGATACACGACCTCTTTCTTCAATTATGATAAACTGTATATACATATTATTAGGAAGGTAGAAGATATTGAAAAAGTTAACCTTAACGACCTTAGTATTAACAATTACTCTTATTCTAGCAAGTTGTAGTCCAGAAGGTCAAAATAAATTTGATGATAGTAGTGATGCTATCGAAGCTTTTCAAAAAAACATTAAAAAAGTAGATTCACATTCGATTAAATCTAGTAACGAAACAACAGTTGATTTTCAAGATAAAAAAACAACGCTTAAACAACTGTCACATGGCCGAACAAACCACCATGACAAACTATCATTTAATGTCGAGCAAGAAAGTAATACAAAACAATTTCCAGTGCATAATAAAAGTGTTTGGATTGATTCAAACGAAATCAAATCCTCCCCTAAATCTAAGTATTTAAATTATCATGCTAAAAATGCCGAGATCGATTATTATCAAAAAATTGGGCAAGATTGGTTCGATTTAACGACTTTTAATCAAAGTTTACTAAAACCTATTGAAGATGATGTCACTTTAGAAAACAATACTCTTTCATATGAAGGTACAGGAAAAGTTATGGAGTATCTCTATCAACTAGGATTTAGTCAATCACCACTGGCAGATCAAGCGTCATTAAGCAATATTAATGACTTAAAAATTCAAAGTGGTAAGTTTAAACTTACATTCCAAAAAGACAAAACATTACCAAAAACGTTAACCTTTAACATTAAAGCAACTGGAAAAATTAAAAATGAAACGATTAACATCCATATGAAACAGACAACAGATTTCTATAAATTCAATTCCACTGATGTTAAACCATACCAGAACTTAACGAAAAACAATTATAAATAGGAGCATTGATATGAAAAAAGTATTTATTAAATTAATACGCCTTTATCAACGATATATATCCCCATTGACACCACCTACATGCAGGTTCCAACCTACATGTTCTAACTATGCTGTTGAAGCTATTTCAGAATATGGGGTCATAAAAGGAACTTGGTTAGGTACGAAACGTATCTTAAAATGCCACCCATTTCATCCAGGTGGATACGATCCTGTTCCACCTAAAAAAGATTCATAATATTTATTTAAAGGCATATGCGCTAAAAATTTAGCACATATGCCTTTTATTTTGTTAATTTATCTTTATCAACGATTGGTGGGAAATATTTAATTTGATGACCTTGAGTCTTTGCACTATTAACAACGAAATCTTCTGTAAAGTAATAATCACTTGGCGTTACATCACTCGGATATGAACTTTGTTGAGCTAAGTATGCAGTATAGTAACTACTGAGTCCAAATTCATACATCCCACCTATGACATATTTAAGTTGATGTTCGCGACAATATTCTATAATTTCAAGCGCTTTATCTATACCTCCAACACGTGAAGGTTTAATCACAACACCATCGATCAGATTATGCTGATTAAATTGAATAATTTGCTCTAAATTTAGAGCGCTTTCATCAATAAATACTGGTAACTTAAGCGCACTAATATGCTCAAAATAGTCCTCATATTTAGAAAATGGCTGCTCAATATATATAAATTGTTCATCTTTAAATGTATTTAATAAAGACACATGTTCATGATTTAACACACCATTTGCATCAATCGCTCTTTGTATTTGTGGATAATGTTCTGTTAAAAAATCTATATCTCGATTAACTTCTTCATGCCATTTTAATTTAATTCTCGTTGGTAATTCACCATTATATTGCTTAAAATAGTGTTCAATATTTTGATTAATTGTTGCACCATATGCTACTTCAATGGGCTTTAACTCATGGAATTTCTGAAAGAATATCATAGACATAACGCTACGTGCATTCGGATATTCGATGAGTTCGTCTATTAATTCACAACATAATGGATAACTATTAAAATCAACAAATTCATGTTTTTCAAACCATTTTATTAAAGTTTCTTCAACTTTATCTATTGTCTCGAAATGATACCAGTCACTATTAAACGCATTACATTCACCATAATACGTAGACCCATTCATATCTTGCCATTCTACAATTAATGCTTCTCGCTCATTTAATGCTATTAAAGGTGTTCGTATCGGTACTCTGAAAGGTGCTTTGAATCTATAGAAATGCAAACTATTTTTTCTCATTCATGACCCACGCCTTTACTTTATATCTTGAAAGTTTACCAGTTGAAGTTCTTGGAATTTCGTTTATTTTATAAAAGTATTTTGGGTGTTTATACTTTGCTAATTTATTATTGAGTATATTTTTAAATGTATCATCTTGGATAGTCTGTTCCGCTTCATACACTAATGCAGGTACTTGACCCCACTTTTCATCATCAACTGGTACAACAACACAATTTTGAACATCCGGATGAATTAATATAACATGTTCAATTTCAAATGGATAAATATTTTCTCCACCACTAATGATTAAATCTTTTCTTCTATCATAAATATATACATAACCGGAATCATCTATTGATCCAACATCACCTGTTTTAAAATAACCATCTTCAAATGTATCTGAATTCTGACTACCTGTTAAATAGCCATTCATCACATTGCCACCGGATATAGCGACTTCCCCATGTCCTTCTTCATTTTGATTTAAAATTTTGAGTCTTACATTTGAAGGTACTTTCCCTACTGTGCTTGATGCTTCACGTAACATCTCTGGACTTGCTGTAACAAACTGAGAGCATGTTTCAGTCATACCAAACGAATTATATATCGGTAATTGATAGTCTAACGCTTTATTAATCATCGTTTCAGATAACTTTGCACCGCCTAATAATATTTTTTCTAATTGATATGGTTGTGTTAACTCATCTTGCATCAACCATTGTAACGTTTGAGGCACTAATGAAATATGTGTGATGTTATCATTTTTAATTAATTGTATCACGCGATCAACATCAAATTTCGGTTCTAAAATAAGAGTAAAACCTTCAATTAAACTACGTATTAACACACTTAAACCTGAAATATGGTATATCGGTAAGACGGACAACCATCTCGTTGATTCATCATAGCCGAGACTTTCTTTGCACCCCATTGCACTAAAGTAATGATTTGAAAAAGTTTGTGGTACAGCTTTTGCAGGACCAGTTGTACCAGAAGTAAACATAATCGTCGCAATATCATCCATATCAATCGTAAAATCATATTCCTCATGTTTACTGTCGTCTATATGAATATCCTCGATATCGATACAATTTTGTTTGATATGTAAAGGTTTAAATGTAAAGACCGTTTGAACGCCAATACTGTTCAATTGTTGTTCAATTTCGACTGGTGTTAGCTTCGTATTAATCATTACCACTTCTACATTTGCTAACCATGCTGCAATGATAAGCGATGCATGTTTAATATCATTCTTTATATATAGTCCAACTCTTTTCAATTGTAGTTGCTTAATGTAATGTGCTTTATTTTTAGAATCGTTAAATAGCTCTTCATAAGTTAATTCAACATCACCTTGTTGAATTGCAATTTTATGTGGTGCATGAGAAACCTGTTGTTCAATCCAATGTTTCATCGTTTGGACCTCCTTATACCATTATTCATTATAACGATATTTTTGAATTTAAACATAAAAAATGCTTTAAAACCTCAAAAAACCTAGGCGATCCATTCACCTAGGTTTCTAAAATATTAGACAGCTTCTTTATTTCTTCTTTGCGTAACGAATCGTTCAAGTAATAAGAAGGCAAGGCCTATAATTGTTAAGAATGGCGCGATTAACGCTAGGTCCTTAACTTCTAATTGACTTACTACGATACCGCCGATGAACGCACCAAGCGCATTACCGATGTTAAATGCAGATTGATTCATCGTACTAGCAAGCATTGGTGCATCTTGTGAAATGACCATACTTTTAAATTGTAATGATGGACTCATACTAAATCCAATCAAACCAAATACAAAAATACCAACAACCATTAGCAAGCTATAATTTTGAATAAAGTACATCATAAAGATATATATTGGAAAGACGATAAATATCGTATTCAATGCTTTATTTAAATTCCAGTCTGCTAATTTGCCGCCAATAATATTACCAAATGTTACACCAACACCGAATATAATAAGCACAAATGAAATCCAACGTTCTTCTATATGCGAAACGTTAATTAATATTTGAGAAATATACGTGAAATAAGCAAATACACTACTGAATCCGAACAGTGTTACACCTAGTGTCAACCAAAGTTTAACATCTTTTAATACACTCAATTCATTCTTAATTGAAATCGGCTGTGTATCTTTTTGATTAGGTACAAATCGAATAATACCTATTAATGTTAATAATCCTAGAACACTAATAATAATAAATGTCATTTTCCAGCCAAATATTTGCCCTACAAATGTTCCGAATGGTACGCCAATGATGTTGCTCATTGTTAATCCCATAAACATTAAAGCCATTGCACTTGCTCTTTTATGAGGGGGTACCATACTTGCAGCAAGTATTGAACCTATACCAAAGAATGAACCGTGTGCTAAAGCGGCAATAATTCTACTTAACATAAGCGAACCATAATTAGGCGCAATACCACCTATCCCGTTACCTACTATAAAAATAGCCATTAATAAGACGAGTAAATTTTTTCGAGGTAATTTATAAGTCGCTAACACTATAATCGGTCCGCCAATTGCAACACTCAATGCATAACCTGTAATCAATTGACCCGCATCGGATACCGTTACATCGAGATCTCTTGCTATATTAGGTATCAAACCCATGATTACAAATTCAGTCATACCTATCGCAAAAGCACCAAGGCTAAGTATCCAAATCGCTAAAGGATATTTTTTCATATCTCAACGCTCCTTTAATCTTATTATTTTAATCAGATTTATCCATATTAGTACTTTTGCTAAGCAATTACAAGAGTTTTTTTGAATTTTGTATAGAAAAAAACCTGAGAAAATATTAACTCAGGTTTTTAAACGTTTTCATTATTGAGTTTGTATCCAACCTATTCCAATCGTGCCATATCCAGTATGAACAGATGCTACTGGAACTAATGGTTCGATATATACACTTACATCTTTATTTAAAGTTAATATGCGCTCTTTCCACACATGTGCTTCTTGCTCATTCCCAGCATGTAAGACACCAATATGTGTAACACCTTTATCAATAATTTCTTTAATATGTGTGATTAAATAAGCTTCTATTTTCTTGTTGCCTCTAGACTTAAGTTCTAAGTCGATTGTACTGTTCTCTAATTTCAATAATAACTTAATATGAAGCAAACTACTTAATAAATATTTGCTGTTCGATACCCTTCCACTATTCTTTAATTGTTGTAAGTTTCTTGGCAACAAATATAATTCACTTGTGTGTTTAACTTCTTCTAGCTTATTTACGATTTCTTCAAATGAATAGTCTTCGTCATAAAGTTTTCTACCATACTCAACTAATTCTTTTTGAGGAAAGCTTCCTGTTCCACTATCAATTACATGAATTTCCATTGGGAAAGATTGTGCAGTTGATAACGATGATGCATATGTGCCAGATAAACTACTAGAAGGATGAACCGCAATAACATGTGTATAGCCTTCTTCTTGAATTTGCTCATACGTTTCAATAAAATCTTGAGGTGTAGGTTGAGCCGTTTTAGCACCATTACCATTTTCTTTTAACATATCAAAAAATAACTTTGAACTTTCAAATTCTGAATCTTTATAAGGTTTGTCATTAATAATTGTAGATAAAGAAACGACAAATAAATCTTTCTCATCCATATTTTGATCAATATAAGTTGTTGTATCAATTAACCACGCTAATTTCATTACTTCCTCCATTGTATATACAATAAATGCATTCACTATATAAATAAGTATTTTTAACCTAACTTAATTAATAACATATAATCAATATTGAAACAATTAAAAACAGAACAGATAAGTTAAAGCAATCATATAATAATTATCACAAATATCATTCTAGTATAATAAATAGATAGATACACTGAATTACTAATACTTTCACAACAATGAATCGAATGATATTTCTAGAAAAATCCATGAAATTTACTATTAAAATATATCATTTATAAGATTAATAAGTTTATAAAAAATTGATCATAACCTATACTCATTTAACCTTCATATGCTATCATTTTAATATTCATAACTATAAAGGAGTCATAACAATGAGCTTATTAAAAACAGAACTACAAGAAAAAGATTATCTACTCGCACTACAAATATGGGAAAGTTCCGTACTAGCAACTCATCACTTTTTAAAAGAAGAAGATAGAATTGCATTAAAAAAAGAAATACCAACCTATTTTAAATACGTAGATGCATACTTATGGCTATACGATGGAGAAGCTGTTGGTTTTTCAGGTATCAATGAAGATAACTTAGAAATGTTATTTATAGATCCTGAACACTTCAGAAAAGGATTTGGAACTGAGATACTTCAACACTTGTTAGCAGAAGATCATATCCAAAAAGTTGACGTAAACAAAGATAACGAGCAAGCCTTGAACTTTTATATCAAAAATGGATTCAAACCATATAAAGAATCTTCACATGATGAACAAGGAAGAGATTATCCAATCATACATCTAAAATTATAATTTAAATTGAGGTTTTGCTTATGAATAAACAGACAAATATATTATTACTTATTTCAATTATTGCGATTTCACTAGCTGCCATATTAGTAAAGCTATCAAACGCCCCTTCTAGCGTGATAAGCATGAACAGAATGTTTATAGCAGTCATATTGCTAGTACCCTTTGCATATCGATATAAAAAAGAAATCTTTAAATTAAGTCTTAAAGATTTTCTATATCTTGTATTAGCTGGTCTATTTTTAGCACTTCATTTCGGATTATGGTTTGGTTCATTAAAATTAACAACCGTTGCTAGTTCAACAGTCATATTATCTTTACAACCTATTATTGCGATTATCGCGAGTTTCTTTTTCTATAAAGAAAAAATAACGCTAAAAGTTTTGAGTACAATTTTAATATCATTTATCGGTGTTGTTATCGTAAGTTGGGGCGACTTTAATATAACTGACTTAACTGCAATGATTGGTAATATATTATCCTTATTAAGTGTTATATCTATAGTGTGTTACCTAATGATTGGAAAGAATGCAATGCTCAAACTCACACATTGGGTTTATAGCATCATCGTATTCTTCTTCGCAGGCGTCTTTTTACTCATTTATAACATCATTACGCATGCTACATTAGTAAACTATTCAATGAAAGAATGGTTATTATTTATATCATTGGCCATTTTCCCAACAATAGCGCACGTCATATTTAATTATCTCTTAAATATTATAAATCCAACAACCATATCAATGAGCATGCTATTAGAACCCGTAAGCGCCTCAATATTAGCAATATTTATCTTGAAAGAATATCTAGGATACGTACAAATACTAGGTATCATCATCGTACTCGTAGGCGTGTATTTCTTCTTAAAAGCACAGAAAACTGAAGTGACATGAATATTTAAGATATTTAAAGGCTAGGACTTAAATAAAAAAGTCCTAGCCTTTGTTTTGCCCATATATCGTAACAAGGTTACAATAAAAATAGTAAATAAAACGTTAAACCAAGTAATGCTATACCAGTGATATAGTTCAAAACCGTTCTGATCCTTATTTTTGTAATATTTGACAATGTGATCAACTCCAAATCTTATATTTCGTATGATTTTAGCGATTTTATCTGTTATCTATCACATTGAATTATCATACTTTAACAACTCTATTATAATATACTTAAACAATAAAGGAGTGATAATTTTGACAAATTTCTATAGAGTCATAAATGCTATTTTAATTAAAGAAAATACTATTTTATTAGTTAAAAATGAATATAATAATGAATATTTATGGAGTTTACCTGGAGGCGTAGTTGAGCAAAGTGAGTTTTTATATGAATCTTTAATTAGAGAAGTATTTGAAGAAACAGGATTACCTATAAATCAATATGAACTAGCATATATAGCTGAAAATAACATACCTAGTGAGAATGCTCATTGTTTAGTAACTTATTTTAAGTGTTTAAATTTTAATGGTGAAATCTCTATTAACGATCCTGATAATGAAATTGTAGAATTAAAATGGATCAGCTTCAACGAACTTCATAATTATATAATCAGTGAAGACATTTTACTCCCTTTACAAAATTATTTGTTTAAAAACAAAAAAGATTATTATTTTATTGATGATTTGAGATTTTAAATCATTAATTCTTCATATATAAGTCATACATAATCAATTTTACAAAAAAATTTTTATCCAGAAAATAAAAGAGTTTAATTTCAAAGGAATGATACACATGTCCAAATACACATTAGACAGCACTTTTTTATACATGGCTCTTATGACATTGCCACTGGTTTTTATAATGCCTGTAATGTTTAGTGTTCCACTTGTTTTATTAATTTTTAGTATTAAAAAGAAAGAAAACTGACATGCTTTTTATAAATACGCCTGTTCAATAGCGTTCTATAAATAGAAAGGATGATATAAAATTGGAAGCTAAAAAAACGGATAAAATGTTGTTTCAATCAAAATTTCCCGAAGTTGAGGTCTTACTTGAATCTGAAGCATCAACAAAGATTGATAAAGAGTATATAATAGGTTCAATATTTGTGACTATACAAGAAATTATATTAGTGCAGCATAAAGAGAATTTAACTTTTCAAATCCCATGGTCGGAGGTTGTGTCTTTAGATACAAAATTAAATTTTATTTCTAGTAAATTAATTTTAGATTATGGTGAAAATCGAATGTTAATCTTTTCTTTTTCATCGAGTGATCCAGTTCATGCAATTCAAGTATTTTACAAAACTTTAAAGCTAGAAAGAGAGATTAATCATTTTAACAATGATGATATAAAAGCACTTCAACATCAAAATGAACAACTGATTAAAGAAAATTTTAAATTAAGAAATGAAATCATTAAATTAAATGAAGAGAATCGCGCGCTTCTAGATAATATGCATAATCAAAAATCTTATACACCACCCTATCGTGTGCAAAGAAGAACTTATGATCGTTCAAATAATTCAATGGATTTAAGTTATACAAAAGTACGAAAATTAACAGATTCCTTTATCGTTCTAGATTTCGAAACGACAGGTTTAAAATATAACGAAAACGAAATTATTCAGTGTGGGATTATTGAATATGAAGATGGAAAAATCATTAGTGAATATAATGAATACTTCAAACCAAGTAAACCAATAAGTAAAAGAATAGAAAAAATCACAGGTATATCAAATGAGTTTTTAGAAGATAAACCTAGTTTAGGAAAGGATAAATTAGAGGAATTATATAATATCATTAGAAGAAGAACGATAGTCGCACATAATGCACCATTTGATATGAAGTTCTTACTCTACCAACTTCAAATCAATAATATAGAATATGAGAAATTGAGAGTTATTGACACACTCACTTTTTCAAGAAAACTGATCAGAGAAACACCTAATCACAAACTTCAAACTTTAAAAGAACATTTCAATTTAGACGATGCCGAATCACATAACGCAATTAATGATTGTAGAGCTACTGGGAACTTACTATTACTATTGATGAGTAGACAGTGAATATAACAGTAATAGTATATAAGAAGCGTTTTGGAGTTAAAATAAAGTCTTATTGAATTCCGATACTTTAAATTTAATTTCTTTAAGTTTCGCCTTATAAGTTATTGAAAAGTCGTCAAATTTTTTTGAAGTAACAATATCTTTAGAATAAACAGTGGATTGTCTGTGTGTTCTAACATAGCAAACTTCTTTATCGATGCTATGCATACCTGGACATTCAAGCAATCCAATATTTACATCATAAACAGGATGTAAATTCATTTTATTAGATACAGTAGATATTGGTAACATCGTTAAATCACATTCAAAGTAATCTTTTTCAGCACCAATGATTAATACTGGCCGTAACTTATAGCCTTTTTTATTTGCTTTTAAATCAAAATATGGAAAACTTGCATATACTATTTTATTAATTAAATCACGAGGAGTATTAACTAAATCCAAGATGAACTTTCTCCTCATTTAAATCTTCAAATTCATCTATGTACATATCATAAACATGATCGTATAGCCTAATGCTCTTAGCATCTTCGATTATATCCTCTGGCGTTATTTCTCTATTACCTATCTCATTATTGTTCAAGTTAATTCTACTTTTTTTCCAACATTTTTCATGATGGGATAGTTCTCTTGGATACCAACCAGAATACATGCCATATTGAGAGATAACATTATTAATTACATATTTTTCAGTATCATTTAATTTATCAGTATCGCTTGGTTCATACATTCCATCTAAATAATACCTTAATTTAGGTATAACCGGACCAAATTTCCATCCTTCAATTCTGTCATTAAAAAGAACCTCGCCCGTTAAAGCTAATGATTCTCTTTGTGCAAAATAAATTAACTTTTGTAATTTCAATTCGTTATTTTCAAACTTGTACCAGTTTTAAGTTCATATGAGTATATAAGGTAATTAGCAACATCTTTAACATCTGCCATTAAAATCACTCCTATCTCATTTATAATATAATATTTTAGACTATAAGTTAATATCAAAATATACAAATTTAAAAAACGATTAAGAGCTTATCCTAATCCTTATTTCGCGTAAATATTTATCCACTATTTCATTTAAGAAATGCAACCTTTTTTATTAGTTTCCTAATCATTAATCTAGTATCATATAGGTAAACCCATTTAAAGAGGTGAAAAAAATGAAAGAAACAGAGTTATTTCAAAGATTATTGGCTATATCAAATTCTGGGATCAATTATTCTAAAGATCCTTATGATATAGAACGTTTTAATGATATTTATAACATTACTCAAGAATTTATAAATTCAAACCTAACTAATAATAATATTCACTTTGAAAAAGAAAAAGGATATCCCACACCTAAAGTAGATGTAAGAGCGGTAATACTAGATGACAATGACAATATATTGCTTGTCGAAGACGCAACGAGTAAAACTTGGTCACTTCCAGGTGGATTTGCAGATATCGGAATTTCACCAGTAGAAAACGTTATCAAGGAAGTCAAAGAAGAAACTGGATTAAAGATTTCTGTTAGTAATCTTATTGCGGTTTATGATACAAATAAATCTAATCCAGACAATTCATTAAATCATTATTATAAGCTAATTTATTTCTGTAATAGAGTTAGTGGAGAATTAACAACAAGTGTTGAAACCAGTTCAGTTAAATACTTTGGAATCAATAATTTACCTGAACTATCGACTAAAAGAAATACAACAAAACAAATTAAAGAATGCTTTGAAAATAGAACAAATCATACGATTATTGAATAATTAAGTAATAAAAAAGAGCAAGTGTCAAAAAGTAAGAGAAATTTTCTCTAGACACTTTTTTGACACTTGCTCAAACGGATCAACTTACCAAATGCAAGAAAATCCAGCAATATCAACGTCTTGGATTAGTTGATTATTAAGGTACAAACGGAGAGTGAGGGATTCGAACCCTCGAGACGCTTATGGCGCCTACACACTTTCCAGGCGTGCTCCTTCGGCCAACTCGGACAACTCTCCACAAACAAAAAAATCAGAAGCGATATTTCACCTCTGATTATATGACCCCTACGGGATTCGAACCCGTGTTACCGCCGTGAAAGGGCGGTGTCTTAACCGCTTGACCAAGGGGCCTTATGGCTCCACAGGTAGGACTCGAACCTACGACCGATCGGTTAACAGCCGATAGCTCTACCACTGAGCTACTGTGGAATAATAATGGAGCGGGTGATCGGAATCGAACCGACAACATCAGCTTGGAAGGCTGAGGTTTTACCACTAAACTACACCCGCTTAAGTAAATAATATATATATGGGGCGACTGATGGGAATCGAACCCACGAATGTCGGAACCACAATCCGATGCGTTAACCACTTCGCCACAATCGCCATACTTGTTTAAAAAAAGTATGGCTCAGGACGGAATCGAACCGCCGACACAAGGATTTTCAGTCCTTTGCTCTACCGACTGAGCTACTGAGCCAAAATAAAAATGGCGGTCCCGACGGGAATCGAACCCGCGATCTCCTGCGTGACAGGCAGGCATGTTAACCGCTACACCACGGGACCATCATTAAAAAGTATTGCGGGAGGCGGATTTGAACCACCGACCTTCGGGTTATGAGCCCGACGAGCTACCGAACTGCTCCATCCCGCGCTAATAATAAGTAATTTGGCTACCTTATTAATATAACATATTCAATAATATTATGTCAATAAAATTTTAATAAATTTTTATTAAAAAATGGTGACCCCTACGGGATTCGAACCCGTGTTACCGCCGTGAAAGGGCGGTGTCTTAACCGCTTGACCAAGGGGCCTCTAATTGAGAACTACTTAAGTATATATAGAAATATAAAGAACGTCAATGCTATTTCTTTACTTTTCTTAATAAAAAATTTGAACTTTTAACATCTATGTGACAATTGTCACTAAAGGGAGAAATAATCATTCAAAACACCCTCTTTTTTATCTTCTAAAGTGTCATTTATTCATGATTTTCACTGAAAAAAATGATCATAATATAACTTTTCCATACCTGAATATTAATTGTAAGTTAATATAATTGCCCCTATTACATTATTCAGTGCTCAATTATTGTTAAATGACATTTTTAATTGTTCAGAGCTTTTATTTAATATTTAGTTTTAGCTTGTTAAATATATAATTTCTAGATACCTTGCTACATTTAACGATTTGATCTTTGATAAAATATAATTCTTGTTATTAGCTAAAGCAATTCTTATTTGGATGAATATTATTGTTATTATTACAACTTAAATATACTATGAAAATAACTCGTTAAAACACTCTTCATTATTTTAGTGAATTAATTATCAGCCAATTTTTAAAGGATAAATTTTATGTTAATTAAAAACAAGGATATGACTATACGAAACATGGAACAAAGTGACTTATCTAATTTAATAAAATGGTTTAACAATAAAGATTTAACAAAGTTTTATGATGAAAGATTTGAAAATAATGATGCAATTATAAAAAAATACTTACCACGTATAAATGATCCAGGTAAAGTAACACCTTGTATTTTAGAGATTAATAATGTTGCAGTTGGGTATATGCAATTTTATAAAATTGATTCTTCTCTACATAAAAAGTTAAATTTTGATTTAGAACTTAATGTGTATGGTATTGACCAATTTTTAGCAGATCGCTCTATATGGGGTAAAGGAATAGGTACAGAATTCATAAAAATGATATTAAATTACTTAGTATTAGAACTTAATGTGGATTCAATTGTATTAGATGTGAAAATTAATAATATTAGGGCTATTAAATCATATAAAAAATGTGGATTTAAAATTTTTAAGCAAGAAGAATCATATTTTTATATGGTATGGAATCAAGCAAATTGATAACCAAATTTATATTCTTACAATTAATTAATTTCTTAATTGCTTCTGATATGTTGCTTGTTTGGCCAGTCTTGCAACATTCAGACCTCCAATATTGCTTGTCACGCTCCACTAGCAATATTCAGTCCTCCAACATTGCTTGTCACGCCCCACTTGCAACATTCAGTCCTCCAACAATGCTTGTCACTCCCCACTTGCAATATTCCGCCCTTCAATATTGCTTGTCATCCTCCACTTGCAATATTCAGCCTCCCAATATTGCTAGTCGCACTCCACTTGCAATATTCAGCCTCCCAACATTGCTTGTCACTCCCCACTTGCAACATTCAGATCTCCTATTTATCTTGTTTCGCCTGTCTTGATAAATACAACGTTCCTATTTATCTTGTTTCGCCTATCTTGATAAATACAACGCTCCTATTTATCTTGTTTGCACTGTCTTGATAAATACAGCGCTCCTATTTATCTTGTTTGCACTGTCTTGATAAATACAACGCTCCTATTTATCTTGTTTGCACTGTCTTGATAAATACAACGCTCCTATTTATCTTGTTTGCACTGTCTTGATAAATACAACGCTCCAATCTATCTTGTTTTACCTATCTTGATAGATACAAGCTGCTCTATCTACCACATACCCTATTTCCTCACTCACATCCCTCACCTACAATTCCATCTACCACTCCCACACCATCATCTTCTCCACTAAATAATCCTCCCCACACTTCCCCAACAAAAAAACAGAAATTCTAATGCTAAATTAGAATTTCTGTCCCGCTTCTATCCTTTTCCATGCACTTCCGCGCACTTACTACTATCTACTTCAAATACTCTATCATCTTATCGCTTGCGTTCTTAGCCATTTGTACGCAGTCTGGTAATCCGACTGCATCAAATGAAGCGCCTGTTATGATAAGGTTATGGTAATTCTGATCGATATGTTCTTGTATATCTCTAATTCGATCGATATGACCTACTTCATATTGAGGCATGCTGTGAGGTAATTTCGTTACGATAAAGAATTCTGGTTCTCCTTTGATCGTCATGATTTTATTCAAATCATTTAGAGCAACTTGTTTCAATTGTTCTTCATCTTTGTGATGAATAATATTTGAGCCTGGTTTACCTACATACGCTCTTAATAAGACTTTTCCTTTTGGTGTTGTATGTGGCCATTTTTTGTTTGTCCAAGTACAAGCTGTGATGGCTGTATCACTTGTTCTTGCGATTACAAATCCAGTTCCATCTTTATCATTCACGACTTGGTCTTTATCAAATGCCATAACGACTGTTGCCACACTTGTTGAAGGCATATAGTTAAAGTAATCTAATTTAAGGTCATCTTCAAACCATTTAACGAAATGTTGGTGTGGTATTGTAACGATGACACCATCATATTCATGCTCTTCATTGTTTATCGCCAAAATTGTTTTGTTATCTTTTTCTACTAAATTTTGAACTGGAGCGTTTAAATTTATTTGAACACCTTTATCTTCAAGACTATCACGTAAAGTTTGAATGAATGATTCAAGGCCATGTCTAAATTGCTTAAATTGACCTTTTGGTTTGACTGTTACTTTTTTATCGGCATTATTTTTAGCTTTTTGAGCTATCATACCTTTTATTAAGCCGCCCTCTTTTTCTTCTTGTTCTTTAAAATGAGGAAATGTTGTTTTTAAGCTTAATTTATCGATATTTGCACCATAAATACCTGCCATTAAAGGTTCGATTAAGTTTTCTAATACTTCATCACCTAATCTTTGTCTAAAGAAATGTCCGATTGATATATCTGTATGCATCGGTTTAACAGGTAAGAAGTAATCTAATCCTGCTCTTAATTTAGCTGCTGGCGAAATCAATTGTGTCTTAAGAAATGGTTTGATTTCTGTAGGTATACCCATTATTGAACCACCTGGTATTGGATATAACTTATTATGGCTGTATATATATGATTGCCCTGTTTTATTTGTTACTAAATCATCAGCAATCCCAATTTCTTCAGCCAATTCTGTCATAATTGTCTTTCTTCCTAAGTAAGATTCTGGCCCTAGTTCAATTGTATAACCATCTTTACGATAAGTTTTGATTTTGCCGCCTACTCTGTCTGATTGTTCATATACATCAATTTCTGCATCTGGATAATCTCTTCTTAAATAATGGGCAGCAGATAACCCAGTTATCCCTGCCCCTATTATTGCAATTCGTTTTGACATACTTAACACTTCTTTCTTATTCGAATATCGAATTAGAATTTTTTCTTAATTGCTGATACCATTGCTTCTATAAATTTAGGATCAATATTTGGCATTGGTGGTCTGTGATATTTCACGCCTAATTCATCACAAACAACTTTACATTCATAGTCGTTATCATATAATACTTCTAAATGTTCACATACAAATCCTACTGGTGTATATATAAAGTGTTTATAGCCATGTTCATTATATAAGTCTCTCGTTAAATCTTGAACATCTGGTCCTAACCAAGGTTCTCCAGTTTGACCTTCTGATTGCCAACCTACTGATACATGTTTAATGTTAGATTCTTCACTTAAAATTTTAGCAGTTTCTTCTAATTGATCTGGATATGGGTCGTTTGCTTTTTTTATTTTTTCAGGCAAACTATGCGCAGAAACGATTAATACTGTTTCATCATGACTTTCTTCTGGAATCGTTTGTAATGTTTCATCAATCATGTTTGTCCAGTATGAAATAAATGCTGGTTCATTATAAAATTGCTCAACGTGATGCATAGAAATACCGTATTTATCTGCTTCTTCTTGAGCACGTTTATTATAACTTCCCACTGAGAAATTAGAATAATGAGGTGCTAATACAATCGTAACCGCTTCTTCAATACCATCATTATGCATTTGTTCTACTGCATCTTCAATAAATGGATGAATATGTTTTAAACCAATGTACAATTTAAATTCAACATCTTCATATGCTTCATTTAATGCGCCAAGTAAACTTTCTGCTTGTTTCTCTGTTGTACCTGCTAATGGTGAAATACCACCAATCGCTTTATAACGTCCTTTTAAGTCTTCAATTTGCTCATCAGATGGCTTACGACCATGTCTAATGTGTGTGTAATAAGGCACAATGTCACTTTCTTTATAAGGTGTACCATATGCCATAACTAAAAGTCCCACTTTTTTATTCATCTTCTATACTCCCTTTAATAAAATTAAGCTGTTTAATAACCTATCTTTGTTGTGATTTATATTTTGCTGAATAATCATGCACAAACTGAGCAACTCTTCTTAATGTATCAGGTTGTACTTCTGGAAAGACACCATGTCCAAGATTAAAGATATAATTATGGTCTACTAAACCTTGATCCAATATTTGAACGAGTCTTTGTTCAATAACTTCCCATGGTGCTAGTAAAATAGCTGGATCTAAGTTTCCTTGTAACGTCTTAGTAATACCTTTTTCCCTAGCTTCTTTGATTTGTAAGCGCCAATCTAGCCCGATGACATCAACTGGTAATTGATTCCATTCTTCTATTAAATGGCTTGCTCCAACACCAAATGTTGTAACAGGTACGTTCTTTTCTTTAATTGCTGCAAAAATTTTATTCATAGATGGTCTAATGAAATAATGATAATCTTCAGCATTTAACGCACCTACCCATGAATCGAATACTTGAATCATCTTACATCCAGCATCAATTTGAGCATGTGTATAGCGAATTGCCATATCAGCTAATGTATCCATTAATTTAAACCAAGCTTCTGGCTGTTTATACATAAACGCTTTAGTCTTATTATAATTTTTAGATGGTCCACCTTCAATCATATAGCTCGCTAATGTGAACGGTGCGCCAGTAAATCCTATTAATGGCACGTTTAGTTGTTCTTCTGTTAAAAGTTTAATCGTATCTAAGACATATTTTACATCTTCTTCAGGATTTATTTGACCTAGTCGATTAATATCAGAAATGTCTTTAATAGGGTTATGTATAACAGGTCCTATTCCAGATTTAATTTCTACATCTACACCAATTCCAGTTAAAGGTGTCATAATATCTTTATATAAAATTGCAGCATCAGTATTATATTGATCTACTGGTAATTTTGTAACATATGCACAAAGTTCTGGTTGATGTGTTATTTCAAATAATGAATATTTTTCTTTAATTTTTCTATATTCCGGCTGTGATCTACCTGCTTGCCTCATAAACCAAACTGGTGTATGAGTTGTTTCTTCTCCCTTTGCTGCTTTTAAAATTGTATCGTTAAACGGTACACTCATTTATTTCACCTCATTATAATCATTACAATCTATTTTAACATATTCTATTATAAAGACATCTATGTGTACAAAAATTCATAAATTATACAAAAGATTTCATGAATTGGTTGATTTTAGCGCTTACATGTTTATAATCTAATTAAAGAGATATAGGAGGTATATCATTATGAAATGTTATATAACAACAGGTACGTATCATTTTTTGCATAGTATAATGAAGAAACATCCAGATGAAGATATTCATCATTATACGAGACAAGATACAACAGTACTTATTCATGAAACAAATGGTGATACAGTATTTGCACAACCAAGAGAATATCGAATATTAGAATCAAAAGGTGTTTTTATCAATCATGAATTTATAGCAGCAAGCTACATTCCTGTATCTGATGAAATGCAACATCGATTCGAAAATCATTATGTAGATATCGACAGTCAATTCGATAATTTCGAAGGGTTCGAATCATTTAGATTACTCAAACCTCGAAAAGGCGATACTTATATGATATTAGTAGGTTTCGATTCAAATGAATTATATGAAGATTTCACAAAATCATCTTTCTATGCGGAATATTTCTCAAGAGAGGCTACTCGTAAATTCTCTGGCGCTGAACAATATTCAACAGCAAATTATACAAAGTATTGGTATAGACCTGAAGAAGATGAAGAAACAGAAAATGAAGAAGCATAATTATAAAATAAAAAAGAAGAAATGATTCTCACTGAGTCATTTCTTCTTTTTTATTTGTTATTAATCTCTAAGTAGCTCTTGATGTTTTTTAATTTTCTTAATGGACGAATCTATTGTTAACCAACCAACAATGAAGAATAATATGACGAAATAAATCGCTGTAACAAATTTCAAGATATATATGATTGATAAAATAATACCTAAGACAATCATAATATTAATTAAAAATTGATGATAGCCTTTAACAACTTGTCCTTCACTAACCGGCCATACTTGTGGCCACAATCCGTATGCTTGTTGTTTATAAAATTGAGATAATTGTAATATCAACAAGTACATGATTAAAGCACCTAATATGGCTGATATAACTGGTTGATCAATCCACCAAATTAATACAAGTCCGATAATCAATAATCTTAATACGATAAAGAATGCATCTTTCCCTCTTGCAAAACTTCTTACAAATAAGAATTTATACATATAATTTTGATTAAATTTCTTAGGACTCGGGACTTTTAAGAAGACATCTAAATATCTTCTGCGAACCGTTCGTTCATTTAATACTTTTACATCTGTAAACATATTAACGAATTTATAATAATTCATCTTATGATTATGTTCGATGGCGATTAATGTTTCCCACTGATAAAAAGTACCTCTATTGATATTTTCTAATAAAATAATTAAAGCAATCAATACGACAATAGATAACAGACCTGATAATGCCCCTACTTTTAATGTTGTGTAATAACCACTCGCATATACGATAAAGAGTAATACATTAATTCCCCATATTTCTAAACCATATTTTAACCAGAACCATTTCATCATAAGTCCTAGAATTGGAAAGATGAAACTCAAAACCATTACCGTGATATATAAATAAAATTTACCACCCATTAATTGATAGAATAATGGTAGACCTATCACTAAAATCACGACTGGTAAGTATAGTCGATTAAAATAACTATATGTTAGAGCTTTTCTAATATAGAGCGTTAAGTGTTTCTCAAATGGTAATAAATATAACTTATCCGCTTCTCTAAAGAATGTCCTCATCGGAAATATCGAACAAATAGATAATATAACCGAAAAGATTAATCGATAGTTAATATTTTGTGGAATGTCTTTTAACCAATTACTATATCCCAACGCAAAAGCGCCTATCATAATGGTTATAAATATTAAGAAATGACCATTAAAGATGAATTTATTGTAATTCATTTTCTCTAATACTTCTTCTCTTTGTCTAACCTTATATAAAGTATTTACATCATTCATACGCTTCACCTTGTGTTAAATGTATATAAATATCATCCAGTGTTGCATTGTTAAGACCTGTTTTTTCTCTCAGTTCTTCTAAGTTACCCATCGCTACTAAACGACCTTGATGTAATATAATAAATCGGTCGCAATATCTTTCAGCAGTTGCAAGTATATGTGTAGACATTAATACTGAAGAGCCTTGATTACGTCTTTCTACTATTAAATCTAACATTGTTTGTATACCTAATGGATCTAACCCTAAGAATGGTTCATCTATGATATATTGTGCCGGTTCAACTAAGAATGCACAAACAATCATAACTTTTTGTTTCATACCTTTTGAAAAATGTATCGGAAAGACTTTTAATTCATTTTCAAGTCTTAGTCTTTTCAATAACGGCATTGCCTTTTCAAGCGCTGTATCTTTATCAATACCATATGCCATTGCAGTCATGTAAATATGTTCTTCTAAAGTTAATTCATCATATAAAACTGGACTTTCTGGTATATATGTAAGATTTCTTCTATAAGATTCTATATCTGCTTTAATATCTATATTATTAATGGACATCTCACCTTGTTGTGGTGTTAATAAGCCAAGTATATGTTTAATTGTTGTACTTTTCCCTGCACCATTTAATCCAATAAGTCCCACGACTTCACTTGGTTTACATTCAAATGAGATATCATGGATAACAGCTTTTTTACCGTATCCACCTGTTAAATTATTCACTTTAATTGTCACGTGAACACACCTCCAAAATATATTGTAGCATGTTCTCAATGTTACATTCATTAAATATTATCTTTATCAGTGAGATGATATTACGAGCATGATATAATAAAACTAATATTTACATAGGAGATGATAGTATGTCAGAAACAATATTCAGCAAAATTATCGACGGTGAAATCCCATCATTCAAAGTTTACGAAAATGATTATGTATATGCATTCTTAGATATTTCTCAAGTAAGTAAAGGACACACATTACTTATTCCAAAGAAAGCTTCACCAAATATTTATGAAACAGACCCAGAAACAATGAAACATATAGCTGAAGCTCTACCGATCGTTGCGAATGCCATCAAGAAAGCTTTCAACCCTGATGGTTTAAATATTATTCAAAATAATGGTGAGTATGCTTCACAATCTGTATTCCATATCCACTTCCACTTAATTCCTAGATATAAAGAAGATATCGATGGTTTCGGTTATATTTGGAATACGAATGAAGATCAATTAGATGATGATAAAAAAGCAGAAATCGCACAAACAATTCAACAGCATTTTTAATACACTGCATGTTTACAAAAATTCAGGGTATATATTTAAATAAGAGATATCAAGGAGGATAATTATGAAATTTTCAAGACTCGCAATTGGTGTTGGTGTAGGATTTGTAACAGGTTTTACAACAGCCATATTAAATACAGACCGTTCAGGAGATGCTTTAAAGACAGATTTAAAATCAACAGCTGACGGATCTAAAATTCAATTAAGTGAAATTAAAGACAATGCTATTGAAATAAAAGATTATGTATTAAAGACTAAAGACGAAAGCCAAATCGCCATTCAATCATTAAGTGAAGAAATCAAAACGATGATTAATGAATTTAAAGCTGATATTAACCCTAATATTGAACAAATTCAGAAAAATATTGAAAATATTAGCAATCGTGGCAATGAAATTCAAAAAGAAATTCAAAATACTAAGCTTCCATTTCTAAAAAATTAGAAAACGTGTTAAAATTATTATATTATTAAAGTGTTATAACGAAGCATGATACATTAGTATCATGCTTTTATTATACAAACAAAGGGGGATTTAACTATGTCGAATGAATTGGACATGATTGAAAAAATGTTATTTACTCATAAGGTTTCACAGTTATCTAAAGCTTTATGGAAGACAATCGAGAAAGATTGGCAGCAGTGGATTAAGCCTTTCGACTTAAATATTAATGAACATCATATTTTAATTATTATTAGAAGCTTAAATGAAGCTACAATATCTGAAGTGAGTAAATATGGCGTTATGCACGTATCTACTGTTTTCAATTTCGCTAAAAATTTAGAAAAACGTGGCTATTTAACAATGCCTAAAAGTCAGCACGATAAGCGTACGACTTATTTAGAACTAACAGATAAAGGTCTTGCAGTGTTAAGAAAGACATATTTAAACTATTCAAATGATACGAACAGATTATATGAAATTGCTGCAGATTATGAGAAAGTCATGTACAATATGCCAGAATTTACAGATGTGAAATATATCGTTGGTCAAATATATGGTAGCGACTTTATTCATCACATTGAACAAAACCATGAGCAATTAAGAAAATATTTACTTGACGAACAGTCTGAGGATGATGCATAATATCAAGATAAATCATATCTTAGAAGGTGACATTAATCATGTTTTTGTGTTCTAAATCAATTAATATACAGTCTCGTTATGGATTGCAGAGAATTGTATTAATTAGTGCTTTAGTTTCATTCTTAACATTTATCGTCACTTACGAAATATTCAATTATATACAAACAGAACCTTTAAAGGACGATAAGTTTATTCTATTCTTATTCGTCCTTTGCTTAATTTATCCAATTCATAAATTGTTGCATTTGATTGTATTAATGTATTATCGTAAGTCATTTAAAATGAATAAAACGACTAAAGCTAAACGTGCTTTACCTTTATATAATATTAGAGTAGATCAACCAGTTAATAAGATTGTATTTTGTTTTGCACTTATTTGCCCGCTCGTTACGATAACTACCCTATCTATTGCACTCGTAAATATAATTCCACAATATGGACATTACATTTTATTTATCATGTCTATTAATATTGGCATATCGATTATTGACTTACTTTATTTAAAGATTATTTTATTTACAAAAAAAGGCACTTATATTGAAGAAAGAAAAAATGGTATCGAATTGTTAACAAAACGTTCACTGGATGCCGAACATTTATAGGTTATTTTTTGTATTTAAAATAGTAAATATGCTATATTTATCATTGTATTCTTACAAAAGGAGTTCTATTTATGAAATCAATTAAAAAAATAGTGTTACCTGTAACACTTTCAGCATCAGTATTAACTTTAGGCGCTTGTGGTAATGGTTCAGATAATTCTGGAGAAACTTTAGTAGAAACTAAAGCCGGAAACGTAACTTCACAAGACGTACTAGACAAAATGGGTAATAACGAAGTCGCACAAAATGCATTTCAAATTGTACTTAACAAAGTCTTAAAAGATAAATATGAAGACAAAGTTGATACGAAGAAATTAGACGAACAAGTTGATAAACAAATCGAGCAATATGGTGGTAAGAAGAAATTTGAAGAAGCACTACAACAAGAAAAACCAGGTGCTACTATTAAAGACTTTAAAGAATCTCAAAAGACTTCTAAATATCAAGAAGAATTTATCAACGATGCCGTAAAAGTTTCTGACAAAGAAATCGATGAAAACACTAAAAAAGGTTCTCATATCTTAATTAAAGTTAAATCAGAAGATTCAGAAGAAGGCTTAAGTGATAAAGCAGCTAAGAAAAAAGCTGAAAAATTACTAGCTCAAATTAAGAAAAATCCAGATGATTTCGAAAAAATCGCTAAGAAAGAATCACAAGATGAAGGTACTAAATCTAAAGGCGGCGCTTTAGGATTTGTATTGAAAGGTCAAATGGATGAGTCATTTGAAAAAGCATTATTCAAACTTAAAAAAGATGACGAAATTTCAGATGTTGTTAAATCTCAATATGGTTACCATATTATAAAAGCAGATAAAGGCGAACCATCTAAGAAAGAAAAAGCTAGCCTTAAAGAACAATATCGTCAACTAAAAATCCAAAAAGAACCTAAGATCATCATCAACGCTTACAAAAAATTATTAGATGAATACAAAGTTGACTACAAAGATAAAGATATTAAAAAAGCAATCGAAGATAATATCTTAAACGAAAAAGCATTACAGCAACAACAAATGCAAGCAGCACAACAATCATCAGCAAGCTAAAATTAAAAAGCTATGAAGAAACATTAAATGTTTCTTCATAGCTTTTTTTGATTAATCTAAAGTTTCAGGTTTATAAAATTGTCTATTTTCTAAAGCAAATATGCGCTCTGTAAATTGACCTTTATCTACTTTTTTAAGATGTTTTTCAAACATCATCATTCTTGCATCAATATTATCTATAAAATGAAGAATTTCTGCTTCTTTAACCATAGGTAATTTTGGAGATCCATACTCTAATTTACCATGATGACTTAAAACTAAATGTCTCAATAAGAGGACTTCTTCCCCTTCTATATTGTGCTCTTTTGCAACTTGAGCAATTTCATCACTGACGATTGAAATATGTCCTAATAAGTTTCCTTCAACTGTGTATGATGTTGCAACTGGTCCTGACAATTCTTTTACTTTACCTAAGTCATGTAAGATAATACCACTATATAATAAACTTCTATTTAATATTGGATAAATATCACACAATGCTTTCGCTTGTCTTAACATTGTAACAACATGATAGCTTAAGCCAGAAACAAAATTATGATGATGTGAACTAGCTGCTGGGAATGTAAAATACTCTTTTTGATACTTTTTCAGTAATATACGTGTAATTCTTTGTAATTTAGCATTTTCAATATCTAGTATATACGTCATAATTTCTTCTGACATATCGTCTATTGATAATGGCGCCGCTTCTAGAAAGTTTTCCAACTTCACATTATCTTCATCTACAGCCACTCTAAATTGATTAACTTTCATTTGTTTTCTTCCGCGATAATCAATAATGTCACCTTTCACACGAATAATCGTTTCAGGTACGAGTAATTGAATATCCTCATTTGTTACCGTCCATACTTTTGCTTCTATATCACCACTTTTATCTTTAAGATAAAGTGTCATATATGGTTTACCTTGAGCTGTAACACCTTGAGTCGCTCGATGAATCAAAAAGTAATGATCTACTGAGTCTCCTGGTTTTAATGTCTCTATAGTTCTCATTTGCTCTTAGCTCCTTCTATTTTTGTCAGCGTAATTGTTTGTTTCTGAGGTACATTTTGATCTTTATTACAAGTGAAATAAAGTATTTGAATATCATCTTTCATACTCATTAAATATTTAATCATAATTTCTTTACGATGTTTATCAAAATGCACGAATGCATCATCAACGATAATTGGAAATGGATAATATTTTTGTAAAGATTTAATTAAACTAAATCTTAACGCGATATATAATAATTCTTTCGTTGACTGACTTAATTCAGTAGGATGGAATATTTGTCCATTTTCATGTCTAACTTGTACATTTTGTTCCTCATAAATAACTTGATTATATCTACCTTCTGTTAATGCTTTTAAGATATCTGTAGCATCTTTCACAACATAAGGTAGTCGTTTATCTTTAATTTGTTTAATATGAGCTTCAACTAAGTTTTGTAAATAACTTAATGCTGCCCAATCATTTGCAGTTTCATTCACTTTATCTTTAAGTAAATGGTATTCATGTCTTAAAGCTGAAAGTGTTTCATCTGTTTCCATATGATTGATTTGCGCATTTAAATCACTTAATTCTGCTTGAACATTTAAATAACGATCATTGTATTCATCAACTTGACCTTCTAACTGAGTACGTTCATTTTCTAAGTCTGTTTTGGTCATATAACTTAGTTGTGTATTTTTATCGTAATCGTAATTTTGATTGTTCAATAAATCTGTTAAATAATTAAATCGTTTTAAATCCTCATGATAAGACACATAGGCTTTATGATGACGATAATAAGCTTCTTCATTATCTACACTAATGAAGTCAAATAATGATTGAATCACATTGTTATTTTCTTCTAAACGTTCATTCAATGCATTTATTTCATTGGTTAATAATGCTTGTTGGTCGTTATTACGTGATTGAATATTAAATTCTTTTTGATGTTCGTCTAAAGCTTGTTTGACATCATGAAATAGTGAAATCTCTTGATAATGTAATCCAGCATGACTCACAATGCTATCAGCTTCTCTATAAAATGCTTCTAAAGCTGCTTGTCTCTCATCTCTTATTTTAGTAATACGTGTAATTTCTAATCTATTTTGTTTGATTTTTCTAATTGTCGACAATGCATCATTTAATAATTGAGAAGAAATTTGATTAGAAACATGTAAACTTACTTTAGTTTCTTTAAGTGCTCTTTCTTTGTTCTCAATAATTTCTTCTACTTGTTCAAGTTCTTTGTTTAATTCAGTTTGCTTAGTAGATAAAATCTCTTGAGACTGATAATAACTTTCTAATTCTTGTCTAATTTTCGTTTGTTCATCAAGATTAAAGTCTAAATCATAAAATTGCTTTAAGTGTTGTACTTTTTCTTCTAATTCATCTATTTCCTTAGAAAATGCTTGATCATGATTTAACTCTTTAGATTTAATCATAAAGGCTAATCCAACTAATACGACACCTACAACAGCAAATATAGCACTAAATACGATTTGTGATGCGATAAACGCATAAATGGCAATTGCGATTAATAATATGCCACCAATGCCAGAAGCAAGTCTATATTGTTTACTTCTCTTTTCACTTTCTTCTTTTTGCTTATTAAAGCTTTCTTCCATTTTTTTGTATAGTGATTTCTTTTCGCCGAGCTCTAACGCTTTTTGATTATATACTTTCTTTTGTTCATAGTTTTCATCGGATACGAGATCATTATGCAATTTATCAACATTGTTAGTATAACGCTCTTGTTCAATTGATAATTGGTTGAGTGAACGTTTAATTTGTTCTCGTTCTGCAACGTTTTCTTCTCTTATACGATTGACTTCAGCTATATGTGTCTTCATCGCGTCTGACGTATCAACATCTAAAAATTCTTCATTCCAGCCGATATCTTGTCTAAGTAATTCATTATCACGTTCAGCATTATCGATTTGCTGGTTTAATTGTTTTAATTCTTGATGTTTCTCTTTAATATCAGATTCTCTTTGTCTAATACTATTGAGCGCTTTTTCATCTCGTTCAGACATAACTTTAACATTTTCTAAAGTATGTACGACTTGTCCAAGCTTTTCATTTCTTAGCGTTAAATCACGTTTAATACTTTCATTTGAACGTACAGCTGATTCGTAGCGCTCTATCCCTTGTTCAGGGAATTCATATGGTTCTATATTTAAATTGCTTTCTAACTTCTTCCATTCAACCACTTCGTTATGTAGTGAAATTTCCTTTTCTTTACTCGTTAACCTGTCAGTAAGTTTGCCGAGATTCTCTTTTAATTGATTTAATCTTCGAGATGTTTTATCACGTTCATCTTGAAGTCTTTCATATTCTGAAAGTTTCTTTTCTTCATTTTTGATCTTAATTTCTAAATCATTCAACTGCTCTAATTGAACATTTAGCACTGGATTTTTACCATTTTTCTTATATAATGCATCTTTCTCAACTTGCATTAAATCGCTCATACCAGTGAACTCAGTTGAACCTAGTGCACCTGCTTGAAGTAAATACATTTGAAGTTGGTCTTCAGATAAGTTCTTATGAATATCTTGTAATCCTAATACATTAAAAGAGAAAATACCTTGATAAGTTCGTTTATTAATGAAATTCAACTTTTGTTTCAGCCATTCTTCATCTTTAACTTTACCATTAGACAGATATACTTTAACGTCGCCTGTTACGCGACCTTTAACTCGTTCAACTTCAACAATTTGACCATCGAAGTCTAACACTAACTTACCGCCGTATTGGTTCCCTAGTCTTGGTTCCAATCTTGGTTCATTTTCTTTTTTAGTTGGAAAGCCAAATAATATAGAATGAATAAATGCTTGTATCGTTGATTTTCCTGCTTCATTCTCACCATAAATTTGCATAAAACTTTGATCAAATTTTATTTTTCTAGACATGAGTTGGCCATAGCCATAAATTTCTAAAGATTTAATTTTCATCGCTTTAACCTCTCATTCTTCTTTTTAAAATTGCTTCCCCACGTTCAATAAGTGCTTGTTTATCAACATCACTAAATGGTTCTAAAAATCGATTTGCTTTTGGATTCATATACAAATCACTGAGTGCTTCTTCAAGAATGTTCTCATCTTGTAAAATATCATCATTGAACTCATTCGCTAATGCAACTTCTGAATCTTGATCAAAGAATACATTCAACTGTTCAACGAAGATAAAGTTCGTTTGATTCTCTTCATACTCTTGAATCAATTGTATAACTTGGTTAATTTCATCTTGTTTTAAAATTTCATCATGCTTAACATAAACATCTAATTGATAAAAAGCCTTACCTTCAGTTCTCACACTATCTTTGAATTTTTGTATCGCTTCGTATAATGCGTGTTTACCTTTAGCTTGTGTTTCAATGACTGCTTTTTCAAACCTAATATATTGAGTTGGTTTGAATGATGCTTGTAATTTAGACTCATCGCCTTCAACAAGTAAATAACCCTTTTCACCTTTTTCTTTAAAATGACGGGCTTGTATATTACCAGGATAATGAACTTGAGATAACTCACTGATCATTGCTCTTTCATGAATATGACCCAATGCCCAGTAATGATATAATTTGCTATTTAAATCTTCAATATTGAATTCAGTATATCTTTGCTTCACACCTGAAGCTTGTGAATATGTACCATGTAATACACCAATATGTATCCCTTTATTACCTGTAGATTCAGGATATTCATCAATCTTATTCTCATAACTTTGATCTTTTTGATAACTAAATCCATGTAAATAAACAACTTGCCCATTTTTCGTAATGAGTTGATATGTAGAAACTTTATCAGAGAAGACTGTTACATTCTCTGGCCAAACTGTATGGACACCGACAGATAAAGGATCGTGGTTACCATGTATGATATAAACAAAAATTTGTTCATCTTGTAATCTAAGAAATTGCTCTCTTAAAAACACTTCTGCACGCAAAGTTCTATTATTTTGATCAAATAAATCCCCTGCAATTACGATGAAGTCAACTTGCTCTTTAATTGCGTCGTCAAAAATTTTTCTAAAACTATTATATGCACTTTGTTTTACATCGCTTAAAATAGAAGGGCTTAAATAATGTCTAGACTTAAATGGACTATCAAGGTGTAAATCCGCACAATGTATAAATTTAATCATATACCTAACCTCTTTCAATATTAGCTCATTTCTTAATTATTATATTCAAGCTCAACCAATAGAATAATCAGATTTATAAAGATTTTTAATGCTTTAATTTTACCATATTCCGCGCGTATACGATACATCGCACATATAAGAATGAACAACAAAAAAGTGACATATGAATTATTACTATGGAAGATAGTAATGGATATGTTATGAACACTTCTGGCTAAACTTGTTCGTAACGAGGGTGTTGGTTACAAATCTCAGTCGAAGTGTTACTATAGACCGCCTTAATTACAAATCTCAGCCGAAGTGTTACTAACGCACTCACCATTTGCAGTTCTCACCAAAATTGCTAATAACGACACCACTATTTTCAATTCTCACCACAACTGCTAATAACAGCCTACTCTCATCAACATTCCCCGCTCTTTATAACCCTTCATAAAATTCCAACAAAAAAAGCCGACAAAATCTAATGACTTTGTCGACTCATAAAAGTTAATTAACCTTGGTTTTCTTCAAGGCTACCGTAGATATCTTCTAATGGTTTCATGATAACACGGTTTAAATCTTGAATTAATTGACTCATTGCTTGTTCAGCTTGCATTAATTCAGCGATTGTTTCGTTTTGTTCAATTTCTTGAGCAGATTTTTGAGCTCTAGCGATATCTACTTCTGAAATTTCTTCGCCTTGCATTTGTTTAGTTTGTAATTCTAATTGAATTTCACGGAATTCATCGAATAATTTTTTTGTTTCTGGGTTTGCATTAACTTTTTCATATTGTTCTTTAATTTTGTTATATTCTTCACTTGCACGTAAAGTTTGTTCTAGTTCATTCGCTTTGTCGTAAATGTTTACTTCTGCCATAATTAATTCGCTCCTATAATAAATAAATGTATTAGAAAATCAATTCCAATAATACTGTATCATAATTCTAGGTCTTATACAAAAATAGCGATTATTCCTTGTAATAATCCAATAATTCCACCTAATACAAAGCCTAATAATGTAATTAATTTTAATTCTTTATTAGAGATTTCTATGACTAGTTTTTCTAAATAAGATAATTCAAATCGGTCAATTTGATCTTTAATTAATTCTGCTAATTTCATTCTTTCCAAAATTAAGCTAATATTATCTCCGACCTTACCAATCATATAGTCAATAAATCTTTCTGTTCCTCTTCCTTCCATATATACAAATAAGTTTGGAACGAGTTCATCTAAAGGTGTATTTAAATATTTATTAACATTAATAGATTCTGTAATCTCAGTTGCAAATAATGTTTTGGCTTTTTCTTTTCTTTCGTCTGTTAATACTTCTTGTAAAGGTTTAGCCATCCATTTGTCGTATTGATTATGCACTTGTAGATCAATCATATTTTTGATTTTTTCTTGTTTAATGACATTTCTTAGTTCTTTTTTAACTCTATATACGATATCTTCAGTTGTCATAAACATTTGAATCATGCCGACCATTCTACCTTTTTGTTCAAAAAATTCTTCAACCATCGAATGGATATCTTGTTCACCTTTTTCAGAAACTAAATATTCATCAATCTTTGTTAAAATTTCTGGTGTTACACGATTCAGTTGAATATTTAATTGTTCAAGTATTTCTTCTGGAATGAGTGATTTAATGTCTTCATTTTTATGAGATGTATAATATTGATCAATCTTTTCTTTAATAGTAGATTTAATCGTTTCATTTAATTTCTCTTCAAGTGGATAATCAATTCGATCCACAAAGTTTTGAATCGTATATTTTTTCTCTTTTAAAGTATTAAATTGAACTTTTATCGTATCTTCAAGTACTTTCTTCGTACTTGGGTTCACAAGTTTTTCTTTAAATACTTCAGGTGTTAAGAGATGTTTAGTAACCATCTCACCTACTTTTTCTGATAATTCATTTCTTCTTTTTGGTATTAAGCCTGGTGTGAACGGTAATTTATATCCGAACCATCTAATTTCATGGTATGGATGAAATAACATTTTAATTGCGATAAAGTTTGTAAATCCACCTATTAACGCTCCAATTACCATCATACTAAATACGGTTATAATTGTTGTCATGGAAATTCTCCTTCTAAAAAAGCTACTTCTTTAGAATAATCTAAGAAGTAGCTTTTAACAAATATTATACAAATTTTAAACAAATAATGATTGCGTTTTACGTAAGAAATAAGTTTCTGCTTCACGTTTTTTCGCAGTACCGAAGATTGGTTGACGTTCTTCGTTTAATACTCTGTAAAGATCTGATTTTTTATTAGATTGTAAAATATAGCCAGATTTAGCATCAAGTGTTACCCAGTAAATATCGCTAGTATTATCATGGTTTGGATATGCACAATGATGACGAGATATGATTTGAATAACTTCTAATGGGTCACAACCAAAAGTAGTATTTAAAACATCTGAATCTCTGAATAATGCACAAATTGATACACATGTCGTCCAGTTAGGTAATACTCTCTCTTTTTCAATTTGCACTAAAGTTTTCTTAGATAATCCTACTGTGTTCGCCATAGTATCTTGAGTGTATCCAGCCTCAATACGAACCATTTTGAATTTTGTTTGGATTATTGTTGTAAATGTTTGTTTATCCATCTATATCTACCTTTCTTTTTAATATTTATATTAATTGATTTAATATGTTGCAAAAATACACGATTTTTTCAAGCACAAGTAACATCATAATACATTTTTAACCAAATTAAAAGAGGTAAATTGAATTTAATATCAATTTACCCCTTTAATACATTAAATTGTTTATTCTTTTACAAATTTTGACTTTTCTCTTTCAGATAAAATTAATGCACATGCAGCATCTCCGGTAATATTTACAGAAGTTCTTGTCATATCTAACAATCTATCTATACCTAATATAATACCAATTGCTGCGGGGTCTAAACCGACTGAAGTCAGTACCATTGCTAACATAACAAGGCCAACACCAGGAACACCTGCAGTACCGATTGAAGCAATAACGGCAACAACGACAACAGTAATCATTTGCATAATTGTTAAATCGATACCTGATACTTGGGCTATAAATATCGTAGCAACACCTTGCATAATAGCTGTACCATCCATATTTATTGTAGCACCTAAAGGTTGTACGAATGAACTAATTTCCTTTCTCACACCCATTTCTTTAGTACATTCTAATGAAATCGGTAATGTTGCATTTGAACTTGATGAACTAAAGCCGACTGTCATAGCTGGGAAGAACTTTTTGAAGAACCAGAAAGGATTCTTACCTGCTAATAATTTAACGGCCCCACCATAGATCACAAAGAAGTGAACGGCTAACGCTAATAATACAACAAAGAAGTACATACCAAGTTGTTTAATTGCGCCAAATCCTGCGTTTGTAAAAGCTGTTGCGACTAATCCAAATGTACCAATTGGTGCGAAGTAATTCATAATCATTGTAACGATATACATGAGTATATCATTGGTCTGCTCGAAGACTTTTTTCACCGCTTCAACCTTACTACCGAGTGCAATCATTCCAATACCAATAAAGATTGCAAATGTAATAATTGGTAGCATATCTTGTTCCACCATAGATTTCATTGGATTTTGAGGGAACAAATTAATCAAAGTTTGGTCAAATGTTTGATTTTCTGGTGCAGCTTGATCTGATGATTTAGCTTTTTGTTCAGCACCATATTTTTTAACATCATCACTATTTAATAAATCTGATTGACCAACACCTGGTTTAAATACTAAAGCTAATAACATTGCGATAATAATCGCAATTGCCGTAGTACATAAGAAGAATGTAACGGTTTTTAATCCTATACCACCTAGTAATTTTGGATCACCTACGCCAATAACCCCTAATACAATTGAAACAAATACGACTGGTACCACAAGCATGAAAATGAGGTTAAGGAATATTTGACCAATTACATTAAATACGTATTGATTCGTACCTTGAACGAAACCCGTTCCGGCAAACATATTAAAAATCGATCCAACTGTTATACCTAATACTAAAGCGATAACAATTTTTAAAGTTAAGTTTTTCCTGACTTTCATATTAAACTACCCCCTATAAAGTAAGTAAAATCATTTCTCCCATGTAACATATTATACTTTAAGGGCTTTCATTTTGTAAATTTATTTTTGTAATTTTACATAAAAACGAGTAAGTATTGAATATGACAATACTTACTCGTAAAAATATTATATCTGTAATTAAATTAATAATTGGTGTTCCATTGCATAAACGGCAGCTTGTGTTCTGTCTGATACTTTTAATTTATTCAGTATGTGACTGACATGTGTTTTGATTGTTTTTTCGGATACAAATAGTGTTTCTGCAATTTCTTTATTCGTCTTACCTTTCACCAATTCTGCTAGTACTTCAAGTTCTCTTTTTGATAATTTATTTTCTCTATGTGGTTTCCGTTCACTTTCAGAAATAACAGACTGTACTTTTGGATGAATTTTCTTCTCACCATTTAATACAGATCTAATTGTTTGAATAAGTGAATCAGGTTCTACATCTTTAATTTCATAACCATCTGCACCTTTATCAATTGCTGATATGACATGTTCTTCATCATAAAAGCTTGTTAAAACTAATATCTTTATGTTTGGGTATTTCTTCTTCATGATACTTGTAATTTCTATACCATTCATATCGGGCATAACTAAATCTAACAGAACGATATCTGGTGATTCATGTTGTTCTAAATATTCTAGCAATAACACGCCACTTGAGAAATCAGCTTGTATATTGAAATCTGGAACAGTATCTAGTAAGAAACTTAATCCTTGTCGCACAATATGATGGTCATCTACTAAGATTATATTATAACTCATGTGTGATACTCCTAACATTTAAAGTGGAATAGAAATCACAATTTCTGTTCCTTCATTCAATTTTGATTTAATATCTACATGTCCCTTCATTCCTTGAACACGTTGTTTAATATTTCTCAAACCGTGAGATAGCTTATTGTCTAAATCTTGACTTTCAAATCCTTTACCGTTATCTACAATTTTAAATTTAAACGTTTTTTTATTTTGTTCTAGATATATTTTCGCACTGTTTACACCTGAGTGCTTATGAATATTATTTAATGATTCTTGAATAATGCGATAAACATTCTCTTCAATTGTATTCGGCAAATCAATAAGCCCTTCAACTTCAAATTCAGGTTCAATATGGATTAACTGGCTATATTGTTTAATAGCTGATATTAAACCTTGTTCCAATCCTATCGGTTTAAGTTGCCATATTAGTGCTCTCATTTCATTGACAGCACTTTGACTCGTCTCTTCAATTGTTTGAAAAGCTTTCTTAGCCGCTTCATGGTCATCAAGACTTTTCGCTGCATGCGCAGTGATTTTTAAAGAAAATAACATTTGATTAACAGAATCATGTAAATCTCTCGCTAACCTATTTCTTTCATTTATACGAGCTGCCTCTTTTTCTTGATCCGTTAATAATATACGTTTAATCGCAGAGCCGATTTGAAATGCTACTGACTCTAGTAATTCTAAATCTTCTTCTGAATATCGTTTCGTATTTGGTGTCGCAATATTAAGCAGTCCAAACTGTTCATTACCAGAACGCAGTGGCACAGTTGCATGATGTGTAATGCCATCCGTCTTGTCATGATGTTCTTTAGTAGCTTTTACAATTCGTGAACATGTAATAATATTTGATGCTTTCGTTAGTTTTTTATTTTGATATGCTGTTACACACCAACACGTACCTTCTGTCATGTATTGGCAGCTATTATGTGTTAAAGCGGGCGGTAACGCTTCTTCAGCAACAAGTTCATGTTTACCTTCTTCATCTATAAAAAATATCCAACCTGTATGAAAGTTACTGCCACTCACTAATTTTTTAAGTGCGCCATGCATCATACTATACATTTCAGTCTCTTCATTTAAAAATTCCGCAATTTCTTTTAAAAGGCTTGTACGCGTTGGTTTTTCCATATCAATCACCTTTATTATTATTGATTATACGTAATATTATATACGTCATGTCGTCTATCTCTAAGATGTCTAACAGTTCCGTTTTCTCTACCTCTTCGTAATACTTCTAAGTCAACTTCACCGATAGCAACCATTTCTAAATTCTCACCTGTTTCACTCACGATACCATCACGAGCAAAACCATAGTCTGAAGGAGAATATATCGCTGAAGCACTATACTGGATATCCATATTCTCAGTTTGTGGCAAGTTACCACATGTTCCTGAAGTTACTGTGTAAACTTGGTTTTCTATAGCGCGTGCCATACAACAATATTTTACACGTAAATAACTTTGTCTATCTTCAGTTGAGAATGGTGTAAATATAATTTTTGCTCCTTTTTCCATTGCGATTCTCGCCATTTCAGGGAATTCACTATCGTAACAAATTTGAATCGCTATTTTACCACAATCTGTATCGAACACTTCAACGCCATTACCAGGTGATACACCCCACCATTTTCTTTCATTTGGTGTTACATGGATTTTATATTGTTTTTCGATAGAGCCATCCCGTCTAAATAAATATGAAATATTATAAATATCTTCGCCTTCTTCAACGAAATGAGAACCACCAATAATGTTAATATTATATTTCATCGCAAACTGATTGAACATCTCAATATATTGAGATGTATAAGTTGTTAATTTTCTAATAGATTCTGCTGGATTACTTTGTTCATCAAAGCTCATTAATTGCGTCGTCAACAACTCTGGAAAGACAATAAAATCACTATCCGCATCGTATGCAACATCAATAAAGTATTCAATTTGGTTTGCAAACTCTTCAAATGAATTAATTTTACGCATCATATAGTTTACTGTACATATTCTGACAGGTTCACTCGTTTTAAAATGAACATTACTTCTTGCTATGTAATCAGGATTATTCCATTCCATCAAAGTAGCAAATTTCATACTTTTTACATCATCATTTAAATAATTGGGATTAATACGCATTAACGTAAAATCATTCATCAATTGAAATGTTAATACGGGATCTTTAATACGATGTTTAATGACACCTTGTACATATTCACGTGGCGTTAATTCATCACTATATTGATGATAGTTAGGAATTCTACCGCCTATAATGATACTCTTTAAGTTTAATTCATAGGCAATTTCTCTACGCGCTTCATACAATCTTGCGCCTACTTTCATCCCTCTATAATCAGGATGAACCATGACTTCAATACCATATAAATTATGACCGTGATCATTATGGTTTGTAATATAACCATTATTCGTAATACTATCCCAAGTATGTCTGTCATCATATTCATCAAAATTGATGATAAGTGAAGAACATGAACCTATTATTTCACCTTCAAATTCTACAACAATTTGTCCTCTCGGAAACATTCTTAAATGACTTTCAAGGTGTCCTCTCTCCCACGGTTCCATCCCTGGAAAACATTTAGACTGTAATTCAATAACTTCATCAATATCATCAAAAGTCATCTGTCTAGTATTAATACTTACGTTAAATTCATTATTATCGATTGATTTTGACATGAAACATACTCCTCATCTCTTTTTCTTGTTATAATAATTATAACTTATTTTTTGTTATAATATAATTTTTCCCGATTTTGAGAGAAATATTCCTGGAGGGCGCTATGCTAATTACAATACCATCAAAATTTGAAGGTCAAACAATCGAGGAGATGTTTAAATCTTTACATCTACCAAAGAAAGAACTTCACCTTTTAAGAATGTCAAAAGAACTTACGATAAATGATGAAGCGTGTACATTAAGAAATACTATAAATGCTGGAGATAAACTCAATATCCCATTATTTGACGAATCAAGCCAATATGTTTCTAGTTACCGATTAGCTGAAATTAAATACGAAGATGAATACTTAGCTATTGTTGTTAAACCTAAAGGTGTTAAAACACATCCAAATGATTTAAAAGAAGCAAACACACTTATGAATCACGTGATCTATACGTTAGATTCAGATTATGCTGAGCCTGTCCATAGACTTGACCAAGAAACTGTTGGTTTATTATTAGTCGCAAAACACCCTATCGCTAAAAAAATATTAGATCGTATGTTAGAAGATAGAGAAATTACAAGAACATATAAAGCACAAGTTGATAGTCTATTGCCTCTTAAACCACAAACAATTGATATGCCAATTGGTAAAGACAAGTTCCATCCAAACAAAAGACGTGTATCACCAACAGGTCAACGTGCGATCACACATATACTTGAAAGTCATATGATTGATGAACATACAGCAGAAGTAGAATTAAAATTAGATACTGGTAGAACACACCAAATCCGTGTCCACCTTGCAGAAATAGGACATCCAGTTGTCGGTGATCCACTTTACAACAACAGTAAACTTAGAAAATTAAAATTACACAGCTACAAAATAGAATTCGAACATCCATTTAAAGATGAATTGATTTCAGTTACATTAGACGATTAAATAACGCGAAAAGCCAACAAAGCTTTAACTTTGTTGGCTTTTTCTATTTATCTCTTTAATCTTTCTTTAAATTTATTAATAAAGTTACTTCTTTTACTCGTTACAGGTCTCCCTATATTTAAATGAGACTTTCTCATTTCTTTGGCTGCTAACATTGCCTCATCCATTAACATTTCTTGTGAATTCATATGTTTGTTGCCTGCATCATTATATTGATATACACCTTCATTATTTTGAATACGACCTTTTAGTCCATCATTGAGTTGTAAATCAACAATTCCTTTTAAACGTTTAACTAAATTAGGATCTAATACTGGGAATAATATTTCAACACGTTTAATCATATTTCTTGTCATCATATCAGCTGAAGAAAGATACATTTTTTCTTGTCCATTATGGTAGAAATAATAGATTCTTGAGTGTTCTAAAAATCTACCTACAATACTGATGACTTCGATATTCTCACTTACACCTTTAATACCTGGTTTAAGACAACAAATACCACGAATAATCAGTTTAATTTTAACGCCACACTGTGATGCTTCAAATAATTTTTTAATTACTTTTTTATCTGTTAACGAATTCATTTTAGCTATAATGAGACCATTACCATGTTCTTTATGAGATTCCATTTCTTGTTCAATATGTTCAACAAAGAAATCTCGTATTTCAAATGGTGCGACGATTAGCTCATTATAATCAGGCTTTAATGAATAACCACTTAAATAATTAAAGAAGTTAATCGCATCTTGTCCTATTTTCGGGTTAGTCGTAATAATTCCCATATCTGTATATATTTTAGCTGTCTTATCATTGTAATTCCCTGTTCCTAGATGCACAAAAGGTGTCACTTTTCCTTTAACTTTCTTAATAACTAGCGTAATTTTACTATGTGTTTTAAGGAATGTCATACCATAAATAACATTACAACCTGCATCCTCCAGCATTCTTGCCCACTGAACATTGTTTTCTTCATCAAATCGCGCTTTCAATTCAACAAGCACTGTAACTTGTTTACCATTTTCAGCTGCATTTTTTAAAGCTTGAATGATCGGTGAATCACTACTTACACGGTAAAGTGTTTGCTTGATAGCAAGTGTATCTGGATCTTCTGAAGCTTCTTTTATAAATTCAACAATCGGCTCAAAAGATTCATATGGATGATGGAAAAATACATCTCTTTCCAATGCTAATTCAAAAACATTATTTTTACTTAATGAGGAAGGTATTTGTGGTGTATAAGGTTTAAATAGTAGTTCTGGGAATAAATCTTCTAATTGTCCTACAAGAGAGAATAACACTGTTAAATCTAGTGGACCATTAACTCTGTATATATCTTCATTTGATAACTCAAGTTCATTCATTAAGAAAATACTCTTCACTTCTGAATCTATATGTCTACTATCAATTTCAAGTCGTACTGCTGCACCACTTTTTCTTTCTTTTAAAAATCGTTCTATTTCTATTAATAAATCTTCTGCACCTTCTTCATGAATTGTTAAATCTGCATTTCTTGTCACTCTAAATGTGTACGTATTAATTACTTCATATCCATTAAATAATTGTTCTATAAATAATGAAACGACATCTTCAAGAAATACAATATATTTAACGCCTTCATGTTCTAACTTAATAATTCTATCTAATAATGTTGGAACAGGAACGATTGCCGATTTAATTTCGCCATCATTTAGCCTAATATCTACAAATAAATTCAACATTTTATTATTTAATTTTGGAAACGGCCTGTATGCATCTATTCCTAATGGTGAAAGTGTTGGTAATATTTCAGTGTTAAATTGATGTTGAAGCTGTTCAATTAAAGGTTCTGGCAACCTTTCTGGTTGTGTAATAAATATTTTATAGCTCTTTAACAATTCTTTTAATTCATTAAATCGCTTATATTGAAGCTCGACGTTCACTCTATTTTTCTTTTCAATGCCGATTAGTTGTTCTTTAGGTGTCAATTGCGCTTTATTCTCTGGTTCATTAAAATTCATCTTAACTTGGTCTTTCAACCCCGCTACTCTAACCATAAAAAATTCATCTAAATTAGAACTATGAATTGCTAAAAATTTCAACTGTTCTAATAAAGGATTGTTAGGATCAATTGCTTCTTCAAGAACACGATAATTAAAGTCTAGCCAACTTAATTCTCGGTTGTTGTAATATTCTGGATTGTCTAAAAAAATTTGTTCCGCTTGTGCTTCCATAATTATCTCACCCTTTACAAATTTCCAATCAAGATTATAAAATCACACTACTTCATTTAAACGTAAGTTTATTAATCTTGTGTAAATATAATATTAAGTTTTTTCGGTAGTAACTTTTCTAAATGTTTTTTCTGTCTATCAGATTGATATTCTTCAGCAATTGGGTCTGTAACATATTTGGCTCTTAATTCAAATTCGTTTTTCTTTTCAATTAATGCCATAGATTCGATGCAATCGGTATTAGAAACATTTAAAGCATGCGCAAACTTAATGATGCCGCCAAGCTTTTGAATTAGTTCAATTTCTTCATCATCAAACCAAGGCGTCCCTTTTATATAGAATTTCAATAATGTCTTGTTTTTAAAACTTGCCAAAAGTGCTAATTTAACCCTTTCTTTATGCGATAAGCCATTAATACTTGAATTGGCTATAATATAATACGTATGTTGTGAACTAGAATCTGCATCAATAAATGAACCTAAATAATATAAATATGCCGCTTCTTTAAATATTTCTCTATCTTCTTTTGAAATTTTGAAACTAGTGATTTCTTCTAATTTATTTAACAAATCTTCAGCTAATTTCATGCGCTGTTTTCCGTTTGAAGCATTGATATTATATTCACTTGCTATATGTTTTAATGCATCACTTGTGACATTATTTTTATTAAATGCCTTTGGAAATTCTTCTTTAATTCTAGTCATCACGAAGCCTTCACGAAGACCTTTTCTTGAGAATGTAAAACGTTTTGCATCTGCGATATCATATAATGTATTAAAAACAATAGAACTAGGTAAAATGATATCTGTACGGTCTCTACTTAAACCATCTAAATCTTTTAATTCACTTTTATCAGATTTTTTCAAGACATCAAATACTTCTTCAAGGCCTTTTTTAGTCATGTCATACCCATGTACACCAGCAATTGGATAGTTATTTAAAGACTGATGTATACGCGCATTATTTCGGGCAGATCCACCAATACCAATAATAGGAACGTTTTTATCCTTGATCCATTTTTCAGACTCAAACTGTTCTTTAACATACTTCTCACATTTTTTTATCGCATTTTTATCATTGTGATCTTTATCAGCGAAAAACATTTTCTCTAAAGTTACAACACCAAAAGGAAAACTTATTGCCTCTTTTAACTTTTTATCTTCAAAATAAGTTATTTCTGTTGAACCACCACCTATATCAACTGTAATACCATTATTTATATTTAAAGTATGTGTTGCTGCATAAAATCCGTAAAATGCCTCATCTTGTTCTGGAATAATTTCAATGTCAAGATTCGTTTTGTCTTTTACACTTTTAATAATTTCATCTATATTTTTAGATTGTCTTACTGCTGCTGTAGCTGCAGGGACAAGTTCTTCCACTTGAAATTTTTCGGCAACTTTTTTAAAACTATTTAATGTTTCTACTAAAATATTGATTCCATCTTTGTTCATTGTTTTATCTTCTTCTAAATATTGACTCAAACGTGCTGGTGTTTTAACGTTTTGTAGTTCATTTAAACCTGTATCTTTAGAGTATTCAAAAATAACAAGTCTTATAGTATTGGAACCTATATCTATTAATCCTAATCTCTTCATAAATTGCCTCCAAAGTTATATTTTGATACAGAAAAAGGTGCCTATAGCACCTTTTTCTGTTCTTTATATTTGTGTCTTAAAGCTGCTATTATTTTTTAGAGCTTATCATATCTTCTGGTTTAATCCACTCATCGAATTGTTCTTCTGTTAGAAGTCCTGATTCAATTGCAGATTCTTTTAATGTTAATCCATTTTTGTGAGCATTTTTCGCAATTGCTGCTGCATTTTCATATCCAATATGTGGATTTAAAGCAGTAACAAGCATCAATGATTGATTTAAATATTTATCGATATTTTCTTCAATTGGTTCAATTCCAACTGCACAATTGTTATTAAATGTTTCAATACCATCAGTTAATAAATAAATAGATTGTAATGTATTGTATAAAATAACTGGTTTAAATACATTTAATTCAAAGTTACCTTGTGATGCTGCTATACCTACTGCTGCATCATTTCCTAATACTTGAACAGCAACCATTGTTAACATTTCACATTGAGTTGGGTTTACTTTACCTGGCATGATTGATGAACCTGGTTCATTCTCTGGAATTGAGATTTCAGCTAATCCAGCTCTTGGGCCAGAAGCTAACCATCTTACGTCATTTGCAATTTTCATTAAGTCACTTGCTAATGCTTTAAGTGCGCCATGAACATAAACAACTTCATCATGAGCAGTTAATGCATGGAATTTATTTTCAGATGATACAAATGGATAACCTAATTGTTCGCTAATCTGTTTAGCCACTTTATCGCCGAATTCTGGATGTGCATTGATACCAGTACCAACTGCTGTACCACCAATTGCTAAGTTTAATAATTGACCTTTAGATTCATTTAATAATGATTCACATTTATCTAACATATACCTCCAACCACTAACTTCTTGACCTAAAGTTAAAGGTGTTGCATCTTGTAAATGTGTTCTACCGATTTTAATAATATCTTTAAAATCTTCTTCTTTTTTCTTAAATGTATCTCTTAACGTACCAATTGCTGGTAATAATTTAGATTCAATTTCATGGTATAAAGCAACATGCATTGCAGTTGGATATGTATCATTTGAACTTTGAGACATATTAACATGATCATTTGGATGAACGGACTCTTCTGAACCTTTGTCTTTCAAGTATTCATTTGCAACGTAGCTCACAACTTCGTTCACGTTCATATTACTTTGTGTACCACTACCTGTTTGCCAAACTACTAGAGGAAAATGTTCATCTAAGTTCCCTTTTAAAATTTCATCAGTAGCATATACAATGGCATCTTTCTTATCATCAGATAATTTACCAAGTGCATGATTTGAAATCGCTGCTGCTCTTTTTAAATGTGCAAATCCATAAATCACTTCAATTGGCATTTGTTCTTTACCTACTGGGAAATTCTGTTTACTTCTTTGTGTTTGTGCTTTCCAATATTTCTCACTTGGAACTTTAATTTCACCAAATGTATCATGTTCAATTCTGTAACTCATTTCAATACTCCCCTTTATTTCTTGAATTCATCATTCTTTATTCATCTTTATTATATCGTATAAAGAAAGCGATTTAAACTCTCAGTTGTCAGATAATTTAAATTAACGAAAAAAAGAGACTGAGACATTACATTATGTCCCAGTCTCTTTTTTTAAGACTCTTGTTCAGATTTCTTTTCTTCAAAAGCTTCATCATTTTGTTCTGATATTTGTTCCATTTCTTTACCTAGTTCTTTAACATCTTCTAGGTCTTGAACCATTTCATTTTCTTCTTCTAGATTTTTATTCAAATTTCTCACCTTCTTATGAAAATTGAATTGAGAAGTAAGATCTAACGTCTTCAGGTAACCCTTGTGCCGCTTCATTATCTAATACAACTGTTACCATTCTATGTTGTTTTAATTTAGCGGATTCAACAGAACCATTTGCAGGTTCTTGATATAACTGACTTACTGCTTTAGCTTTTTCTTTACCAGTGACAAGTACGATAACTTCTCTTGCTGGGTGAATTGCTTGATCATAGTCTAATCCCGTTCTGCTATCTTCAGTTAAAGTGACAACATCTAACATCAATTTGTTTTTCTTTTTGTCAGTATTCACTTTTTCTTTAATAAATGCTTCAACATCACTACCGACATCAGTTTTTAATACTTGTTTAGCTGGGACACCTAATTCTGTGTAATAATCTTCTTTACCGTCAAAGTCTAAAATATGAATTTGACTGAAGTTCACAGGATTTTTCTTAACATCATCTAATAGTTCATCGAAAAATGATGTTTGTTCTGCTTCTAAATGAACACCGACAACTGAAGTGCTATCTGAATTAAATTGTTTGCGAACTACATCTGCAGCATATCGTGCAGCAATATCTTTTGTTTCAAATACTTTAAAGTTTAAAGCCATTTTGTCCACTCCTCATTTCAACTTGTCTATTTACAAAAATCATAACCTTTAGTCATTATCTATAATATACCCTTTTTTAATAGTAGTTAAAACATTTAATTCTGAATCAGCTATAACAAGATCGGCTTGTTTTCCAACTTTGATTGAGCCAATTCTATCATCAACTTTCAATCGAATAGCTTGATTTAAACTTGCAGTACGCCATGCTTCTTCAAGTGAAATATTTGCAAAGTCCATTAAATTTTTTAAGCCTTTATTCATAAGTAATATACTTCCTGCAAGTGAACCAGTTTCTAATCTTGCTTCGTTATTTTTAACAAATACATCTTGACCACCAAGATCGTATTTACCATCTTTCATTCCTTTTGCACGCATTGCATCTGTAATAATACAGAAATTCTCATTTCCTTTAGCCAGATATGCTAATTTCACTGCAGCAGGATGTGAATGAATGCCATCAACAATGACTTCTGTTGTTAATCTTTCATCAGTCAGAGCGGCACCAAATACGCCTGGTTCTCTATGTGTAAATGTTGTTTGTGCATTATATAAATGAGTAATATGCTTAAGACCATTTTGAACTGCTTTTTCAATACCATCGTAATCAGATACGGTATGTCCTGCTGAAAAAATAACATCTTCATGAAGTGCTTTAATAACTTCCTCTGCACCTTCAACTTCTGGCGCAATTGTCACTATTTTAATCGCACCATTTGATTTATCTTGAAAATCTTTAAATTTTTGTACTGTAGGTCTTGCAACAAATGCAGGATTTTGGGCACCAACTTTATGTTCTGAAATAAATGGGCCTTCTAAATGCACACCGAGTATTTCAGCACGTTTATCATCTATCGGTTTATAGTTTGCAACATTTTCTAATGCAGCACTGATGGCTTCAGTTGATTGCGTCATTGTTGTGGCTAAAAAGCTAGTCGTACCTTCAGATAATAATTTCTCAGACAATAAATTCAATGTTTCTGGTGTTGCATCCATTGCATCTTGGCCATAACCGCCATGAATATGTATATCAATAAATCCTGGAAGTACATGTTTACCATTCGCATCAATGGTTTGTAAAGTACCTGTATATTCCCCTTCTTGAATATCGTGAATACACCCATTACGCACTTCGATATAGCCATGATCAATTTTATATGTTTCAGTATAAATTTGTGCATTTTTCAAAATATAATTATCCATATCAATGTCTCCTTAAAAATGTATTTAATTATTGTCTTAATTCGTATATAATAAAGATAACATAACATTACGAGGGGGCTAATTAAATGAACACGCTATTAATCTGTATGGTTGGTGTAGCATTTATTACTGCGATGTTAACTGCTGGTCGCGATTCTAAAGACTACGGTCTTAAGGAAGAAGATTTAAACAAAGAACTTGAATCTTTAAAATCAAATAATAATTAATAACTGAGACCATATGGCCTCAGTTTTTTTATTTCTATGATAAATTAGGATAGTTTTGTTGTCTTAACGCTTCATAAATTAATATTGCAGCAGTATTAGATAAATTTAAAGATCTTACATTATCATTCATTGGAATTCTTAATGCTGTATCTTTATATTTTTCTTTAACCCAATCTGGAAGTCCTGTTGTTTCTCTACCAAATATAAAGTAATGATTTTCTTCAACATTACTGTAATCAAACTGAGTATGTGGTTGTGTACCAAACTTCGTTAGTAAGTAATAGTTGCCGCCTTCAGTCTTTTCGAAAAATTCTTCAATACTATCATAATAAACAATATTTACAAATTTCCAGTAATCTAAACCCGCTCTTCTTAACATTTTATCATCCGTACTAAAACCTAAAGGTCTAATTAAATGTAAAGTTGTATCTGTTGCTGCACAACTACGTGCAATATTTCCAGTATTCGCTGGAATTTCTGGTTGATATAAAACTACATGATTTGTCATAATTTATTTTCTCCTAATCTCTAATCCTTTTATCATTTCTTCTTGGACTTCTTCTATTTCACGTTCATAGTGTGACATAATGAATGGTCTTGCCTCTTCACCTTGTATTTGACCGATAGCCCAAAACGCAGTACCTCTTATCATTGGTCGCGGATCTGTTAACGCAACATCTTTTAAATCAGGTATTGCACTTTCTTCATTAAAGTGAGCAAGTGCGACAATAGCATTTCGTTGAATCGGCTTTTTACCTCTCCATGCTCCAGCTAAATGTCCATAAGTATTTTTAAATTCTTTATTAGACATTTTGAGTAGTGGTACAAGTCTAGGTTTTAGTACCTCAGGTTCTAATATAATGTCGTCATGTTCAGTATTAATACCTCTATTTCGTGGGCATACTTGTTGGCATGTGTCACATCCGTATAAACGATTCCCTATTTTATAGCGGTATTCATCTTTTAAATAACCTTTTGTTTGTGTTAAAAAGCTGATACATTTTTGACTATTTAATTGACCATTACCTACTAATGCACCTGTCGGACATCTATCAACACAAATGTTACAATCACCACAACTATCAATAACTGGATCATCAGGTTTAAATGGAATGCTGACTAACATTTCACCAAGATAACTCCAAGTACCTAGTTCTTCATTAATAATAAATCCATTTTTACCTGCAAATCCTAACCCAGCTCTTTCAGCTACTGAACGGTCAGACAAGACACCAGTATCGACCATTGATTTAATTTCTACATCAGGTACTTTTTCTTTTAGGAATAAACTGAGTTTATCAAGGCGATTTCTCATAATTGTATGATAATCTTGGCCCCATGAAGCACGCGCAAACATGCCTCTTCTATCTCCTCTAACACTTTTAGGAGCACCCTTTAATTTATTCGGATACCCTACAGCAATTGCTATAATTGAGCGAGCAGATGGTAATGATAATTTAGGGACTGTTCTTAACTCAATATCACTTTCTTCAAACCCAGAAGCATATCCTTTAGAATGATAATCTTCTAACTTTTTCTTTAATTCATCAAAAGGATCAGCAGTTGTAAATCCAATACTATCAATACCAATAGAATGTGCATAATCTATCACTTCTTGCTTCAATTGATCTAAATTCAAATTTATTCACCTCACTATCAAACATGCTAATACATTTTAACACATTTAATAAATAAATTTACGTTATTCGTATTAATTCAATTAAATAAGTATATAAAAAATTGCTATCATATACTCCATGGCAAATGGTATGACAATTCAGTATTTAGCTTGTTTGAGGTGGGGGCTGTTATGAACACTTCTGGCTAAACTTGTTCATAATGGGGTTCTTGTGAACACTTCTGCCCAAACTTGTTCATAACGAGGGTGTTAGTTACAAAACTCGGCCGAACTGTTACTATGGATAGCCATAATTACAAAAGTCCTGAGAAATGTAAACAAGACACTCGTTATTTGCACTTCTAACCCAATCTGCTAATAACGACACTCAGTATTTGCACTTCTAACCAAATCTGCTAATAAGCGAACAAAAAATCCGACAGTGCTCAAAAACGCTGTCGGATTTTTTAATTTATAATGTAATTGTTGTACCTATTTTATTTGAATGAGAACTTTTTAATAATGCATGGTCTGATGATCCTGAAATAATCTTGACGCTTTTACAGCCTTCTTTTATTGCAGAAATTGCGCCAGTAACTTTAGGGATCATACCTCCATATATTTCAGTTGTTTCTATATAATTATGAATATCATTTATACTTAAATGACTTTGTACTTCATCTTTAATCAGTACACCTGGAATATCACTTATTAAGAATAAGTCGCCTTCCATTTCACTCGCTATTTTATATGCAAGGCTATCTGCATTAATATTATATCTTTGACCAGTATTTCTATCGATACCAATTGGTGCGATAACGGGAATACTGTTCGAACATATATTAGCCAGTGTTTCTTTATTAACGGATGTACATTCTGCTACAAATCCATATTTAGTATCTAATGGTTTAATGTCAAATAGATTCATATCAATGCCATTTATACCTAATGCTAATGAGTCATGTTGATTAATTTGAAACACAACTTGTGGATTGACCTCACCTATCAAAGTACTTGAAGTTTGTAGTAACACTTCTTCATCAGTAACACGTAAGCCATCTACAAATTTACTTTCGATACCAATTTTAGTTAGTTGTTTATTAATAAACGGTCCACCACCATGGACGATGATTGGCATATAATTTTGACTTTTTAAAGTAAGTATATCTTCTATTATCGTTTGACTTAAGTTGCTTAATACACTTCCACCAATTTTAATGACTGCATAATTCACTTAATGACCTCCTATTAAGTTCTATATAATGCATTAATTTTTACGTAATCATAGCTCAAATCGCATCCGAAAGCGGTAGATGAATGCTGAGAATTTCCAACTTTTGCTTCTATTTCAATTGTATCTTGCTCCATCTTAGCTTTTAAATCTAACTCATCAAATGATACATTCATACCTTTACTGACTAATAAATGTCCACAAAGCCAAACGTCTACTTCGTTAGTATCTACAGTATGATCTGCATAACCAATTGAAGTTACGATTCTTCCAAAGTTTGGATCAGCACCGTGTATCGCTGTTTTCACTAAACTCGAACCAACAATTGTTTTAGCAATTGCACTATTTTGAGCTTTAGTCTTAGCACCTTTGACATTAACTTTGATTAGCTTCGTCGCACCTTCACCATCTCTTGCAATACTCTGAGCTAAATATTGACTCACATATTGGACAGCTTGAGCGAACTTCTCCCATTCTGGATGTGATTTAGCTAATGTATGTTGGCCACTTTCACCGTTAGCTAAAAGTATAACCATATCATTTGTACTTGTATCACCATCAACTGTAATCATATTAAACGTTTCATCAACAGATTCTTTTAATAAGTCATTCAAATCTTCAGAGTCAACATTTGCATCTGTAGTCATAAAGCCAAGCATTGTAGCCATATTTGGATGAATCATGCCTGATCCTTTACATGAACCGCCAATCGTAATAATTTCATCATCAATTTTAATTTGTACTGCTATATGTTTAGTCTCTTTATCAGTTGTTAAAATAGCTTCATTAAAATCAGAAGAATGCGCATTATTGAGAATATCAATATTATTCACACCATATTCAATTTTTTGCATAGGTAAAAATTCACCAATCAAGCCTGTAGATGCAATTGCGATTTGATGTTCAGGTAGTTGTAGTTTAGATGAAATCCATTTCTGAGTTTGCTTTGCATCATCCAAACCTCTTTGACCTGTACAAGCATTTGCGATGGCAGAATTAATAACAATTGCCGAAAGTTTGTGTTCAACATTAATACTTTCTTCAGTGACTTTTAATGGGGCTGCTTTAAAAGCATTTTGTGTATATACCGCTGCACAATTAGCTGGAACTGATGAATATAACCAACCAAAGTCTTTCTTTTCTCTACGTAAACCAACATGCATGCCGCCAGCAATGTATCCTTTAGGTGATGCGACATCACCTTCTTCTATAATGATCATTTCAGAGTCAATTAATTCTTCAGTCTTATCTAACATCAAATTCCTCCTATTCTATGGGTATATTGGTAATAAATTTAATCCTTCATCTTCATTAAATCCAAATAATCTATTCATGTTCTGAATTGCTTGACCACTTGCACCTTTAACGAGATTATCTATAACTGCAACGATAATAGCTTTTTGTCTGTCTTCATCAACATAAATACCTATATCGCAGTAATTACTGCCTAGAACTTCTTTTGTTGTAGGGAATTCGCCAAGGTCTCTTACACGAACAAATGGTTTGTCATCATATTTCTGTTTATATATTTGATGTAATGCTTCTTCACTTGTTTGATCTTTTAAATCTACATAAATAGTTGCCAATATACCTCTTGTCATAGGAACGAGATGAGGTGTGAATGTCACTTTTATGTCTGATTTCGAGACTTGTGATAAATACTGTTCAATTTCTGGTGTATGCTTATGGGATCCTAATTTATAAGCTGAAAAGTTTTCATTTACTTCGCCAAAATGAACATTTTGACTTAATGTTCTACCAGCACCTGAAACACCAGTTTTAGCGTCTATTATAATCGTGTCTTTATTAATTAAGTCACTTTCTAAAAGAGGGTGTAAAGATAAGAGTATTGCCGTTGGGAAACAACCCGGGTTTGCAATAATTTGTGTCGATAATCCATCCACATTTGACCACTCAGGCAAGCTATACACCGCTTCATCCAATACACTCTGAGGAGCTGGCTTTTCTCCGTAATATTTTTTATAAATTGTGGGGTCTTTTAACCTAAAGTCTCCAGATAAATCGATTACTTTAATACCACGTTCTATTAATTTAGGAATAAAATTCTTGCTCACATTTGAGGGGGTCGCAAAAAATATTAAATCACATTGCACTGTTTCTACATCTAAACTTGTGAATTGTTCAATAATATTATTTTGTAAATGTGGATATGTTTCCTTAATATCTTGACCAGATTTCGAATGTGAGAATACATATTTGATGTTCACTTCTTTATGCTGATTTAATAATCTCATCAATTCTATTGCACCGTATCCACTTCCACCGACTATACCTATATCTAACACGAAAACACCTCTTCTATTTTTAGTATTATAATACTTTAGATAAAAATTGTTTCGTTCTTTCGTTTTGAGGATTATCAAATATTTGTTCAGGTGTACCTTCTTCTTGAACAATACCTTCATCCATAAAAATCACATGGTCGCTGACATTTTTAGCAAATCCCATTTCATGTGTTACAACGACCATTGTCATACCTTCTTTGGCTAAATCTTTCATAACACTTAATACTTCACCAACAACTTCCGGGTCTAATGCTGATGTTGGTTCATCAAATAAAATAACTGCTGGGTTCATCGCTAACGCACGAGCAATCGCTACACGTTGCTTTTGTCCACCTGATAATTTAGAAGGATAAACATCTGCTTTATCTTCTAGACCAACTTTTTGAAGTAATTGTTTAGCTTGATCTTCTAATTCGGATTTTTGTCCTTTTTTCAAAGTTAAAGGTGTTAGTGTAATATTTTCGATTACTTTTTTATGTGGAAAAAGATTAAAACCTTGGAAAACCATGCCCATTTTTTGTCTTAATTGATCCAACTTTGCACCTTTAGTATTTGTTAAATCATTATTTTCAAATACAATCTGTCCAGAGGAAGGTTCTTCTAATAAATTCAAACATCTAAGAAGCGTACTTTTACCACTACCAGAAGGGCCGATAATCGCAACAACTTCCCCTTTTTCAATATTTAAATTAATACCTTTTAATACTTCATTTTTACCAAATGATTTGTGTAAATCGTTAACTTTAATCACTTACACTAAACCTCCTTTCAGCAAAGTACATCACTCTAGATAACGTAAACGTTAAGATAAAGTACAATACTGCTGCTACTAATAATGGTGTAAATGGATCAAATGATGCCCCTTGAACAACTTGAGCATTAAACATCAATTCACTTACGCCGATAACAGAAACTATAGAAGATTCTTTAATTACTGTTACAAATTCATTACCTAATGCAGGTAAAATATTTTTAATTGCTTGTGGCAAGATAACTTTAGTCATTGCTTGCGATTTATTTAATCCTAATGATCTAGCCGCTTCCATTTGGCCATTATCTACTGCGTTAATACCAGCTCTAATAATTTCTGCAATATATGCACTACAGTTAATGATGAGTGCGATAATACCACAAATTAATGCTGATAAATCTAATCCAAGTACTGCTGTTGTACCGAAATAAACTAAAAATACTTGAACAAGTAATGGTGTGCCTCTTATAAATTCAATGTAAACTGAAGCAATCGATTTAAATATTTTACTATTACTTAATTTCATAAGTGCTAAGAAGCAACCAATTAATGCCCCAGCTACTACACCTAAGAATGATAATAATATCGTATAACCTACACCATGTAAGAAATATGAACCATATTTACTGAAGAAAGAACCATCATCGAACATCGCTTCAGTTGCTTTATCTTGATAGTCTTTAATCAAATTATTGTCACGAACTTCTTTAACACTCTTATTAACTCTCTTCATTAATTCAGGTGAATTTTTCGGTAATGCAATAGCTGTTGTCTTGTCTGCATCTGAAAATGTTACATCTGAATATGTTAAATTAGGATTCTTCTCTAGGTACGCATCAGCAACTGGCCCTTCAATAATCATGCCATCTACTTTTCCAGAATTAAGTGACATAATAACTTCCGGTACTCTCGTTAATGAGCTAACTTGAGATTCTGGCATTTCTGTTTTTGCCAATTCTTCTTGAGTCGTTTGCTTTTGTACACCGACCATTTTTCCTTTAAAATCATCAATCGTTTTTAATTTGTCTTTATCTTTTTTCTGTATAATCATTCTCTGATTAACTTCCATATAATCATCAGAAAAATCAACTTGTTTCTTTCTCTCAGGAGTTGGAGCCATACCAGAAATAATCATATCGATTTTTCCAGTTTTTAAAGCACCTAGTAAACTATCAAATTGCATATTCACAATCTTAAGTTTAATATCATTGTCTTTTGCAATTTTTTTAGCAAGTTCTATATCTATCCCAGCATATTCACGTTCACCATCTTTAGTGTGCTCAAACTCATAAGGTGCATAATCTGCTGATAATCCTACTCTTAACTCGCCTCGTTCTTTAGCTTTTTCCCATTGATCAGTTTCTGCAGCTTGTGACTTTATGGGGGCTAAATAAGGAATTGTAAGTAGTAAACAAATTGTTGCTATAACTACTTTAGTAAATACATTTCTTTTCAAATTCGTTACCTCCTGAATTAATAATATTCATTATTATACGCATTTATGAAATTTTATGCAATAGCTTTTTATAAAAAAAGTATGAACGAACGTTCATTCATACTCTACTTAGTTGAACTTCATTTTCACTGTATCCAGTTGTGATAACTTCAAGTGCACTTTCCAATGAAATTTGAACCATATTTTGTACGGCTGTATGCGTATAAAATGCAATATGAGGTGAAATTAATACATCGTCACGTGACATCAATTCTTTTAAAGTAGGATCTTCAATTTCTTTGTCTGTATAATCATATGAGAAATATGCAAACTCATTTTCATATACATCTAAAGCGACACTATGTAATTTACCGCTATTTAATGCTTGAATGACATCAATAGTCTTCACTGTCGCACCTCTAGCTGTATTCACTAAATATGCACCATTTTTCATATAGTTAATCGTTTCTTCATTAATAATGTGTGTCGTTTCTTCATTTGCTGGAACATGTAATGTGATTAAATCGGCTTTAGATAATCCTTCTTGTAAACTTTGTACATATTCAATATCGCTTAACGACTGGTCATAAGGGTCATACCCGATAACTTCCGCACCAAATCCTTTAAATAATCGTGCTGACACTTTACCTATTCTACCAACACCTATAACCAGTACCGTCATATTTCTTAGTTCTTTAGCGATAACTGTTTCATCCCAAGTAAAATCTTGATGTGCTAGTTTTTTATTTATTTTATTAATGTTTCTTATTAATTCTAAAGCTCTACAAACTGCAAATTCCGCAATAGCATTTGGACTGTATGAAGGAATATTTGTAATTTTTATATCATGTTTAGCAGCTTCAGCTAAATTAAACATATCAAACCCAGCAGCACGACCAGCAATTTGTTTAATACCTACATCTTTAAGCGCTTCATATATTCTGTCATCAAACTTAAATAACTGTTGAGTACTCACACCATCAAAAGATGATAAAGTATGTACATTGTCTAAAGTTAAATCCTCTTCTGTGCATTCAATTTCATGACCATTATTTTGACCCCATTGATATGCATAAGGCTTTTCATCTTCTCTTATATTAAATAATTTAAATCGCATAACACGTACTTCCTTTCCACAATAAAATAAATAATGATTAATTCTACAACACTTTATGAAAACAAACAATCTCTTTTTCATAATATTCTTACAATTAAAAGTGTAGGTATGCAGTGTGGTTAATAACACAACTAACAAGAAGTGTTATTAATAGAGTCCTTGTGAACAGTTTTGTCTAAACTTGTTCGTAACTAGGGTCTTGTGAACACTTCTTGCCAAACTTGTTTATAACGGGGTTGTTAATTACAAAAGTCAGCTGAAGTGTTACTATGGACAGCCTTAATTACAAAACTAATGAGAATTGTAATTACTGATCTCCTTATTTGCACCTCTTGCCAAAACTGCTTTTAACGACACCAGTATTTGCACTTCTCGCCAAACTTGCTAATAACGGCACCAGTATTCAGACAAATTTAAAGGCTGAGACATTTTTCTTGTCTCAGCCTTTTCTTCATTCTAATTATTTTCTTTAAATAAAAACATTTCTTGATTGTATTTTGGAAGTATTTTTAAACAAACTTTATGTACGATATATGCAAATACAAACGGTATGACGAAATATGCTACGCCTAGTATTAATATATTTAAGAATACTGATCCTTCCATAAATTTCAATGCATTTGCTGGTCCAACAAACCCTGTATATCCAAATCCTGTAGACATTGGTGTACCTTTTATCCCTACGAAATAAGTGAGTAATCCACTCATTAGTCCATTTATGATTAATGGTACTGCGATGATAGGATTTTTGAAATATACTGGAATCATCATTTTAGCAGCACCGATTATAAGTACGATATTGATACCTTTTTCGTTTACTTTCCATGAACCCATTAAGAAAGTCACACATGCTGCTACAATACCCATATTGCCAGCTCCTGAACTTAAACCGTTTAAACCGACCGCAGTAGCTATTGCGACAACTGAAATTGGCGTTACCATTAATAATGCATATGTAATCGCGATCAATATACACATCATTAGAGGATTCAATGTAGAAAATTGTTCTATTAATTTGCCTATTCCTTTAGTTACATTACTAACATATGGAAGTGTCAGCATACCTATAAATCCACTGACAACTGAAATAATAATTGGCATAATCAACATATCTAAAGAACCAAATTTACCTTTTAATTTAATCATCAAATAACAACTGATAATTAACACAACGATTAAATTGACGACATCCCCTATACTCACAAATATAAATTGACCATTTTGTATTTTCACAGCGCCTGAACCTATTAATCCCGCAGCGCCAATCATAACTGCATCAGTAGCTTGGAATTTAAATTGATGTGCTACAACGATTCCTATAATAAAACTCATCGCAAACTGCATGAGTAATAATGCTTGATTAAACATTTCTAATAGCGGATGAAACTGTGATAAATAACTAAATAACACACCTAGTATGGCATTAGGTATTAATGCTATAACAATACCTACACCTATACCATTTAAAATATTAGAGAAAAATTCCTTTACTGTGAAATGTTTATCCATAAAAAGCCTCCTGAAATCATATGTATTAATGATATATGACTTTATTTTCATAGACAATGCTATTTTTACTATTTTACTTTACTTTGGTATATATTAATGTAATAGTTTAAATAACAACGTTGTTATAGGAGGCTATTTACATGTTTAATATGATTTCACAAGATAAAAATACAATTGTAATCAGTGACAAGCAAAACGAGCATTTCTTTACAATCCGCATATTAGAAGATTACTTAATCAATATTAAATCTTCTACAGAGAAAGAGATCACTTTACCAACTTGGACCATTACACCTGGAGACACTGACTTACCGTTTGAAGGTCTCTCTAGATACGATCAATCTAACTTTTCATGTCTTCAATATGAAATTTCAGAAGAGCAACACCATATTATAATTAAGACAAAGTTATTAAAACTCGTCATTGATAAAGAAGATTTCTATTGTAGTTGGTATGATTTAAGTTCATCTGACAAAGAAATTAAAATCATGCAAGACCGTAAGACAGGCAGTTATCATCATCAAATATCAAAAAATCATCCGACTTGTCATTATTTAAATAGAGATAAAAATGAAATGTATTTTGGACTCGGAGAAAAAAGTGGAAAAGTGAATAAACATGGCAGACGATTCAGAATGAAGAATATAGATGCTATGGGTTATAATGCTGAAACGACTGATCCTCTTTATAAACATATTCCTTATTATCTCACATACAAAACTGATGAAAATATATCATTTGGTATCTTCTACGATGATTATCAAGACTCTATTGTAGACCTTGGACAAGAGTTAGATAATTATCACGGTCATTATAGATATTATGAAACTAAGTCAGATTTTCTTGATTATTACGTTATTGCCGGTCCGACTATTCAACAAGTAACGACGCGTTTTAGTCATTTAACAGGTAGACCAACACTGATGCCTGAATGGAGTTTGTCATATTCTGGCTCAACAATGCAATATACAGATTTACCAAATTCAGATGAAAGACTGTTATCTTTTCTAGATCAGTGTAACTCACATAATATAACGATTAGATCTTTCCACCTTTCATCAGGTTATACATCTATTCAAAATAAGAGATACGTTTTTAATTGGAATTACGATAAATTTAAAGACCCAAAATCTTTAGGTAAAGTTTATACAGATAAAAATGTAGAATTAGTAGCGAATATTAAACCTACCCTACTTACAGATCATCCTTTACTAGATGAAGTATTATCCATAGATGGATTTATTAAAGATATGAATGGCAAACCGCTTCTTGTACAATTTTGGGATGAAAAAGGATACTACTTAGACTTTACAAATAAAGACACTATTAAATGGTGGCAATCAAAAATAGAACAACAATTATTATCTAATCATGTCAATTGCACATGGAATGATAATAACGAATTCGAAATTTGGGATGATAAAGCTCTAGTAAATGGTTTCGGAAATGAATCAAAATTCCAAGATTATAAAGCAATTATGCCTATATTAATGATGAAAGCATCAAGAGAAATTCAACAACAATATCATAAAGAAGAATATCCTTATATCATTAGTAGATCTGGTGCAGCAGGTATGAGTAAATATGTTCAAACTTGGACAGGTGATAACTATACGAGTTGGCATACATTAAAATATAATAATGCTATGGCAATTGGTTTAAGTCTATCTGGTGTTTATAATTTCGGACATGATATTGGCGGTTTTTCTGGAGATAAACCAGAAGCAGAATTATTTTTAAGATGGGTACAATGTGGTGCTTATTATCCGAGATTTTCAATCCACTCCTGGAATGATGATGGTACTGTAAATGAACCTTGGATGCATCAAGAAGTATTATCTGAAGTTAAACAAGCCATGCACTTCCATGAAAAGCTTAAACCATATCTTCAGTCATTAGTTTTACAGGCACATGAATCGTATGAACCAATTATTAGACCTACTTTTTACCAATTTGAAAGTGATATAAATACTTTTGAAGAAAATAATGAATTTATGTTAGGTGAGCATATGTTAATTGCCCCTATCGTAGAAAAAGCTCAACAAGAAAGAACAGTCTATTTACCTAACAACAACAAGGGTTGGATTGATTTTCATAGCGGCGAACAATTTAAAGATGGTCAAACAATAACCGTAAAAACGACTTTACAACATATTCCAACATTTGTAGTAAAAGGCGCAACGATAACAGTTTATCAAGATGATTTAAAAACAATTGAAAATCTAAAGTTCTAAATGTAAAAGAACCTAAGACGATGCTGTCTTAGGTTCTTAATTATTATATAGCATCTTCGCCTTCGATATTATATAGAGACACGGCGTTATTAAAGCAAATATCCTTAATGATTTCAATAAGAATTTCATCATCATCAATGATTTCTCCTCTTTCCACACGTTTACCAATCATTTCACATAAAATTCTTCTAAAATATTCATGTCTTGTATATGATAATAAGCTTCTTGAATCAGTTAACATACCAACGAAAGTAGATAATAATCCAACATTTGCGTATTCTACTAAATGTTGTTCCATACCTTCTTTAGTATCATTGAACCACCATGCAGCACCAAGCTGCACTTTGACTTTATCCGAAGTAAAGTTTCCAGCTGTAGCTTGCACCATTAAGTGATCATTAGCATTATTAGGATAAATGATTGTATCTGATAATGCATCATTTTGACTTAAATGATCTAAAAATCTATTTAAATCAGTAGAACTGAGCATATCACCTACACTATCAAATCCAGCATCTGCCCCAACTTTTTCAAACAGTAATGTATTATTATTTCTCACTGGTCCAAGATGAAACTGTACAATCCAATTATATTTTTTATACGTTTTACTTACTTCAGTTAAAATATATCCAGATAATCTACTTAAATCTTCCTCATCTAAGTCTTCACCATGTTTAATTTCTTCAAAATACTGTTCAGCTTGGTCTCTAGTTACATCCACTTTAAGTACTTTAGCAAAGCTTTGATCAGAACTTCTTGCGCCATTTTGATGGAAGTATTCAATTCGTTCATTGAGCGCATTAATATATTCTTCCAAATGATTTATTTTTGATTCTGTAGCATTTTCTAATTGTTTAATAGTTGCTTCTGCATTATCTTTCGTTAAAGCGATATAACGATCCGGTCTAAATGTTGGTAATACTTTAACATCAAATGACTTATCTTCACGAAGTAATTGATGATATTTCAAATCATCACACGGATCATCAGTTGTACAAATGATTTGGACGTTGCTTCTTTCTATTAATTTTCTTGGAAGAAATTCTGGTTGTTGTAAACTATCATTTAACTGATTATATAATTGATCTTTATCAATTTTATTCAAATTTTCATTGATGTTGAAATACCTTGCTAACTCTAAATGACACCAGTGATACATCGGATTCATAATACTTTTTGGCAATAAACTTATAAAAGCATCGAATTTATCTTTGTCGGATTTATCTCCTGTAATATACGACTCATTTATTCCAAATGCGCGCATTAAACGCCATTTATAATGATCATGTTTTAGCCAAACTTCAGTAATCGTATTAAAAGGTTTATTCTCATAGATTTCTTTTGGATCAAGATGACAATGAAAATCAAAAATTGGTATATCTTTAGCTATATTGTATAAAGCCTGCCCTTTTTCAGATTGAACAATAAAATTTTCTTTAATTAAACTCATAAATACTCACCTTTCCTATAGCCCAAGTAATTTTGGTAAGAATAACGATAATTGTGGTACGAACGTAATTAATAACAATAGAATAATTAAAATAATAAAGTATGGTATTAATGTCTTAATGACACTTTCAATTCGAACATTTGTAACACTACTACCAACAAATAACGCACTACCTACTGGCGGTGTTATATTACCAATACATAAGTTAAATGCAATCACAATACCGAAGTGAATTGGGTCTAAACCGATACTATCTGCAATTGGTAAGAAAATTGGTGTGAATATAAGTACGGCTGGCGTTATGTCCATAAATGTACCAACAATCAGTAAAATTAAATTCATTAACAGTAATAATAAAATAGGATTTTCAGTTAATGATAATATGCCGCCAGAAATTGCTTCTGGTAATCCTGTAAAACTCATAACGAGTGAGAATAATGCAGATGCTGTAATTAAGAATAAAATCATACCTGTAATTTCAACCGTTTCTATAATAATCGCAGGTATATCTTTTATTTTTAAATTTTTATAGATAAGCGACAGTATAAATGCATATAGAACTGCGACGGCTGCACCCTCTGTTGCTGTGAATATTCCAGCTACAATACCACCGATTACGATAATAATTAATAGTAAACTTGGAATGGCATCTAAAGTTAAAAATAATTTATCTTTCCAACTCACTTTTTCAGAAACTGGATAGCCATGTTTTTTTGCTAAAAAGTAAGCAACAACCATACAACCTAGACCCCATAGGATTCCAGGAACGTAACCAGCAATGAATAATGCAGCAATTGATGTTCCACCACTTACAAGTGAATAGACTATCAACAATGAACTTGGTGGAATTAATAATCCTGAAGGGGCTGATGCAATATTAGCAGCTGCAGAATATGATTTTTTATAACCTTGTGTTGTTTCCATCGGTGTCATGATTCTACCCATTGCTGCAGCAGCTGCAACACTTGATCCTGAAATCGAACCAAACAACATATTCCCTACAATATTCGTATGTGCTAAAGAACCAGGTAATCTACCTACTAATACTTTCGCAAAGTTAATTAATCGAAATGCAATACCACCGTTATTCATCAATATTCCAGCAAGTACAAATAGCGGAATGGCAAGCATTGTAAAGTTATCAATACCCGTTATCATTCTTTGAGCAGCCGTAAGTATTGTGACATCAAACGGGAAAATAAGTATTAACGTTAATAATGAACTTAAAATAATTGAAATAGCGATTGGAATACCAAAAGCTAAAAATACGGCTAAAGATACAAATAATACGATTCCAGCAATTGTCGTCATTACACTTCACCGCCTTCATCATTTTCAGGTAACTCATTTGTTATAATGCCTCGTATTGAATAAAAAGCAATAAAGAGTCCTGAAATTGGTAATGCACCATACATTAATGCCATTGATACACCAGTTGATGGCGCTATTTGAGTCCATGTAAGGGCAACAATTTTAATACCACCAAAAATCATCAAAATTAAAGCAACTAATAAAATAATGATATTCGTCAGCCTTTCTATAAATAGCTGGGCTTTAAGTGGAAACTTTTCTCTAATAAATAAAATCGCGATATGCTTTTTCTTACCAAATACATATGCTGCACTTAATAATGCAAACCAAATTAACAAGAAACGAATGATTTCTTCACTTGTCGTACTTGGCGTGTTTAATATATATCTTGTTATCACTTGCCAAACTGATAAAATGACCATTACTGTTACCAATACACCTGACACAGAAAGCAAAGTTTTATCGATATAATGTGTTAATTTATTCATTTTGTTCTGCCTCCTTAATCAATTTGTATTGTTTTTCAGTTCCTTTATTATTTTTAAATTCTTCTTGTAAAGGTTTTACAGCTTTTTTGAAAGAAGTTTTATCTACATCATGAAACTTAACATTCATATCTTCTTTAGCTGTTTTAATTGCCTCTTTAATGGCTTTATCCCAGATGACTTCATGCTTTTCAGTAGATGATCTTGCTGCGCTTTTTATCCATCCTTTTTCTTCTTTCGATAAATCATTGTATGCATCCTTGTTCATAATTAAAATATCAGGAACGATAGCATGCTCAGTATTATAATAATTTTTTGCAACTTCTCCATGTTTATTGTCAGTCAATGCTGTTTCATTATTCTCAGCCGCATCAATAACACCAGATTGAAGTGCTGTGTAAACTTCACCAAAAGCCATTGGTGTTGGTGTACCACCTAATGATTTAATAAGTTCAACACTTGTTTTACTAGGTTGAACACGTGTTTTTAAACCATGTAAATCTTTATTCGTCTTTATTTCTCTATCTTTTGTATAAATATTTCTTAATCCTGCGTCATAGTAAGTAATACCTACAAACCCGTTGTCTTTTGTCGTATTAAAGAATGAATTTTGTACTTCAGGTTTTTTCATAATAGAACGGAAACTATCTTGAGATTCAAATAGATATGGCATACTAAATAAAGAATACGACTCAGAAAAACTTTCAAGTGCACTTGCTGACACTTTTGTAAATTGAATAGCATTTGTTTGTGTCATCTCAATTGCTTCCCGTTCACTTCCAAGTTGTCCGTTCGCATATATTTTAATCTTTAATTTACCATGAGATTTTTTTTCTACTTCTTTTTTAAATTCTTCTAAAGATTTATGTACTGGATGTGTTGTTGATTGATTGTGTGCTAATGTTAAAGTCTTAACATCTTTATCTTGTGCGTCACTTTGTTGACATCCATACAAAGCAGTGAATACGCTTACAATTAACAGTAAAATTTTTTTCATCTCTCATCCCCCATTAATTCTAAAAAAGTAATCAATTTGATTACATCTTTAATTCTTATTGATAAGTATAAATGAAATGAAACAAAATAACAACGTTGTTATTTATAGAAATTGTGTGCTTATGGTATAATATAGAAAATAATATTTAAAGGAGACTCCCATGGCTGTAACATTAAAAGACATAGCAAATGCCTGTGGTGTTAGTTATTCAACAGTAAGTAAAGCTTTAAAAAATTCTCCTTTAGTTACTGCTGAAACAACAGAGCGCATACAGCAAAAGGCAAAAGAAATGAATTATATTCCCAATAATTCCGCTCGCTCTTTAGTCTCAAACAAGAGCCAAACAATTGGACTCATTTGGCCATCAGTAGACAGAGTTGCAGTTTCAACTCTTGTTTCAGAAATCAATAACTTTTTAAAGAATACTGGATATTTTATGTCAGTATCAATCGATGATGTGGAAACTGCTGCACATAAATTTTTAGAATTACGTTTTGATGGCATCATCGTATTTGATGAAGGTGAAGCTTCTACCCTACCAAGTATCATTAGTTCAAATATCCCAGTAGTAGCTTATGGTACAGACCGAGAGCTCGAATATCCTATTGTAAATGTAAATCATAAACAAGCAATGATTCTTTCTTTAGATGATTTAATGCAAAATAATATAACAAATATTTGCTATATTGGTGATCTCAACACCGATGATATTCGACAAATTATAAAGAAAGAAACTTTTGAAAGGTATTGTAAAGAGCACAATCTTGAATATAATATGATTGATTCAAAAGGACTATCTGCTGAAGATACATTTTTTGCATTAAAGTCATATTTAACCAATCATAAGTTGCCAAAAGGTATCATTTGCGGAAGTTACGATATTACTTTAGGACTCGTGCACACTTTAAAAGATTCACTAGATCAACATATTGTATACTCATACGACAATGTACCTCAATTTGACCATATGGATACTGTGATTCATTCAGTCGGTGTCCCTACTAAGAAAATTGCTGAAACATTAGTTTATATCCTTATCAATGCAATTGAATATAAGGAAAATCAAACAGATGTCTATCATCTTGAGCCTGAATTAGTAAAGCGGAAATAAAGACAAAAAAATGACTACAATTTTGTAGTCATTTTTTTACTATTGTTCCTTGATGGAATCTCATCTTCCACTCAGATTGTTTTCTAATCCATAATGTACTCCGTTTAGTTGTTATATGATCAGTTTTATTGTTTAATTCATAAGTCGTTAGTACATTACCTTTTTGGATTTTTTCAACTATAAAATCCGAAATCTCATAATCAAATGTATGTAAAGTGCCCTCTTCAATATCACGTTTATAAATCATTCTGCCAGACTTACCTATTTCTTTAAAATCATCATCAAGTAAATTTAAGATATACGACTTATCCTTTCTATTACTAGCATCCAAATGTGCACATTCTAATTCATAAAATTGCTGTTTAATAAATTACACCTACTTTATCTTTGTAAATATAGTTTCACTTATATGCTAAAATAATAACATAGTAATAAGTATAATCGAGGGGGTATGCAAATGACAAATTTAAAAGAAGTAGCTAAACGAGCTGGCGTTTCACCAAGTACCGTATCACGAGTAATTAACAACCACCCTTATGTTAATGAAGAAAAAAGACAAAAAGTACTTGATACTATAGAAGAATTAAATTATATACCAAATATCAATGCAATTCATTTAAAAAAAGGCAAAACAAATTTAATAGGTGTCGTTTTGCCATTCTCTAATCACCCCTACTTTTCACAGTTATTACAAGGTATTTCTGAAGAAGCGATTAAATCAAACAAAAAAATTGTTTTGTTCCAAACTGCCTACGATACTGATCAAGAAATTGACGCTTTGGAAATGCTAAAATTAAAACAAATAGACGCACTTATTATATGTTCAAGGAATATTTCATTAAATATAGTTGAACAGTACATAGAGTATGGTCCAATTTCTATATTCGAAAATATTTCAAACTCTAAATTTAGAACTACATATATTGATCACTATAATGCCTTCAAACAAGCATTAAATCATCTATACAATAATGGACATAGACATATTGCATGTGCCATAAATAGAAGAAATAGCACTAGTTCAATTTTAAGAATACAAGCATATAAAGACTTTTGCAGTGAGAATTCTATAACTTACAATGATCAAGATATATATGAGAATTTTGTATTATTAGAAGATGGTCAAAGACTCGCACAGGAAATTGAAAATAAAGAAAATACACCAACAGCAATTGTTGTTTCTGGAGATAACACAGCTGCTGGATTGTTTATTAGTTTAAATGAAGAAAAGAAGAAAAACATATCTATCATTGGGTTTGAAAATCATAAAATATCTAAGTTGCTGAACCTTACTACAATAGAGATTCCCCTCTTTCAAATTGGTAAAAGTTTGTTTAATCAACTATATGAAGATAAACTGAATAACTATTTATTTGAAACAAAACTTATTAAAAGAAACTCAGTATTTAAATTAAACCATTGACATGAAATGCATTTCATAGATTATCCTTTAATCAATCACAAAAATTAGGGGGTAATTAAAATGAACAAACAAAAAGTTGGTATTGATGGTTGTAATATTACTTCAGAAATTTATGTAGAAATACTTCAACACACTACTAATATTGATATTGTCGCTTGTACTGATGAGAGCCTATCAAAAGCAATTAGTATGAAAAACAAATATGATATCCCTCAAGTAATGACAAGAAGTAAAATGTATAAAGATAAGAAAATTGATTATATTATTAAACTTTAAAAGAACAAAAAAAGTCTTAAGCTAATAGCTTAAGACTTTTTTCATTAATTATATATACCGGTGGTCGGGTTCGAACCGACACGTCCTCAACGGACACGGGATTTTGAGTCCCGCGTGTCTGCCAATTCCACCACACCGGCTTAATAAAAATCCTACAAAAAAATCTTCCCAATGGAAGAAATAAATGGAGCGGAAGATAGGACTTACACCTATATCTCATTCCGGGAAGGAATGTATTCTAAGAGTTGAAATACTCCCGCATTTTAATAAATAACAGTATTAATAATAATAATGGAGCGGAAGATAGGACTTGCACCTATATCTCATTCCGGGAAGGAATGTATTCTAAAAGTTGAAATACTCCCGCAAAGTTATTAATGGAGGCGGCAACCGGATTTGAACCGGTGAATAGAGGTTTTGCAGACCTCGGCCTTACCACTTGGCTATGCCGCCAGACTACTGGGCTAGCTGGATTCGAACCAGCGAGTGACGGAGTCAAAGTCCGTTGCCTTACCGCTTGGCTATAGCCCATTAATATAAAATAAGGGCGGCTGATGGGAATCGAACCCACGAGTGTCGGAACCACAATCCGATGCGTTAACCACTTCGCCACAGCCGCCATGGCAGGGGCAGTAGGAATCGAACCCACACCAAAGGTTTTGGAGACCTCTATTCTACCGTTGAACTATGCCCCTATTAAATTAAAATAATAATGGTGGAGGGGGGCAGATTCGAACTGCCGAACCCGAAGGAGCGGATTTACAGTCCGCCGCGTTTAGCCACTTCGCTACCCCTCCGTTAGATGGTGCCGGCCAGAGGACTTGAACCCCCAACCTACTGATTACAAGTCAGTTGCTCTACCAGTTGAGCTAGGCCGGCAAAAAGTTAAAAGATGGCTCAGGACGGAATCGAACCGCCGACACAAGGATTTTCAGTCCTTTGCTCTACCGACTGAGCTACTGAGCCATACATTAATTTTTAAAAATGGCGGTCCCGACGGGAATCGAACCCGCGATCTCCTGCGTGACAGGCAGGCATGTTAACCGCTACACCACGGGACCATCATTAAAGCTATTGCGGGAGGCGGATTTGAACCACCGACCTTCGGGTTATGAGCCCGACGAGCTACCGAACTGCTCCATCCCGCGATAATAATATTAAGTTACAAATATAATGGCGGAGGAAGAGGGATTCGAACCCCCGCGAGCCGTTAAGCCCCTGTCGGTTTTCAAGACCGATCCCTTCAGCCGGACTTGGGTATTCCTCCAATATATAAGTATGGACCTTGCAGGACTCGAACCTGCGACCCAACGGTTATGAGCCGTTTGCTCTGACCAACTGAGCTAAAGGTCCAAAATTTAAAATATGTATTCATATTGAAAATTTTAATGGCGGCGGAGGGGATCGAACCCCCGACCTCACGGGTATGAACCGTACGCTCTAGCCAGCTGAGCTACGCCGCCATAATGATATTATTTTTAAATGGTGGAGACTAGCGGGATCGAACCGCTGACCTCCTGCGTGCAAAGCAGGCGCTCTCCCATCTGAGCTAAGCCCCCATTTAATATGTAAATTTTTAAAGAGTCGGGAAGACAGGATTCGAACCTGCGACCCCTTGGTCCCAAACCAAGTGCTCTACCAAGCTGAGCTACTTCCCGTAACCAAAATGGTCATTACGCGCCCGAGAGGAGTCGAACCCCTAGCCTCTTGATCCGTAGTCAAACGCTCTATCCAATTGAGCTACGGGCGCATATTAATATGGTGCCGAGGACCGGAATCGAACCGGTACGGTAATCACTTACCGCAGGATTTTAAGTCCTGTGCGTCTGCCAGTTCCGCCACCCCGGCA